>NZ_QBJC02000014.1:0-118913 GCF_003057695.2 Pseudocitrobacter sp. RIT415 | reverse complement strand
CCATCTCTGGTACAGGCTATGTCGGCCTCTCAAACGGCCTGCTCATTGCGCAACACCACGACGTTGTGGCGCTGGATATCATTCCCTCACGTGTGGAGATGCTTAACCAGCGCATCTCACCCATTGTCGACAAAGAAATTCAGCAGTATCTGGGCTCTGGTGAACTGCGTTTCACTGCAACCACTGATAAATACCTGGCTTATCAGAATGCTGACTACGTTATAATCGCGACGCCAACGGATTACGACCCTAAAACTAACTATTTCAATACCTCCAGCGTTGAGTCGGTTATTCAGGATGTCATTGAGATTAATCCGCAAGCCGTCATGATCATTAAATCAACGGTGCCGGTAGGTTTTACGGATTCGGTAAAGAAGAAATATGCCACTGATAATATTATTTTCTCGCCAGAGTTTTTGCGTGAAGGCAAAGCGTTGTACGACAACCTTCACCCCTCGCGGATCGTGATTGGAGAGCGTTCAGAGCGCGCAGAGCGTTTTGCTCGTATGCTCCAGCAGGGCGCGATTAAGCAAGACATTCCTACGCTGTTTACCGATTCGACAGAAGCAGAGGCGATTAAACTCTTTGCCAACACCTATCTGGCAATGCGTGTTGCTTACTTTAATGAGCTGGATAGCTACGCGGAAACGCTGGGACTCAATTCCCGCCAAATCATCGAAGGTGTTTGCCTGGATCCTCGCATCGGCGATCACTACAACAATCCCTCCTTTGGATATGGCGGCTACTGCCTGCCTAAAGATACCAAGCAGCTGCTGGCGAATTATCAGTCAGTGCCTAACAACATCATCTCCGCCATTGTCGATGCTAACCGCACGCGCAAAGACTTTATTGCCGATGCGATTCTGGCGCGTAAGCCGAAAGTTGTCGGCATCTATCGCCTGATCATGAAAAGCGGCTCTGATAATTTCCGAGCCTCCTCCGTGCAGGGCATCATGAAACGGCTGAAAGCGAAGGGGATCACGGTGATTGTGTACGAACCGGTGATGAAAGAGGATGAATTCTTCAGTTCGCGGGTCGTTCGCGATCTACAAGCTTTCAAGCAAGAAGCGGATGTTATCGTTTCTAACCGTATGGCTGAAGAGTTAACTGACGTAGCAGAAAAAATCTACACGCGCGATCTTTTTGGCAACGACTAAACTAAATTTTTTCACAAGCTGAATGTCTGACAAGACGGGCGTTCAGCCTTTTTTCTGATTCTTTTCAGGTTTCTCTGTTTTTGGTGAAAATCCTATAGAAATTCGGATTGCTCCAGGTAAACTGGTGCCCTCGTGGGTATTTCTGTTTGGATGTCACTAAGGTTTATATGATTCAAGATAACAATACTGGGCGCAATGGTTATGAGGGTGAGTCGGAGCAGATCGACCTTGTCGATTTGTTGATGCAACTCTGGCGTGGCAAGTTGACTATCATCGTATGTGTCATTGTTACTGTTGCTCTCGCTGTAGCTTATGTTTTTTTGGCGAAAGAGAAGTGGACTTCTACCGCGACTATCACGCGTCCGGATGCAGCGCAGATTGCTAACTATCATAATGCCCTGAACACGCTTGATTCATCAGTTACCCTCCCTGATGTTCAGAATCAGGTTATTAACCGTTTTAATTCTGCTTTTATTGCATTGGCAGAATCTCTGGATAATCAGGAAGAACCTGAGATCCTGACCATTGAACCGTCCGTAAAAGGGCAATCTCTCCCTCTGACAATCAGTTACGTAAGCGATTCTGCTGAAGCGGCACAACGTGGTGTTGCCGAATATATTCAAAAAATAGATGAACAAATCGCTGAAGAGCTGGAACTGGATCTTAACAACACTATTAAAGTTAGAGTAACAAATATTAAAGATTCTCTTTCAAATCAGGAGGCTGTGTCTCAGGAGCAGAAAGATTTACGTATCAAGCAAATCTCTGAGTCTTTAAAGTATGCTCAGAAAAGTAACGTTACAAAGCCGCAAATCCAACAGACACAAGATGTAACGCAGGAAACGATGTTTTTGTTAGGTACTGAGGCACTCAGCTCTATGATTGCTAATGAGGCTAGCCGCCCTTTAACCTTCCCTGCCGCATATTACGGTCTGAAGAAAAATCTGCTCGACATCGAAAAACTGAAAGTCGACCCGAAAACCATTCACGTCTATCGCTACGTGATGAAGCCGACGTTGCCAATCCGTCGCGACAGCCCGAAACGTGGTCTGACGCTGGTGCTGGCGGTGCTGCTGGGCGGGATGATTGGTGCCGGTGTTGTATTGGGGCGCAACGCGCTGCGTAACTACAAACCGAAAGCATAATGCTTACGCCACATAATAAAAAACCGGGCTTGCCCGGTTTTTTTATGCCTGATGAAAACTTACTGATGACGTTTTCGCAGGTTCTCAATCACGGTCGTCAAATCCAGATCCTGATCCTGCAACAGCACCAGCAGGTGATACATCAAGTCCGACGCTTCATTGGTCAGCTCAAAGCGGTCTTTCACCGTTGCCGCCAGCGCGGTTTCTACACCTTCTTCACCCACTTTCTGCGCGATACGTTTGGTACCGCTGGCATACAGGCGCGCGGTGTAGGAGCTTTCCGGGTCTGCGGTTTTACGCTCTGCCAGCAGTTGTTCCAGTTGATACAGGAACAGCCACTGGTGGCTGGTATCGCCGAAGCAGCTGGAAGTGCCTTTGTGGCAGGTTGGCCCAATCGGGTTGACCAGCACCAGCAGGGTGTCGTTGTCGCAGTCGGGGGTAATGCTCACCACGTTCAGGAAATGGCCGGACGTTTCGCCTTTGGTCCACAGGCGTTCTTTGGTGCGCGAATAAAACGTCACTTTGCCGGACGATTCTGTCTGCGCCAGCGCCTCTTTATTCATATAGCCCAGCATTAATACTTCGCCGGAAACCGCGTGTTGTACGATGGCGGGCATCAGTCCGTCGGTTTTATCCCAATCCAGTTGTTCAGTTAACATACCCGTATCTCCACGCCCTGTGCGGCCAGGTACGCTTTTAATTCACCAATATTAATAATTTGCTTGTGGAATACCGAGGCGGCCAGCGCGCCATCGACATCCGCATCGCGGAAGGCTTCGAGGAAGTGTTCCATGGTACCCGCACCGCCCGAGGCAATCAGCGGAACGTGGCAGACGTCACGCACTTTTTTCAGTTGCGCCAGGTCGTAGCCATTACGCACGCCATCCTGATTCATCATGTTGAGGACGATTTCCCCCGCGCCGCGTTTCTGCACTTCCTGCACCCAGTCGAGGGTTTCCCATTGGGTGACGCGGGTGCGGCTTTCATCGCCGGTGTATTGATTAACGTGATATTTGCCGCTATCGGCATCAAACCAGGTGTCGATCCCGACTACGATGCACTGCACGCCAAAACGATCCGCCAGACGAGTGATCAGCTCCGGGTCGGCCAGCGCCGGGGAGTTGATGGAAATTTTATCTGCGCCGAAAGAGAGAATTTTCGCGGCATCGTCGATGGATTTGATGCCACCGGCGACGCAGAAGGGAATATCAATCACTTCCGCGACGCGAGAAACCCAACTTTTATCGACCACGCGACCATCGCTGGAGGCGGTGATATCGTAAAACACTAATTCATCTGCGCCTTCGTCGGCATAGCGTTTCGCCAGCGGGACGATGTCGCCGATGATTTCGTGATTACGGAACTGCACGCCCTTGACGACCTGACCATCGCGTACGTCCAGGCAGGGGATTATCCGTTTTGCCAGCATTGGATGGCCTCCGTTACGGTGAATTTACCTTCCAGCAGCGCGCGTCCGACAATTACGCCGCGCACGCCGGTGCCGCGCAGCGCGGCGATGTCATCCAGCGAACCGATGCCACCGGAAGACTGAAACGCCACCTGCGGGTAGCGAGCGCAGATTTCTTCATACAGCGAGACGTTAGAGCCCGCCAGCGTACCGTCGCGCGAAATATCGGTGCACAGCACATGTTGCAGGCCAACCGGCAGATAGGTTTCAACCAGTTCTTCCAGCGTGACGCCGGAATTCTCCTGCCAGCCGCTCACCGCGACTTGCTTCGCACCTTGTTCGTCGATGCGCACATCCAGCGCCAGCACCAGATGTTCCGCGCCAAAGCGGGTAAACCAGCCTTTGACGATTTCCGGGGATTTTACCGCCGTCGAGCCGACGACCACGCGTTCGACGCCTGCGTCCAACAACGCCGCCACATCCTCTTCGGTGCGCACGCCGCCGCCAACCTGCACCGGTACGTTCACGCCTGCAACCAGTTGTTTCAGCAACGGGATCTGACGCAGTGCCGGGTCTTTCGCGCCGGTTAAATCGACCAGATGCAGCACTTGTGCGCCCTGAGCGGCGTAATCCTGTAAACGCGGCAGCGGGTCATTACCGTAGTCGCGCTGTTGGGCGTAATCGCCCTGATGCAAACGCACCACCGTGCCATTAATTAAATCTAAAGCTGGAATGATCATTACATCTCCAGGAAGTTTTTCAGCAGTTGCGCCCCGGCTGCACCGGAACGTTCCGGGTGGAACTGCACGCCGTAAAAGTTATCTTTCTGCACCGCCGCGGTGAACGGTTCGCCGTAGTGGCACTGTGCGATGGTGTACGGGTTGACCGGCATGGCGTAGCTGTGCACGAAATAGAAGTACGCGCCATCTTCGATACCCCGGAACAGACGGTCACCCGCTTTCGGGTAGACGCGGTTCCAGCCCATGTGCGGCAGCGGCAGGCCGAAGTCGGACATTTTCGGCACCGCCTGGTCGATAATCCCCAGCAGGTCGACGCCGTTGCTCTCTGCGCTGCGGCTGCCGAGGATCTGCATACCGAGGCAAATGCCCAGCACCGGTTGGGTGCAGGCTTTAATCAGATCGACCAGTTCTCGCTCGCGAATCTGATCCATCGCGGCCTGTGCGGTGCCCACGCCCGGCAGAAACAGTTTGTCGGCGCGCAGTACCACGTCCGGGTCGCGGCTTACCACGGGGTCATAACCGTGGCGGCTGATAGCGGACTTCACGGAATTCAGGTTGGCGCAGCCGGTATCGAGGATAACGACGTTCATCACAGCACTCCTTTTGAGGAGGGAAGGGTATCGCCTTCCACGCGGATCGCCTGGCGCAGCGTACGGCCAAAGACTTTGAACAGGCTCTCCACACGGTGGTGATCGTTCTTACCTTTGGTTTTCAGGTGCAGCGTCACGCCCATGGTGTAGGAGAGTGAGCGGAAGAAGTGCTCGATCATCTCAGTGCTCAGGTCGCCGACGCGCTGGTAGGTGTATTCGGCTTTATATTCGAGGTGTGGACGTCCGGAGATATCCAGCGCGCAGCGTGCCAGGCATTCGTCCATCGGCAGCACAAAGCCAAAACGGTTGATGCCGCGTTTGTCGCCGAGCGCCATTTTTAATGCTTCGCCCAGCGCCAGACCGGTGTCTTCCACCGTGTGGTGATCGTCGATATACAGGTCGCCCTGCACGGCAATTTCCATGCGGAAGCCGCCGTGGGTGGCGATTTGGTCCAGCATATGGTCGAAGAATCCGACGCCGGTATTGATTTTGCTGCCGCCTTCGCGGTCAAGCCATACTTTGACGTCAATCTGCGTTTCTTTGGTTTTACGCTCAACGTGCGCGTAGCGGTCGCGGCGGGTGAGCTGCTCGCCAATCGTCGCCCAGTTCAGTGTTTCACGGTTATAGCGCAGGCCGATGATATCCATGTTTTCTGCTAACTGGATATCGGTGGCACGATCGCCAATCACGTAGCTGTTGGCTTTATCCATCACGCCATCGGCGAGCCATGCGGTGACCAGCTTCGTTTTCGGTTTGCGGCAGTCGCAGTTATCGGCCGGGAAGTGTGGGCAAATCAGCACGTCTTCGAAGTTAACGCCCTGTGAGGTGAAAATCTGCATCATCAGATTATGCGGGCCGTCGAAGTCAGCCTGCGGATAGCTATCGGTACCCAGCCCGTCCTGATTGGTGACCATCACCAGCTTGTAGCCTGCTTTTTGTAGGGTCAGCAGCGTCGGAATAACGTCCGGTTCAAATTCCAGTTTGTCGAAACGGTCAACCTGGAAATCGCTCGGCGGCTCTGCAATCAGGGTGCCGTCGCGGTCAATAAAGAGAAACTTCTGGGTCATACATTCTCCGCATTCAAAGCGTCAATAACGCGCTGGCTCTCTTCGCGGGTGCCGATGGTGATACGCAAACAGCCGCTTAAAGAAGGTTGTTTATTCTGGTCTCGTAAGATAATGCCCTGATCCCACAAAGATTTAAACACTGCGCTGGAAGCTTTAATACGCACGAGAATGTAATTGGTTTCAGAGTTGAAGACCTGCTCCACGCACGGGATACCGTCAAGGTTCGCCACCAGATATTGACGCTCGGCCAGAATTTGCGCCACGCGCTCGCGCATCGCGGTGATGCCCTGCGGCGCCAGTGCCTGCGCGGCAATATCCGCCACCGGTGTAGAAAGCGGATAAGGGGCAATCACCTTCAACAGAAGGGCGATAACCTCTTCATTCGCCAGGGTAAAACCACAACGAAGGCCGGCGAGGGCGAAGGCTTTTGAGAGCGTGCGCAGAACCACCAGGTTCGGGTATTCGTTCAGCCAGCCTGCCAGCGTCGCCTGCGGGCAAAACTCAATATAGGCTTCGTCGGCAACCACCAGCGCTTTCCCGCGCGTCATCTCCAGCAGCGTGCGGAAATCCTGCGGGTTAATCAGCTGCCCGGTTGGGTTATTCGGGCTGCAAATGTAAACCACTTTCACGCCGTCGAGCTTATCGGCGATAGCCGGGAGGTCGAGCTGCCAGTTTTCCAGCGTCGGTACGGTGCGGCACTCCACACCAATGGTTTCCGCGCTCACGCTGTACATGCCGTAGGTCGGTGGGCAGTAGAGAATCGCGTCTTTCCCAGGTTCACAAAACGCGCGCACCAGTAATTCAATACCTTCATCTGCGCCACGGCTGACCAGCACCTGTTCCGGCTTCACCCCTGCATAAGCGGCGTAGTTTTCAATCACCGCTTTAGGCTGGCATTCCGGGTAGCGATTAAGCGTTTGTGCGGTCAACTGAAATTCGACCGGCGTCGGGAATTCGTTGGCATTAAGCCAGACATCGCCTTTGCCGCCCAGACGGCGAGCAGACTGGTAAGGCGTCAGATTACGCACATTCTCGCGGGCTAACTCTTCAATGCTCATGCTTGCTCCTTCAGGGCGTTTACGCGCAGGGTGACGGCATTTTTGTGGGCGGTCAGCAGTTCGGCTGCGGCCAGCGTTTCAATGGTGGCGGCCAGAGACGCGAAACCGTCGCGGGAGAGCTCCTGCACGGTCATGCGTTTCTGGAAATCCGCCAGCCCCAGGCTGGAGCAGGTTGCGGTGTAACCATACGTCGGCAGCACGTGGTTAGTGCCGGAGGCGTAATCGCCCGCGGATTCCGGTGACCAGTCGCCGAGGAAAACGGAGCCTGCGCTGGTTATTTGATCCACCAGATCACGGGCGTTGCGGGTTTGAATGATCAGGTGCTCCGGGCCATAAGCGTTGGAAATCTCTACGCACTGGGCGATGTCGCGAGCGATAATCAAACGGCTGGCGGAAAGCGCCTGACGCGCGGTGTCGGCACGCGAGAGAGAGGCCAACTGACGTTCAACGGCTTCTGCCACGCCACGCGCGATGTCGGCATCGGGCGTTAGCAGGATCACTTGCGAATCCGGGCCGTGTTCCGCCTGTGAAAGAAGATCGGCGGCGATGAAATCTGGCGTCGCGCCGCTGTCGGCAATCACCAGCACTTCGGACGGCCCAGCAGGCATGTCGATGGCGGCACCATCAAGGCGTTGACTCACCTGGCGTTTGGCTTCGGTGACGAATGCGTTGCCCGGGCCAAAGATTTTATCCACCTTAGGAACTGATTCGGTGCCGAGTGCAAGTGCAGCAATGGCCTGTGCGCCCCCCACTTTAAACACCTCTTTCACGCCGCACAGTTGCGCGGCATACAGAATTTCATCGGCAATCGGTGGTGGCGAGCAGATCACCACTTTCTGGCAACCGGCAATGCGCGCCGGCGTCGCCAGCATTAAGACGGTGGAGAAAAGCGGCGCGGAGCCACCCGGAATATAGAGTCCCACCGAGGCGATAGGGCGCGTAACCTGCTGGCAGCGCACGCCCGGCTGGGTTTCGATATCCACGCCCGGCAGAATTTGCGCGGTGTGGAAGGTATCAATATTTTTCACCGCGACGTTCATCGCGGTTTTCAGTTCATCGCTCAGGCGACTGCTGGCCTGGGCGATTTCCTCTTCGGTGACTTTCAGCGCCGTCACTTCGGCTTTATCAAACTTCGCGCTGTATTCGCGCAGGGCACGGTCGCCGTTTTGCTTAATGTTATCCAGGATCTCCGCGACGGTGCGCGTAATGTTGTCGGAAGCCGAAATTGCCGGGCGCATCAGCAGCGCCTGCTGCTCTTCCTTATTACAACCATTCCAGTCGATCAGGGTGTTAAAGCTCATGGTCGTTACTCCATCATCTTCTCAATCGGCAGCACCAGAATCGAGCTGGCACCCAGCGCTTTCAGTTTTTCCATTGTTTCCCAGAACAGGGTTTCGCTGCTTACCATGTGCATTGCCACACGCTGTTGGTCGCCAGCCAGCGGCAGAATGGTTGGGCGTTCAGCACCCGGCAGCAGGGCGATGACTTCGTCCAGACGTTCGGTTGGCGCGTGCATCATGATGTATTTCGATTCGCGCGCCTGAATCACGCCCTGAATACGGGTCAGCAGACGGTCAATCAGCTGTTGTTTGGCTTCGCTCATCTCGCCGTCGCGCTGAATAAGGCAGGCTTTGGAGCGGTAAATCACTTCCACTTCACGCAGGCCGTTGGCTTCAAGTGTCGCGCCGGTGGAAACTAGGTCACAGATCGCATCGGCGAGGCCAGCACGCGGGGCGACTTCAACGGAACCGTTCAGCAGGCACGATTTAAATGCAATACCTTTCTGGTCGAGATAACGTTTGAGCAGGTGCGGATAAGAGGTGGCGATGCGTTTGCCGTCCAGACCTGCCGGGCCATCCCAGGCTTCATCCACGGGGGTTGCCAGTGACAGGCGGCAACCACCGAAATCAAGGCGACGCAGTGTGAAGTAGCGCGGATCTTCACCCTGCGCACGACGGCTCAGGAGTTCCTCTTCCAGCACGTTTTCGCCGATGATGCCGAGGTCAACCACGCCATCCATAATCAGGCCTGGAATGTCGTCGTCTCGCACGCGCAGAATATCGATAGGCATGTTCTCCGCCATCGCAATCAGGCGCTGGGTGTGGAGATTGATTTTGATGCCACAACGGGCGAGTAATTCGCGTGAATCATCGCTCAGGCGACCTGATTTCTGCATAGCTATGCGTAAACGGCTGTTGTCTAACATTCTGATTTCCTCTTACCCTGCTGAATTTAGTTCAAAAAAAAGCCCCCGGAAGAAAATCTTCCGGGGGCTCTCTTGCGTTCATGCACCACTGGAAGATCTAAACGTCTCCCAGCACACATCGCCTGAAAGACTAGTCAGGATGATGGTGATGATGGTGGTGTTTAAATTGAACGCACATAACTTATTTCTCGTTGAATGAGTATTCACTTGATGTCTTTTAACCTAGCCCACTTTCACCGTTGAAGGCAAGGGGTTTTTTCAATCTTTAAATCATTTCATATTCACACTATAAATTGTCAGTTCCCGCAGGCTGGCGTAGCCTTATAGAAGAAGGATAGCCAGAAACCAGGAGAGCAGGCATGAAAAAGGTCGCGATTGTCGGATTAGGTTGGTTGGGCATGCCGCTGGCGCTGGCGCTGACGGCGCGTGGGTGGCAGGTTACCGGCAGCAAAAGGACGCAGGATGGGGTGGAAGCGGCGCGGATGTGCGGGATTGACAGCTACCCGTTACGCCTTGAACCACAACTGGTTTGTGACGCCGAAGATTTAGACGCGCTGATGAATGTTGACGCGCTGGTGATTACTCTGCCGGCGCGTCGCAGCGGTGAGGGTGAAGATTTTTATCGCCAGGCGGTACAAGAAATAGTCGATACCGCGCTTGCGCATCATATTCCGCGCATTATTTTTACCAGCTCAACGTCTGTGTACGGCAACACGCAGGGGACGATTAAAGAGAGCACGCCGCGCGACCCCGTTACGTCGAGCGGGAAAGTTCTCAAAGAGCTGGAGGACTGGCTGCATCATCTGCCAGGGACGTCCGTTGATATTCTGCGCCTTGCGGGGCTGGTGGGGCCGGGGCGTCATCCTGGCCGTTTCTTTGCCGGAAAATCCGCGCCGGACGGCCAGCATGGCGTGAATCTGGTGCATCTGGAAGATGTGATTTCAGCGATTACGCTGTTATTGCAGGCTCCGAAAGGCGGACATATCTATAATATATGTGCGCCCCTCCATCCGGCCCGCGAAATTTTTTATCCGCAAATGGCGCGCGAACTGGGTCTGGAGACGCCGGTGTTTTCGCAGCATGCGGGCAGCGGTACCGGCAAACTTATTGATGGCAACCGTATTTGCCATGAGCTGGGTTTCGAATACCAGCATCCTGATCCGCTGTTAATGCCGATGGAATAACCCGCCTCGGCGTTCAGCCTGATGCAAGGGGACAACCATGAAGCCTTTGCTCGATGTGCTGATTATTCTTGATGCATTAGATAAAGAAGGGAGCTTTGCCGCGGCGTCGGCAAAGCTTTACAAAACGCCGTCAGCCCTCAGTTACACCGTTCATAAGCTTGAAAGCGACCTTAATATTCAACTTCTCGACCGCAGCGGCCACCGGGCGACATTCACCCGCACCGGGCAGATGCTGCTGGAAAAAGGCAGGGAAGTGCTGCACACGGTGCGCGAGCTTGAGCAGCAGGCAATTAAACTGCACGAAGGTTGGGAAAATGAACTGGTGATTGGCGTGGATGATACTTTTCCCTTTTCACTGCTGGCGCCATTAATAGAAACCTTTTATCAACATCACAGTGTTACCCGGCTGAAATTTATTAATGGCGTACTGGGCGGTTCATGGCAGGCATTAATTCAGGGGCATGCGGATATTATCGTCGGCGCATTACGCGAACCGCCGCCGCTAAGTGGCTTTGGTTTCCTGCCGCTTGGCCAACTGGAACAGATTTTTGTGGTGGCGGCGCATCACCCGCTGGCGCAAATGCCAGAGCCTTTATCACGACGCACGATCAAGCGTTTTCGCGCGATAGTAGTGGGTGATAACACCTCGCCAGAATGCGCCACATTTCAGCAACTTTTTGACGATCAGCAAGCGATCACGGTCTTCGATTTCAAAACGAAACTTGAGTTACAAATCAGTGGGTTAGGTTGTGGTTTTGTGCCCCGGTATCTCGCTCAACGCTTCCTTGAAAGTGGGGCGCTGGTTGAAAAATCCGTCGTCGCCCATATCCCCTTTGAACCGGTCTGGATTGGCTGGAATGAACAGACCGCCGGGCTCGCCAGTGCATGGTGGCGGGATGCTGTTTTAGCAAATAGTGCTATAGCTGCGGTCTATAATTCGACCGCTGTTGAATAATCAATCGGTTAGATAGCGAAGTTGGCCGATCGGCTTCACATTCTCTTGTATTTTTATGTCAATTTGATGCAGAATGTGCCGCTTGCAAAATATGAGACTAACCGACGTTTTAATACGCGTCGGTTATTTTTTTGCATCAAACAAATCATTCAATAAAAGAGGCCGGGCTTCGTACCGGATAGATACTTACTTAAAAAACGACAGTTGTTGTCGCTGAGGAAATCAAAAAAATGGGGCAATTTTTTGTTTTTGCGACGGTTTTCACCCGTAAGGAGAATAACCATGTCGCATAACGCTACTCCAAACACCTCTCGCGTGGAATTACGTAAAACCCTTACGCTGATTCCGGTTGTCATGATGGGCCTTGCCTATATGCAGCCAATGACGCTGTTTGATACGTTCGGTATCGTATCTGGTCTGACAGACGGTCATGTGCCGACTGCCTACGGCTTTGCACTGGTGGCGATTCTGTTCACCGCGCTGAGCTATGGCAAGCTGGTACGTCGCTACCCGTCTGCGGGTTCTGCCTATACTTACGCCCAGAAATCCATCAGCCCGACCGTAGGCTTTATGGTGGGCTGGTCGTCGCTGCTCGACTATCTGTTCGCGCCGATGATCAACATTCTGCTGGCGAAAATCTATTTTGAAGCACTGGTGCCGTCTATCCCATCGTGGGTATTCGTGATTGCACTGGTGGCCTTCATGACCGCCTTTAACCTGCGCAGCATTAAATCGGTCGCCAACTTCAACACCGTGATCGTGGTGTTCCAGGTGGTGCTGATTGCGGTGATTCTGGGCATGATCATTTATGGTCTGTTCCACGGTGAAGGGGCGGGTACGCTTAGCAGCACGCGTCCGTTCTGGTCTGGTGATGCGCACGTTATCCCGATGATTACCGGGGCGACAATTCTGTGCTTCTCGTTTACCGGTTTTGACGGCATCAGCAACCTTTCTGAAGAGACGAAAGACGCTGAGCGTGTGATTCCGCGTGCGATTTTCCTGACTGCATTAATCGGTGGCCTGATCTTTATCTTCTCCACCTATTTCCTGCAGCTTTACTTCCCGGATATCTCTCGCTTTAAAGATCCGGATGCGTCACAGCCTGAAATCATGCTGTACGTCGCAGGTAAAGCGTTCCAGGTTGGCGCGCTGATCTTCTCCACCATCACCGTACTGGCATCCGGTATGGCGGCACACGCAGGTGTTGCGCGACTGATGTACGTCATGGGTCGTGACGGCGTGTTCCCGAAAAGCTTCTTCGGTTATGTCCACCCGAAATGGCGTACGCCGGCGATGAACATCATCCTGGTGGGCGCGATTGCTCTGCTGGCAATCAACTTTGACCTGGTCATGGCAACGGCACTGATTAACTTTGGTGCGCTGGTGGCGTTCACCTTCGTGAACCTGTCCGTGATTTCGCAGTTCTGGATCCGCGAGAAGCGTAACAAAACGCTGAAAGACCACTTCCAGTATCTGTTCCTGCCAATCTGTGGCGCGCTGACCGTTGGCGCTCTGTGGGTTAACCTGGAAGAGAGCTCAATGGTTCTGGGGCTGATTTGGGCGGCTATCGGCCTGATCTACCTGGCGTGCGTGACCAAAAGCTTCCGCAACCCGGTTCCGCAGTACGAAGACGTTGCGTAATCTTTAAGATTCGCTGAAAACCGGAGGCTAAATGCCTCCGGTTTTTTTATGCCCTAATTTCACGCGGTTTCTAAAAATAATCGATAAATAACCAAACGGAATATCATAGAGGTTTTGGTTATTGGTTCCTGGCAGGTGTGACTGGAATAATTTACGCACTGATATTTTCCAGGTTGATTAATTTTTATGTTGCAGATGATCGTGAGCGGAATAATTTGTGGCGCGTTGCTGGGGTTTGTCATGCAGCGTGGTCGCTTCTGCCTGACCGGCGGTTTCCGCGATATGTATATCGCGAAAAACAATCGCATGTTTTATGCCTTACTGATTGCCATCTCGGTACAGAGCCTTGGCGTTTTCGCGCTGATTCAAACCGGGCTGGTACACTATGACGCGGGCGCGTTCCCGTGGCTTGGTACCGTGGTGGGCGGTTTTGTCTTTGGTATCGGTATCGTCTATGCGGGTGGCTGTGCAACCGGTACCTGGTACCGCGCCGGGGAAGGGCTTATCGGTAGCTGGATTGCGCTGGTCACCTACATGGTGATGAGCGCGGTGATGCGCTCGCCGCACGCTGCCGGGCTGAACGCATTTCTGGGGCAGCACACCACTGCGCATAACGGCATTGCGGAAACCCTTAATATCTCCGTATGGCCGCTGATTGCCGTGCTGCTGATTGCCACTCTCTGGCTGGTCAGTAAAGAGTTGCGTAAGCCGAAGCTGAAAGTCGCCTCACTGCCGCCTCGCCGTACGGGCCTGGCGCATCTGTTGTTTGAAAAACGCTGGCATCCGTTTGTCACCGCCGTGTTGATTGGCCTTATCGCGCTGCTGGCGTGGCCACTGAGCGAAGCCACCGGACGTATGTTCGGCTTAGGCATCACCTCGCCGACTGCCAACATTTTGCAATTCCTCGTTTCTGGCGAAAGCAAATATGTTAACTGGGGCGTCTTCCTGGTGCTGGGTATTTTCCTGGGTTCTTTTATCGCGGCCAAAGGTAGCCGTGAGTTCCGCGTGCGTGCCGCCGATGCCAGCACCACGCTGCGCAGTGCCTCGGGCGGCGTATTGATGGGCTTTGGTGCCAGCATTGCAGGCGGTTGCTCAATCGGTAACGGCCTGGTGATGACCGCAATGATGACCTGGCAGGGTTGGATTGGCCTGGTATTTATGATCCTTGGCGTGTGGACCGCGTCATGGATGTTGTATGTGCGTCCGCAGCGTAAAGCGAAGTTGAAAACCGCTACGGCATAACAGGAGTAAAAAGATGACGGTAAAAAAACTCGATGTGGTCACTCAGGTGTGCCCGTTCCCACTGATTGAAGCGAAAGCCGCAATGGCTGAAATGGCCAGCGGCGACCAACTGGTGATTGAATTCGACTGCACCCAGGCAACGGAAGCGATTCCTCAGTGGGCAGCGGAAGAGGGGCACATCGTGACTGATTTCCAGCAGGCAGGCGACGCCGCCTGGAGCATCACGGTTCAGAAAGCCTGATAGCGTGCGCCCCGCAAGTGCGGGGCGCTTCGTTAAACAATCTCCTGCGCATACTGATAAAGCGCTTTCAGCAGCTTCAGCTTCTCACTGTTCCCTTCATATTGCGCGTACAGCGCTTCCAGTTGCTGCATATAGGCCTGCAAAAATTCCGGCGTAAAGACATCGCGGCGATGCTCTAACCAGCGCATCTGCTCCTGTTCATCCAGCGTGCCCGGGAAGTTACGCGCCCTGTAGTTAAACAACAGTTTTTCAATGCGCGCATCGGCAAAGGTAAGATCCAGCGCGGGAAGATTACGCGGCTCGGTTTCCAGTACAATTCTCATCGCGGCGCGGTCAGCATCGCTGAAGAAGCCGTTATAGAGCTGCGCATCGACATTTGTTGAGGGCACAAACGGTTCGGCTTCGGCGAAGATTGCCACCACTTTCTCCCGCACCTGCGGGTTTTCGCGCAGCACTTTAAGGTTATCCAGACAGTGCTGGCGATTAATGCCGAGGCGTTCAGCATCTTCCGGGCGCAGGGTATTCGCGACGGCCAGCACCGGGCATTTATTCAGATGCACCAGCTTCACCGGAACCGGGGAAGTCTCACCCAATGCGGCTTTCGGCGTGTAAAGGCGTTCGCGCAGGGTATCGGCGTCCAGATCCAGCAGCCCGGAGATGTCGCCAGCCAGATCCACCATGATCACCGCATTGCGGTTATCCGGATGCCACGCCAGCGGGGCGATCCAACTGGTGTTGCCGCGCCAGGCGCCAAACATCCCGGACACATGCACCAGCGGTTTCATCTGCGGTACATCAATCAGCGTGGTCAGCTTTTGCTTGCTGCGATAGGCATATAAATAGTCAAACAGCTTTGGCTGCTGGGTTTTCACCCGTTTCGCCATGGCGATGGTGGCATAAACGTCTGCCATCGCGTCGTGGGCGTTACTGTGTTCAATACCGTTGGCTTTGGTCAAATGCTCCAGGCGAAAGCTCGGCAGGCCGTCCTCATTTTCTGGCCAGTTGATCCCCTCCGGGCGCAGGGCGTAGCAGGCGCGCATCACATCCAGCAGATCCCAGCGCGAGTTATGATTTTGCCAGCTCCAGGCGTAAGGATCGTAGAAGTTGCGGTAAAAGATATTGCGCGTGACTTCATCATCGAAACGGACATTGTTATAGCCCACCACGCAGGTATTGGGCACGGTGAACAGATCGTGAATGCGGCGAGCGAACGCGGCCTCGTTATCGCCCTTTGCGCGTGCTTCCTGTGGGGTGATACCGGTAATGAGCACTGCTTCCGGCTGCGGCAGATAGTCGTCTGCGGGTTTACAGTAAAAGACCTCGGGCTCCCCAACGATATTAAAATCGTTATCGGTACGAATGGCGGCAAACTGCGCCGGGCGATCCAGCGACGGGCTGGTGCCGAAGGTTTCGTAATCGTGGAAGAGGAATCCGGGGGTGTTGGCAGGTTCTTGCATGGTCAAAACGTAATCCCTGATAAGCGAGCGGGCGAATTAACACCATGGTAAACGATTTACAGAGCCATCAGAAGGGCGGTTTTTCGGGGGCGATTCAGGTTATGTCATATTTTCTTGCAATTAATGGCTGTATGAAAGTGAGAGATTCCGTAAAAAGGACGACGATTTTGAAATTGCTGAGGATTTGCTGTTGAAAGCCCGTTTGTTTATTGCTGTATCTTTGCTCGCTTCGAGTATTTCTTGCGCCTTTGCTACTGACAGCGCGGTTCCTCCCGTCACGCCGCCGGCCATTAAAGCCGGTTCCTGGGTATTAATGGATTATACCACCGGGCAAATTTTAACCGCCGGAAATGAGCACCAGCAGCGCAATCCGGCGAGTCTCACCAAACTGATGACCGGTTATGTCGTCGATCGCGCCATCGACAGCCACCGTATTACGCCGGATGACATCGTCACCGTGGGTCGCGATGCCTGGGCGAAAGGCAATCCGGTGTTTAATGGCTCTTCGCTGATGTTCCTGAAAGAGGGCGATCGCGTCAGCGTGCACGATCTGAGCCGTGGTCTGATTGTCGATTCCGGCAACGACGCCTGCGTCGCGCTGGCGGATTACATCGCCGGGGGCCAGCCACAGTTCGTCGCCATGATGAATCACTATGTCGAAACGCTGAAGCTTCGCGATACCCATTTTGAAACGGTTCACGGGCTGGACGCGCCGGGGCAGCACAGTTCCGCTTACGATCTCGCCGTGTTATCGCGCGCGATCATTCATGGTGAGCCTGAGTTTTATCATATGTACAGCGAAAAAAGCCTGACGTGGAACGGCATCACGCAGCAGAACCGTAACGGTCTGTTGTGGGATAAAACCCTGAACGTTGATGGCCTGAAAACCGGGCATACATCCGGGGCGGGCTTTAACCTGATCGCCTCTGCGGTTGACGGCAAACGTCGCCTGATTGCGGTGGTGATGGGCGCAGATAGCCCGAAGGGGCGTGAAGATCAGGCGCGCACGTTGCTGCACTGGGGACAGCAGAATTTCGACACCGTACAGGTGCTGCAAAACGGCAAAAAAGTGGGTACCGAACGCATCTGGTACGGCGATAAAGAGACGATTGATCTTGGTACCGATCAGGATTTCTGGTTGGCATTGCCGAAAAAAGAGATCCCCAACATTAAAGCGAAATACGTACTGGACGGCAAAGAGCTGGAAGCGCCTATCGCCGCGCATCAGCGGGTAGGGGAAATTCAGCTTTACGATCGCGATAAGATTGTTGCCCACTGGCCGCTGGTCACCCTGGAAAGCGTCAATAAGGGCGGGATGTTCTCGCGCCTGAGCGACTATTTCCATCACAAAGCGTAACGCTGATATGCCGTTATTCCCTGGCGACAATGTGAAGCAGTGCACATACTATCCGGTATAGCACTGCTATATTTTTACTGTATCTATATACAGTAAAATCCAGATCAGGGGGAACTATGCATTACACTATCGAACACATCCATGCCCGTACCGTTGCCGGTTTCCATATGGTGGGGCCGTGGGAAGAGACCGTTAAGCAAGGTTTTGAGCAACTGATGATGTGGGTAGACGGCCAGTCGATTCCGGCGAAGGAGTGGGTGGCGGTCTATTTTGATAATCCCGATGAAGTGCCGCCTGAAAAGTTGCGCTGCAGTACCGTTGTGACGGTGGCTGATGATTTCACATTGCCCCCCAACAGTGAGGGCGTCATCCTCACCCATCTTGAGGGCGGCGAGTATGCGGTTGCCAGCGCCCGGGTTCTTGAGCATGACTTTGCCACGCCGTGGCTACAATTCTTTGATGAATTGCTCAAAGACAACGCGTATCACATTGATGGCAAACCCTGTTTCGAACTCTATCTCAATGATGGCAATAAGGACGGCTACTGGGACATTCAGATGTACGTCGCGGTGGCGCGTAAAGCGGTCTGAAAAACGAGTGAAAGATTTTTTGCGCCTCATGATGCGAGCCGGGCAAAAGCAGGTACAATTGCGCTCTTTTGTTCTGCCGGAGAACCGGTGTGCGTCCTGATAAATCACTCAGTCCTTTTGAAATTCGGCTATACCGCAATTACCGCGCAGTGCACGGCATCCGTATAGCCCTGGCATTTGTGCTGGCCTTTCTGATTGTACGTATCTTCGACATTCCGGAAGGATCGTGGCCGCTGATTACTCTTGTGGTTATCATGGGGCCCATCTCGTTCTGGGGAAACGTGGTGCCGCGCGCCTTCCAGCGTATTGGCGGCACTATCCTCGGCTCGGCGCTGGGCCTGATTGCGCTTAAACTTGAACTCATTTCTTTACCGCTGATGCTGATGTGGTGTGCCGGGGCAATGTTCCTGTGTGGCTGGCTGACGCTCGGTAAACGTCCCTATCAGGCGCTGCTGATTGGCATTACCCTGGGTGTGGTGGTGGGTGCCCCCCCGGGCGACCTGCACACTGCGCTGTGGCGAAGCGGCGACGTTATTTTCGGTTCGCTGCTGGCGATGCTTTTCACCGGCGTTTGGCCGCAGCGGGCGTTTATCCACTGGCGCATCCAGATGGCGACCTTTGTGACCCAATTTAATCGCCTCTATCAGGCCGGCTTTTCACCCAATCTGGTGGAGCGGCCGCATCTGGAAAAACACCTGCAAACGGTGCTTAACGATGTGGTGAAAATCCGTGGGCTGATTACGCCCGCCAGCAAAGAAACGCATATCCAGAAATCGGTATTCGAAGGCATCCAGACCGTGAGCCGTAACCTGGTGTGTATGCTTGAGCTGCAAATCAACGCGCACTGGGCGTCTCGCGAAAGCCATTTTTTAATGCT
This sequence comes from Pseudocitrobacter sp. RIT415, assembly GCF_003057695.2. NCBI lineage: Bacteria > Pseudomonadati > Pseudomonadota > Gammaproteobacteria > Enterobacterales > Enterobacteriaceae > Pseudocitrobacter > Pseudocitrobacter sp. RIT415. The sequence goes on along the minus strand of NZ_QBJC02000014.1, from coordinate 99,998 downwards.
CAACGCCCATACGCTGCGCGAAACGCAGCAGATGACCCAGCAAACGCTGTTAACCATCGCGCATGCCCTGTATGAGGGTAATCCTCAGCCGGTAAAAGCGAACACCGAAAAACTCAACGAGATCGTCGATGAACTACGCCAGTTGCTGACGGAGCATAAAAGCACTCATTTGGTGGAAACGCCCATTCATGGCTACGTTTGGCTAAGCATGGAGCTGGCGCGTCAGCTTGAGCTATTATCCCTGCTTATCTGCCGCGCGCTGCGTAAATAAGCGACGAATGCAACACCTTTGACCCTGGGTTGTTTCGATTCAGCAGCGTTTAGGGTTATGATGAGGGACAGGTAAAAACCATTGTCATTAGCTTCAGCTATACGTATTGTTAATTCTATCGCTGTAGCATTTACGAATCCGAGTCTCAAATATCAGGGGTGTAAAAATGGAAACAACTAAGCCTTCATTTCAGGATGTACTGGAGTTTGTTCGTCTGTTCCGCCGTAAAAACAAACTGCAGCGTGAAATTCAGGACGTTGAGAAAAAGATCCGTGACAACCAGAAGCGTGTCCTGCTGCTGGACAACCTTAGCGACTACATCAAACCGGGCATGAGCGTTGAAGCGATTCAGGGCATCATCGCCAGCATGAAGAGTGATTACGAAGATCGCGTTGATGATTACATCATCAAAAATGCCGAAATTTCTAAAGAACGCCGCGACATCTCTAAAAAGCTGAAAGCGATGGGCGAACAGAAGGTTGCTGAGCCAAAAGCTGAGTAATTTGTCATCAGGCGGCCTCCGGGCCGCCTGAATACTATCTGACGCCGCCTTCCACCATGGGCAGCACATATTTTTGCGGCCACAAAACATTACCATCGTCCCTTTCCAGTTCCGCCATCACGGCCTCAACATCGTGTTTCGTCCTGTCGAGCATTAACCCCATCACGCTCCCGCTGTGTGCGATGCTCACGCCATACAATGCAAAACGCTCCACAATATCCAGTACGCGCTGAAAACCCGGTTTCGGCAGAATTTGCTGGCTGGCGATAGCGCTGAGCGTCGCGGCTTCTCCGAGTAGTCTGGCACAGCCTGTTTCACACGCCTGACGAGCTTTTTGCCAGGCTTGCGCTAACTGTGGCGCGCCGGCAAGGAGGGCCGCTTGTCTGTCGAGACGATGATAGTCTGCGGTTTGCAGCGTGAGTGGGCTTTCCAGTACCAGAATATCAAGCTCTGGTTGCTCTGAACCGACCGTTAGCGCATGGCCCTGATTATGATCGAACAGCGTCATCTGGCGAAAAGGCGTGCTATCGGTGGGCTCAAGGTTAACGCAAAGCTGTGCCAGCGCCTGTTCAGTCAATGTTTTATCAAAATAGCGTGCGGTGGCGACGGCAGTGGCGGCGATATCGGCAGTACTGCTGGCCATTCCTTTGGCAACCGGTATGGGGGAGTGCAGATTAATGCGCAACTGCTGGCTCCACTCCACCGGGAATTCCCACAGTGCCAGCAACTGATTGACCATTTCGCGCGTCAGCGGACGTTCATTGTCAGCCGGTTTACCGGTTCTTACTTCCACGGTGCTGTAAAGCCCAACCGGGCAGGAAATCAATTTCTCACTGCCCAGGATCCAGCCCTGAATCAGTTCCCCGCAGGATGCAGGGCATTGTGCAACGGCCACGCTGTCACCTAATTTGCCTTATTTTCCAGGCTGATATTATAAATTGAATAAATCATTGCGGCGCAATAGATTGTTTTAGCGCAAAAAGGCAACGGAGTATGAGCGCTACACTGACTCCGACATTAAGCCGACAGGTCAGACACGTTATGTGTCAGGGAAGAGGGTGTAAATCCCTCGCAGCCCCCGCTGCTGTAATGCTGACGAACCCGTAAACACCACTGATCGCAAGATTGGGAAGGACGGGGGAGGACGACGCTAAGCCAGAAGACCTGCCTGTCGGTACATCTCAACAACTTCGGTGGGAAGTGGGTTGCTCAGAAGCGTGCGGTCGCAAGACCGGGAACACGCGCATCTCGACGTACCCTTACCACCCTGAGCAGGATCAGGGCATGGCGGCAAAGCATCACGCATTTATTCTGGCAGGCACCGGCAGCGGCTGTGGTAAAACCACGGTAACGCTTGGCTTGTTGAATGTGCTGAAACAGCGCGGCTGGCGGGTGCAGCCGTGGAAAGTGGGGCCTGATTATCTCGATACTGGCTGGCATACGGCAATTTCCGGCGTGGCGTCGCGTAATCTCGACAGTTTTATGATCCCTGCCCCCGCGCTGAACGCCTTGTTTAACCAACACATGCAGCATGCCGATATCGCGGTGATTGAAGGCGTGATGGGGCTGTACGATGGCCTCGGTATCGACCCCAATCAATGCAGCACCGCTGCGATGGCAAAACAGCTCGGCTGTCCGGTCATTTTGCTGGTGGACGGCAAAGCGGTCTCAACCTCCATTGCTGCAACCGTACTGGGTTTTCAGCACTTCGATCCCTCTGTGAATATCGCAGGCGTGATGGTCAATCGCGTCAACAGCGACAGCCATTTCCAGCTTCTCAAATCCGCCATCGAGCGCTACTGCGCAGTGCCAGTCATTGGTTATGTGCCCACCGTGGCGGGTATCGCCTTGCCGGAGCGGCATCTCGGTCTGGTCACGGCGCGTGAATCGGTTGTTGAACAGCAACCGTGGCAAGATTTTGCCGATACGTTGGGGCGCACGCTCGATATTGAAAAACTGCTGACATTGAGCGAGATGAAAACCCTGCCGCAGGGCGAATGGCCGCCGATGCCCTCAGTGGACGAAGATGAGCGCCTGACGCTCGCGCTGGCGGATGATGAAGCCTTTAACTTCTACTACCCGGACAACATTGCGCTGCTTGAACGTGCAGGCGTCGATATTGTCCGTTTTAGCCCGCTCCACGATGACGTACTGCCAGAATGCCAGATGATCTGGCTCGGCGGCGGGTATCCGGAGCTGCACGCGAAGGCGCTGGCAGCCAATCAGCCGATGCTCAATCAGTTGCGCAAGGCTCATGCACGCGGGGTGGCAATCTATGCCGAATGCGGCGGCCTGATGTATCTGGGCACTTCGCTGGAAGATGCGCAGGGCGATACTCATCTGATGGCGAATATCATTCCCGGTCACAGCAAAATGGGCAAACGGCTGACGCGCTTTGGCTACTGTGAAGCGCAGGCGCAGGAAAACACCCTGCTGGCGGCAGCGGGAGAATGGCTTCGCGGGCACGAATTTCACTACTCCGATTTCACGCCGGAAATCTCGGCAGTGCTGGATTGCCGCAAAGTACGCGACGGGAACGTCCTGCAAACCTGGTCTGGCGGCTGGCAGGTGGTTAACACCTTCGCCAGCTATCTGCATATTCATTTCGCCCAGCGCCCGATGATGCTCACGCATTGGTTGAATGCCGCAAGGAGCGTCCAATGACTCTGCTTGCCTGGTGCATCGCCTGGATCCTCGACCTGCTTATCGGTGATCCGCAAAGTTGGCCTCACCCGGTGCGCTGGATGGGCGCGCTCATTAACCGCGTACAAAAAACAGTGCGCCGCTATTGTCACAGTGACCGCGCGTTGCGGATTGGCGGCGGTGTGATGTGGCTGGTGGTGGTCGGCCTGAGCTGGGCTGTCGCCTGGGGCGCGCTGGCGCTGGCTTACGCGTTACATCCGTGGCTAGGCTGGACGGTGGAGGTTTGGATGATCTTCACGGTACTGGCCGGGCGCTGCCTGGCGAATGCAGCCCGCGATGTTGAGCGGCCGCTACGCGCGGGTGATTTAGCGCAAAGCCGGATAAAACTGTCGTGGATTGTGGGCCGGGATACTTCTCAGCTTCAACCTGCGCAAATCAACCGTGCAGTGGTCGAAACCGTTGCCGAGAACAGCGTCGATGGTGTCATCGCTCCGCTCTTCTTTCTGCTGCTTGGCGGTGCGCCGCTGGCGATGGCTTATAAAGCGGTGAATACGCTGGATTCCATGGTCGGCTACAAACATGAAAAATACCGCGCGATTGGCATGGTGAGCGCCCGGCTGGACGACGTCGCCAACTTTATTCCCGCGCGCCTGAGCTGGTTGCTGCTCAGCGCCGCCGCTCTTCTTTGGCGCGCGAACGCCGCTGCCGCGTTACGCATTGGCTGGCGCGATCGTCATAACCACAGCAGCCCCAACTGCGCATGGTCTGAAGCGACCGTCGCCGGGGCGCTGGGTATCCGCCTGGGCGGCCCGAATGACTATTTTGGCGAGCGCGTTGAGAAGCCGTGGATCGGTGACGAGCAACGCGACATCGCCGTAGATGATATTTCCCGAACGATTCGACTGATGTGGGTAGCTTCCACGCTGGCGCTGGTGCTGTTTATGGCAGCCCGGCGGCTGGTGATGGGCGCGGCCTGAGGAGTAGCACATGGATTACATTCGCCAGCCGCAGGCCATTGAGGCAAAAAGTTTTGACATTATCGGCGAGATTATTCGCGAAACGCGGCCCGATTATCAGTTTGCCAGCCCGCTCCATGAAGCCATCGTCAAACGGGTAATCCACACCACCGCTGATTTTGAGTGGCTGGATATTCTGTGGTTTTCCCCGGATGCGCTGGCGCGTCTGACGTCAGCCCTGAGTCGCCCTTGCACGCTCTACACCGACACTACCATGGCGCTATCGGGGATTAACAAACCGCTGCTGGCAAGCTTTGGCGGCGAATGTCGCTGCTACATCAGCGACCCGCGCGTGGTGCGCGAAGCCAACGCGCAGGGCATGACCCGCTCGATGGCTGCCGTGGATATCGCTGTGCGCGAAGAGGGGGAGAAAGTCTTTGTCTTCGGCAATGCGCCGACCGCGCTGTTCCGCCTGCTGGAGCTGAACGTGCCGGTGAGCGGCGTGGTGGGCGTGCCGGTTGGGTTTGTCGGTGCCGCGGAATCCAAAGACGCGCTGACTCATAGTGCGCTGCCCGCCATTGCCGCGCTGGGGCGTAAGGGCGGCAGCAACGTGGCGGCGGCGATAGTGAACGCCATTCTCTACCACCTGCGGGATGCACAATGAGCGACGCCGCGTTTGACGCCCCGGTCTGGCACAACGGTAAACCGCTGCGCAAAGGGTATACCACCGGTTCCTGCGCCACCGCCGCCGCGAAAGTGGCGGCGCTGATGGTGCTGCGCCAGCACATTATTCATCAGGTCTCGATCGTGACGCCCTCTGGTGTGACGCTCAATCTGAACGTTGAAGTGTCGCAGATTGAGGGGCAGCAGGCGGTGGCGGCGATCCGTAAAGACGGCGGTGATGATGTCGACGCCACGCACGGCATGCTGATTTTTGCCCGCGTGACGCTCAACGACAGCGGCGAAATTGTCTTACGCGGCGGGGAGGGCGTGGGCACCGTAACCCGCAAAGGTGTGGGCCTGCCGCTCGGCAGCGCGGCGATTAACCGTACGCCGCGTCAGACCATCGAAGCTGCCGTTCGCGAGGCGATTGGCCCGGCGCGCGGCGCAGATGTCGAGATTTTTGCGCCGGAAGGCGAAGCGCGGGCGCAGAAAACCTACAACGCCCGGCTCGGCATTCTGGGCGGCATCTCGATTCTTGGCACGACCGGTATCGTCACGCCAATGTCAGAGGAGAGCTGGAAACGTTCGCTGTCGCTGGAGCTGGAAATCAAACGCGCCGCGGGCCTCAGCCGCGTGGTACTGGTGCCGGGCAATCATGGCGAACGTTTTGTCCGCGAACAACTTGGCATTGATAGCGACGTGGTGGTCACCATGAGCAACTTTGTCGGCTATATGCTGGATGAAGCCGTGCGCCTGGGGTTCCGGCACATTGTGTTGATTGGTCACCCCGGCAAACTGATCAAAATTGCCGCCGGGATTTTCCATACCCACAGCCATATTGCCGATGCGCGGATGGAAACGCTGGTGGCGCATCTGGCGCTGCTTGGCGCGCCGCTGGAACTGCTGACGCAGGTGAGCGATTGCGATACCACCGAGGCGGCGATGGAGCACATTGACGCCTTTGGCTATCAACGCATTTACAACCATCTTGCCGAGCGGATTTGCCTGCGGGTGCAGCAAAAACTGCGCTTTACCAAAACACCACCCGTGTGCGACGCCATCATGTTTGCCTTTGACAACCAGGTGCTGGGGAGCAATCGCCCGGTCAAAGCGATCGTGGAGGCGCTGCAATGCTAACGGTCGTAGGCATGGGGCCTGCCGGGTTAACGCTTATCACACCGCTGGCAAGCGAGGCTATCGCGCAGGCGCAGGTGCTGGTTGGGGCAAAACGCCATCTGGCGCAGTTTCCTGCATTCACGGGCGAGCAGCGCCAGCTGGATGCAGATATCCCGCAGTTGCTGGCGTGGATTACCGCGCATTGGCAGAAAAACATCGTGGTGCTGGCTTCCGGCGACCCACTTTTTTACGGCATTGGCACGCGAATGGTGGCCCACTTTGGCCGCGAAAACGTGCGTGTCGTGCCGGGGATCAGCGCGGTGCAGTATCTGTGCGCCCGCGCCGGAGTGGATATGAACGAGATGTGGCTCACCAGTAGCCACGGGCGTGATGTGTCGTTTGATGAACTGGCTCGACACCGCAAAGTGGCGATGGTGACCGATAGCCGCTGTGGCCCTCGCGACATCGCGCAACAGCTTGTGGCAAGAGGAAAAGGGCACCGCTGGATGGTGATTGGGGAACATCTGGCGATGGAAAATGAACAGATCCACTGGCTGCGCGTCAGTGAGGTCAATGCCGATTACGGCATGAACACGGTGGTGATCCTCGATGAAAGATGAACTGTTTCTGCGCGGCGAGAAGGTGCCGATGACCAAAGAGGCCGTGCGGGCGCTGGCCTTATCGAAACTGGATTTACATCACGCACGTCATTTTATTGATGTGGGGGCGGGCACCGGCAGCGTCTCCATTGAAGCGGCGCTTCACTTCCCGGCGCTAAAAATTACTGCAATAGAACGCAACTCGGCCGCACTGGCGCTGATGGCGCAAAACTGCCGCCATTTTGCCTGCGAAAATATTGTGCGCATCCAGGCCGATGCGCCTGTGGTGGTGGACGAAAAAGCCGACGCTATTTTTATCGGCGGCAGCGGCGGGAACCTGGCGTCGCTGATTGACTGGGCGCTTGAACAACTGCATCCCGCAGGGCGTCTGGTGATGACCTTTATTTTGCAGGAAAACCTCAATAGCGCGCTGGCACATCTGCACCAGCGCGGCATTGCTCCGCTGGATTGCCAGCAGATTCAGGTTTCCGCCCTGAGCCCGCTCGGTAGCGGCCACTATTTCAAAGCCAACAACCCCGTCTATGTCATTGCCTGTCAGAAGGAAGAAGCGCATGTCTGAAACATTGGATCCCCGCTGCGTCTGGTTCGTCGGCGCAGGGCCGGGTGACCGGGAACTGATTACCCTCAAAGGCTATCGTCTGCTACAGCAGGCGCAGGTGGTGATTTACGCCGGGTCATTGATTAACACCGAACTGCTGGAGTACTGCCCGCTGGAAGCGGAGTACTACGACAGCGCGGAACTGCATCTCACGCAAATTCTTGATGTGATGGAAGCGGGCATAAAAGCGGGCAAAACCGTGGTGCGCCTGCAAACGGGCGATGTCTCGCTTTACGGTTCGGTGCGCGAACAGGGTGAAGAACTCACCCGCCGTGGTATCGCCTGGCAGGTTGTCCCGGGCGTCAGCGCATTTCTTGGCGCGGCGGCGGAACTCGGCGTTGAATATACGGTACCGGAAGTCTCGCAAAGCCTGATTATTACGCGTCTGGAAGGCCGTACCCCGGTACCCGCGCGCGAACAGCTCGAATCTTTCGCCCAGCATCAGACCTCGATGGCGATTTATCTTTCGGTTCAGCGCATCCATCGCGTCGCCGAGCGCTTGATTGAAGGCGGTTATCCGGCCAGCACCCCGGTTGCGGTGATTTACAAAGCAACCTGGCCGGAAAGCCAGACCGTGCGCGGTACGCTGGCGGATATCGCAGACAAAGTGCGCGAAGCGGATATTCGCAAAACGGCGCTCATCCTCGTGGGGGCGTTCCTGGGCGAGGAGTATCACTACTCAAAACTCTATGACGCGAAATTTAGCCATGAATACCGCAAAGCCTGAATCCATCACGCTGTTTTGCCTGACGCCCGGCGGCGTTGAACTGGCGAAACGGCTGTCGGCTATGTTGCCGATGACCTGCTTTACCCGCGACGAATTGCTTGAACCGGGTTTTTTACCCTTTGACGGCGGTTTTGCCCACGCGGCACGGACGGCGTTTGCGCGCGATTCCGCGCTGATTTTTATCGGTGCGACCGGCATTGCCGTGCGCGTGCTGGCTCCGGCGATCGCAGATAAGTTCAGCGATCCGGCAGTGATCGTCATTGATGAGCGCGGAGAACACGTGATCAGCCTGCTGTCTGGCCATGTGGGCGGGGCGAACGCCCTGACGCGTAAGTTAGCGGATTTGCTGGGGGCTGACCCGGTCATTACCACTGCAACCGATGTTAACGAGTTGGCTGCACTCGACACGCTGGCCGTTGCGTTGAATGCGCGCATGAACGATTTTCGCGCGGCGGTAAAAACGGTTAATCAGATGCTGATTAGCGGAAAACGCGTGGGGTTGTGGTGCGAGCCGGAATATCGCGAGGCGCTTAATCAGTGTGATGTGCGTGGGTTTATCCCCGTGGAGACGTTGCAGTCGCTGCCGCCGCTGGACGGGGTGGTTTGCATTACGCCGGCGCGCGAGCTTCCCGACATCGCCATTGCGCACTGGAAGCTGGTGCCGCAGCGCATTGTGGCGGGCATTGGTTGTCGTCGCGACACCGATTCGGCGCTGCTGGCAACACTCTTCGCGCGTCAGATGGCGGCGTACGGTGTTGACCCGCTGGCGCTAAAGGCGATTGGCAGCATCTCACTGAAAAAAGAGGAACCGGCGCTCAACGCGCTGGCTTGCGCATACCGCGTGCCGTTTTACACCTTCAGTGCAGAGGCGTTGCGCGAACATGAACACCGATTTACCTCCTCTGATTTTGTCCGCCAGACGGTGGGCGTCGGCAGCGTCTCCGGCCCGTCGGCCTGGTTGCTGAGCAGGGGAAATATCTCAGGAGAGACCCTGCGTGAACAGGGCGTCACCATCACTTTGGGAGTAGCACACTGATGTTAACCGTTATTGGAATTGGCCCGGGATCGCAGGCAATGATGACCATGGAAGCGGTGGAAGCCTTGCAGGCCGCAGAAATCATCGTCGGCTACAAAACCTACACCCACCTGGTGAAGGCATTTACCGGTGAAAAGCAGGTGATCAAAACCGGGATGTGCAAAGAGATTGAGCGTTGCCAGACCGCCATTGACCTGGCGCAAGCGGGGCACAATGTGGCGCTTATCAGCAGCGGCGATGCCGGAATTTACGGCATGGCGGGGTTGGTCCTGGAGCTGGTCAGCAAACAGAAGCTTGATGTGGAAGTGCGCCTGATCCCTGGCATGACCGCCAGCATTGCGGCGGCGTCATTGCTGGGCGCACCGCTGATGCATGACTTCTGCCACATTAGCCTGAGCGACCTGCTGACGCCGTGGCCGGTCATTGAAAAACGCATTATCGCCGCCGGGGAGGCTGACTTTGTTATCTGCTTCTATAACCCGCGCAGCCGGGGCCGCGAAGGGCATTTGGCGCGTGCGTTTGAACTGCTGGCGGGCAGTAAAAGTGCCAGTACGCCGGTGGGGGTGGTGAAATCTGCCGGGCGTAAGAAAGAGGAAAAATGGGTGACCACGCTTGGCGAGATGGATTTCACGCCGGTGGATATGACAAGCCTGGTGATTGTCGGCAATAAAACCACCTATGTGCAGGATGGGCTGATGATCACGCCGCGAGGATACGTGCTGTGAGTTTCGGCAATGTGTTGGTCATCGGTGGCACCAGCGACGCGCGGATGATTTGCCAGTTGCTGGACGCCGCAAATGTGCATTACACCCTGTCAGTCGCCACGCCAACCGGGCAGCAACTGGCGGGCGATATTCGCGGGCAGGTGCGCTGCGGACGGCTGGAGCTGGCGCAGATGGTGACGTGGTTAAAGGAAAATAACACGCGCTGGGTGATCGACGCGTCGCATCCTTACGCCGACGTTGTGAGCCGTAACGTACTGCGTGCCTGCGAAGCGGCGGGTGTTTTGCTGAGCCGCTATCAACGCCCGGAACAGCTTCGCGATCTCACCCATCCGTTGCTCCATTTTGTGCCGGATATTCGTCAGGCGTGCGACGTGGCCAGCCGTTTTGGCGAGCGTGTATTGCTCACTACCGGCAGTAAAGATTTAGCGCTATGGCGCGCGGGCCTGCCGGAGAAAACGCTGCTGGCCCGGGTATTACCGGTGCCTGAAGTGATAAACCAGTGTGTCGAACTGGGTTTCGGTGTGGGCGAGATTTTCGCTCTCTGTGGCCCGTTCAGCGCGGAGTTTAACGCCGCGTTTTACCGCCAGTGCCACGCTGATGTGGTGATCACCAAATCCTCAGGCGCCGAGGGCGGTTACCAGGAAAAAGTCCAGCCCTGTCTGGATGCAGGCATTCCCTGCATCGTCATTACGCGCCCGGCACCGCTGGTGTCGGGAGATGAGTTACTGGAAAACCGCGCCGATGTACAGCAGCGTTTAGCACGCTGGCTGGCGACGGCGGAAGGAGAAAATCGATGAAAAAAGCCCTTCTGGTCGTCAGCTTCGGCACCAGCTACCCCGAAACCCGTGAGAAAAACATCGTGGCCTGCGAGCGTGAGCTTGCCGCCAGTTGCCCGGATCGCGACCTGTTTCGCGCCTTCACTTCCGGGATGATTATCCGCAAGCTGAAACAGCGCGACGGTATCGAGATTGATACCCCGTTGCAGGCGCTGCAAAAACTGGCGGAGCAGGGGTATCAGGATGTGGCGATTCAATCGCTGCATATTATCAACGGTGATGAATACGAAAAGATTGCTAACGAAGTACAGTCTTTACGCCCGCTATTTACCCGACTGACGCTGGGCGCGCCTTTATTGAGCACCCACGATGACTACGTTGACCTGATGTCAGCGCTACGCCTGCAAATGCCTGCGCTCACCGCTAACGAGAAAGTGGTCTTTATGGGCCACGGCGCCAGCCACCATGCCTTTGCCGCCTATGCCTGTCTCGACCATATGATGACCGCGCAGCAATTTCCTGCGCGGGTCGGTGCAGTTGAAAGCTACCCGGAAGTGGACGGGTTGATTGCCAGTATGCAACGCGAAGGCGTAAGCGCCGTTCACCTGATGCCGCTGATGCTGGTCGCGGGCGATCATGCGATTAACGATATGGCTTCTGAGGAAGACGACTCCTGGAAAACCTTATTTAACGCCGCTGGGATCTCCGCGACTCCGTGGCTGTGTGGCCTGGGCGAAAACCCGCAGGTAAGGGCGATGTTTGTGAAGCATCTGCATCAGGCACTTAACGAAACCCTGGGAGAAGCCGCATGACGGGGAAATTATATGCGCTAAGCACCGGGCCGGGCGCATCAGACCTGATTACCGTACGCGCCGCCCGCACGCTGGGCTCGCTCGATATTCTCTATGCTCCCGCCGGACGTAAAGGCGGCGACAGCCTGGCGCTCTCTATTGTGCGGGAGTATCTCGGCGAGCAGACGGAAATTCGCTGCTGCCACTTCCCGATGAACGCCGACAGCGCGGAAAAAGAAGCCGTCTGGAACGAGGTTGCCGCCGCGCTGGTGCAGGAAGTGGAAGCTGGCAAACAGGTTGGATTTATCACGCTGGGAGACGCGATGCTGTTCAGCACCTGGGTCTTTCTGCTGGCCCGTATTGGCAATCGAGACTGGCTGGAGATTGTGCCGGGCGTGACGTCGTTTGCCGCCATCGCCGCCCGCAGTAAAACGCCGTTGGCAATGGAGCAGCAGTCGATGGCAGTGATCGCCTGTACCGCGCCGGAAGCGGATATTGCTCAGGCACTGGCGCAACACGACAGCCTGGTACTGATGAAAGTATATGGCCGCTTCGCCCGCATTAAGGCGCTACTGGCGCAGGCGGGGCTGCTGGAGTGCGCGTTGATGATGGCGGAAGCCACGCTTCCCAATGAGCAGTGCTGGCACAACCTGGCTGACGTCAGCGACGACCAGCCGTTGCCGTACTTCTCCACCATTCTGGTCAATAAACAGTGGAGGACCGCACAATGACGCTGGAAAAACAGCTCAAACAGCTTTCCCTGAGCGGCCTGGCCGCCGCGCTGCTGCTGATGGTAGTGCCCGAGCAGGCATTCGCTATGCACATTATGGAAGGTTTTTTACCGCCGATGTGGGCGCTGGCCTGGTGGCTGCTGTTCCTGCCATGCCTGTGGTACGGCTTAGTGCGCCTGCGCCGTATCGTGGCGGAAGATAACCATCAGAAGGTGCTGTTGGCGTTGTGTGGGGCGTTTATCTTCGTGCTCTCCGCGCTGAAAATTCCATCGGTCACCGGAAGCTGTTCGCATCCCACCGGGGTCGGTCTGGCGGTGATTCTGTTTGGCCCCGGCGTCGTGGCGATTTTGGGGGCAATTGTCCTGCTGTTCCAGGCGTTGTTACTGGCCCACGGCGGGTTAACCACGCTGGGCGCCAATGGCATGTCGATGGCGGTCATTGGCCCGGTGGTTGGGTATCTGGTGTGGAAAATGGCCTGCCGCGCCGGGCTGCGTCGCGATGTGTGCGTGTTTTTGTGCGCCATGCTGGCGGATCTGGTGACCTATTTCGTCACTTCAGTACAGCTGGGCGTTGCGTTCCCGGATCCTGAAACCGGTGCGACAGGCTCCATCGTCAAATTTATGGGGATCTTCTGCCTGACGCAGATCCCGATTGCTATTGCTGAAGGGTTATTAACGGTGCTGATTTACGATCAGCTTACCAAACGACAGTTGATTTCCGTACAGGGGCATTAAATGAAAAAGACGTTGATTCTATTGGCGATGGTAATTGCGCTGGTGATCCTGCCGTTTTTCATTAATCACGGCGGCGAATATGGCGGGTCGGACGGTGAAGCGGAAAACCAGATTCAGGTGGTCGCGCCCGACTATCAACCGTGGTTCCAGCCGTTGTATGAACCGGCCAGCGGCGAGATTGAAAGTTTACTGTTTACGCTGCAAGGCTCCATTGGCGCGGCGGTGATTTTCTACATTCTTGGCTACACCAAAGGACGCCAGCGTCGTGATGACCGGGCTTGACCGCATCAGTTATCAGAGCCGCTGGCGACATATCGCGCCGGAGTGGAAATTTCTGCTCTGGCTGTTGCTGATGGTGCTGGCATTTACGCTGCCCGTTATGGGGCGCGTGATGACGCTGCTGTTTACCGCCGCGTTAACCTGCTTTGTGGCACGCATTTCCCTGTGGCGCTGGTGCCGCTGGATGGCGCTGTCGCTGGGGTTTTTGCTGGTGGGCGTGCTGACGATTTTGTTCAGTATCGGTCGCGACCCGCAAAGCCTGTGGTGGGGCATTTCCATTGGCGATTACTGGCTGGGCATGTCGTCTTCAGGGCTTATCACCGCCAACGACACTTTCTGGCGCAGCCTGTGCGCGTTGTCGGCGACGTTCTGGTTGGTGCTTACTCTGCCGTTCGATCAGCTTATCGTTTTGCTACAGCGCGCGCGGGTGCCGCGCTTAATCACCGAACAAATTCTGCTGACCTGGCGCTTCATTTTTATCCTGTTAGATGAAGCTCTGGCCATTCATCGCGCACAGACGCTGCGTTTTGGGTATCGTAGTCTGCCGAAAGGCTATCGCTCGCTGGCGATGCTGGTCGGGTTGCTGTTCACGAGGGTGCTGATGCGTTATCAACAGATGGCGACGACGCTGGATATCAAACTATATCAGGGTGATTTTCACCTTTAGGGGCCCGGATGCTCGCGACCACCAATCTCTGTTTTCGCTATCAGGATTCTCCCGTGTTGACCGGCCTGAATCTTGATTTCTCTGCTCAGGCCGTTACCGGGCTGGTGGGGGCCAACGGCTGTGGAAAATCGACGCTGTTTATGAATTTAAGCGGCATATTACGCCCGCAGCAGGGCGCGGTATTGTGGCAGGGTAAACCGCTGGAATACAGCAAACGCGGGCTGCTGGCGCTTCGCCAGCAGGTGACCACCGTCTTTCAGGATCCGGACCAGCAAATCTTCTATACCGATATCGACAGCGATATTGCCTTCGCGCTGCGCAACCTCGGCGTGGATGAGACTGAAATCACCCGCCGGGTGGAGGACGCACTCACGCTGGTGGATGCACAGCATTTTCGCCATCAGCCGATTCAGTGTCTCAGCCATGGGCAGAAAAAGCGCGTGGCAATTGCCGGCGCGCTGGTGCTGAAGGCGCGCTATCTGTTGCTCGATGAGCCGACGGCAGGGCTTGATCCGTCCGGGCGTACGCAGATGATTGACATAATCAGACGCATTGTTGGTCAGGGAAATCATGTGGTGATCTCCAGCCACGATATTGATCTGATTTATGAAGTGAGCGATGCGGTGTATGTCATGCACCGGGGTGAAGTGCTGGCCGAAGGCGCGCCGGGGGACGTTTTTTCACGCGCGGATGTGATGGCGAAAGCCGGGTTGACGCAGCCCTGGCTGGTAAAGCTGCATGCCCATCTCGGCCTGCCGCTGTGTAAAACCGAAGATGAATTTTTCAGCCGTATGCGCAACAACAATCAGGAACATGCATTATGACGCAGGCAATTATGATTCAGGGTACCGCGTCCGACGTCGGCAAAAGTGTGCTGGTGGCGGGACTGTGCCGTATTTTTCATCAGGACGGGCTGAAGACCGCGCCGTTTAAATCGCAGAATATGGCCCTTAATTCTGGCATCACACCAGATGGCAAAGAGATGGGGCGCGCGCAGATTTTTCAGGCGGAAGCCGCTGGTATTACGCCGGATGTGCGCATTAACCCGGTGCTGCTCAAACCCACCAGCGACCGCAAGGCGCAGGTGGTGCTGATGGGCAAAGTCATGACCGACATGGACGCCGTCAGCTATCACGACTATAAGCCGCGTCTGCGTCAGCAAATTCTTGAGGTGTATACCAGCCTTGGGCAGGAGTACGACGCGCTGGTGCTGGAAGGCGCGGGGAGCCCGGCAGAAATTAATCTGCGCGATCGCGATATCGTCAATATGGGCATGGCCGAACTGGCGCAATGCCCGGTGATTCTGGTGGCTGACATCGACCGGGGCGGCGTTTTTGCCTCTATTTACGGCACGCTGGCGCTGCTGCTTGAGCATGAGCGTGCGCGGGTAAAAGGGGTGATCATCAATAAGTTTCGCGGCGATGTCTCACTGCTGATGCCTGGCGTTAAACAGATTGAAGACCTTACCGGCGTACCGGTGCTCGGCGTGATGCCGTGGCTGGACGTTGATCTTGAAGAGGAAGACAGCGTCGCCATGCAGCGAGGGCTTTATCGCCATATTGGCGATCGCCCGGTGACCATCGCGGTGGCGCAACTTCCGCACTTATCCAACTTCACCGATCTCAATGCGCTGGCGGCGCAGCCGGATGTACGGGTGCGTTATGTGCGCACGCCGGAGGAACTGGCCGATGCCGACCTCATCATTTTACCCGGCAGCAAAAATACGCTTGGGGATCTCAACTGGTTGCGGCAAAGCGGCCTCGCGCAGGCGCTGCTGGCGCGGCATCGCGAAGGCACGCCGGTGATAGGCATTTGCGGCGGCTATCAGATGCTCGGCGAAACCATTACCGATGAGATTGAATCCGGGCTCGGGGTGCTACCGGGTCTGGGGTTGCTGGCGACAGACACGCTGTTTGCACCGGAGAAAACCACCGAGCAAACGCGCGCGCGCCTGCAAACCACGCTTCCTGGCTGGCTGGCGGGTGTATCGGGGATGGATATCTCCGGGTATGAAATTCATATGGGGACTACCACCCGCCACGCGCACTGCCGCGCGGCGCTGGAGCTGCATCGCCCGAACGGATCTACGCTTGCCGAAGGCGCGGTCAGCGACGATGGGCTGGTATTCGGCACCTATCTGCACGGTTTATTCGACAGCGATGCCTTCACGCGCGGTATCGTTAACGCTCTGCGTCAGCGCAAAGGGCTTTCCGCCCTGGATGTCACGGTGAGCTATGCCGATTACAAAGCGCAGCAGTTTGATATCCTCGCTAATGCGATGCGTGAACATATTGATATTGAAAAGATTTATCAGATTATGCACGACTATCAGGAGCCGCAATCATGATACTGGTCACCGGTGGCGCGCGTAGCGGTAAAAGCCATCACGCGGAATCGCTGCTGCGCGATTACCCGCGCGTGCTCTACATCGCCACCTCGCACATTACCGATGCGGAAATGGATGCGCGTATTCAGCATCACCGCGATAGTCGTCCGGCGCACTGGCGCACTGCCGAACGCTGGCAGAATTTAGCCGAGGTGATCGCCCCGACAAACAATCCGGAGGAAGCGATCTTACTGGAGTGCGTCACGACGCTTGTGACCAACGTGTTGTTTGCCAACGGCGGGGAAGGCGATGTCGATAACTGGGATTTCGCGACGCTGGAACGGGCGGTGGATCTGGAAATTGAGAAGCTTATTATAGCGTGCCAGCGCTGCCCATCATTGGTGGTGCTGGTCACCAATGAAGTGGGAATGGGGATCGTGCCAGAGAATCGTCTGGCGCGCCATTTTCGCGACATTGCCGGGCGAGTGAATCAGAAACTGGCGCAGGCGGCGGATGACGTCTGGCTGGTGGTGTCAGGAATTGGAGTCAAAATAAAATGAGCAGGATCTTCTTTGCCACGCTGTCGTTTATGAGTCGTTTGCCGGTGCCTCAGCGCTGGTCGCAGGGCCTGGATATCGATCAATATGTGCGTGGCATCGTCACGTTTCCCCTTGTCGGTTTGTTGCTTGGGGTATTAAGCGGGCTGGTCTTTATGCTGTTACAGCCCTGGTGCGGCGTGCCGCTGGCGGCATTTTTCGCGGTGCTGGCGCTGGCGCTGCTGACCGGCGGTTTCCATCTTGATGGTCTGGCCGATACCTGTGATGGCGTCTTCTCTGCGCGTCGTCGCGAGAAAATGCTGGAGATTATGCGCGACAGTCGCCTGGGCACGCACGGCGGATTAGCGCTCATTTTTGTGCTGCTGGGCAAAGTGCTGGCGGTGAACGAGGTGGCGCTGCGGGATACGCCGATGCTGGCGGCGCTGGCTTGTGCCTGCATCGCCGGCCGCGGCTGTGTGGTGCTGCTGATGTATCGCCACCGCTACGCGCGTGAAGAGGGGCTGGGCAATCTGTTTATTGGCAAAGTCACTTTCCGCCAGGCGGTAATAACCCTCGCATTGACCGCTGTTCTGGTGATGACGCTGCTGGGGGCGCATGGGTTACGCGCACTGCTGGTGACGTTCATCGCCGTGTTTATCCTTGGCCAGTTGCTGAAACGTACCCTGGGCGGCCAGACGGGCGACACCATGGGCGCAAGCATCGAACTGGGCGAACTTATCTTTCTGCTGGCGTTAATCTAAACCAGCCTTAACGGAACATCGGGGAAAAAGATGCAAACACTCTCTACGCTGCTCGCCGCCATTCCGGCGTTAGATAGCGCCGCGCAGGCGCAGGCGCAGCACCATATCGACGGGTTGCTTAAACCGCCCGGAAGCCTGGGACGTCTGGAAGCGCTGGCAATACAGCTGGCGGGCATGCCGGGGCTAAAAGGCAAGCCGCAGGTGGCGCAAAAAGCGATTCTGGTGATGTGCGCCGATCATGGTGTCTGGCATGAAGGCGTAGCGATTTCGCCGCAGGTGGTCACCGCGATTCAGGCCGCCAACATGACTCGCCATAACACCGGCGTTTGCGTGCTGGCGGCACAGGCGGGCGCGAAAGTACATGTGATTGATGTCGGGATTGACGCCGATCCTATCCCTGATGTGGTGAACATGAAAGTGGCGCGCGGCAGCGGCAACATTGCGCGTGGCCCAGCAATGAGCCACCAACAGGCGCAGGAATTGCTGCTGGAAACCATCCGCTATACGCAAAATCTGGCACAGCAGGGCGTGACGCTGTTTGGCGTTGGCGAGCTGGGCATGGCGAATACCACGCCCGCCGCGGCGATTGTCAGTGTGTTAACGGGCGCCGATCCGCAGGAAGCCGTAGGTATCGGCGCGAACCTGCCACAGGCGCAGCTGGCGAATAAAGTCGATGTGGTGCGACGTGCGATCGCCGTCAATCAGCCCAATCCTGCCGATGGCGTTGATGTGCTGGCAAAAGTGGGCGGTTTCGATTTAGTCGGCATGACGGGCGTGATGCTGGGTGCGGCATCCTGTGGTCTGCCGGTGGTACTGGACGGCTTCCTCTCTTACGCTTCGGCGCTGGCGGCGTGTCGGATTGCCCCGGCGGTCAAACCCTATCTGATCCCCTCGCATCTGTCGGCGGAGAAGGGCGCGCGTATTGCGCTGGAAGCATTGCAGCTTGAGCCGTATCTGAATATGCAGATGCGTCTGGGGGAAGGAAGTGGGGCGGCAATGGCGATGCATATCGTGGAATCCGCCTGCGCAATCTATAACAACATGGGGACGTTAGCCGAAAGCAATATCGTCCTGCCAGAGAAGTAATCTTTTCCCTTACCGCTCCGCTCTGGAGCGGTTTCGCTTAGCTTAAATAAAATTCTCCTCGTTAATTGCTGTCTTACTCAGCAGAAGGTGGAGAAAAAAGCTATAGTTAACAGATATTTTCACGGCTGAGGAAGGGAAATTATGCGTCGTGTCAAACTGTTATGCTCCGCGATATTGCTGCTCGCCAGCCAGAGCGTCCTGGCGGTGACCTACCCGCTGCCCCCGGAAGGAAGCCGACTGGTCGGCAGCCCGTTAAAAATCATCGTCCCGCTCGACAGTAACTTCCCGCTGGAAGCCTTTGCCGCCCGCTACGGACAGGGGCTGAGCAATATGCTGGAGGCCAACCCTGGCGTGGATGTGTATCTTCCTGCGCGCGGCTCGACGCTGACCATCCCGCAGCAGCTCATCCTGCCTGATACGCCACGCGAAGGTATCGTGATTAACGTCGCGGAGATGCGCCTGTATTACTATCCACCGGACGGGAGCAGCGTTGAAGTCTTGCCGATTGGTATCGGCCAGGCAGGACGCGAAACGCCGCGCAACTGGGTAACGAAAGTGGAGCGTAAGAAGGAAGGCCCCACCTGGGTGCCGACGGCCAATACGCGCCGTGAATACGCCAAAGAGGGCAAAACCCTGCCCGCGATGGTGCCTGCCGGGCCAGAAAACCCGATGGGGCTGTACGCGATTTATATTGGCAGGCTCTATGCCATCCACGGCACCAATGCGAATTTTGGCATTGGTCTGCGCGTAAGCCAGGGCTGTATTCGCCTGCGTAACGACGATATCAAATATTTGTTTGATACGGTGCCGGTGGGGACGCGAGTACAAATTATCGACCGCCCGGTGAAATACACCACTGAACCAGACGGTAGTCGCTGGCTGGAAGTTCACGAGCCGTTATCCCGTAATCGCTCTGAATATGAATCGGATAAAAAAGTACCGCTTCCGGTGACGCCAGCCATGCAGGCTTTCGTGCGCGGGGAAGGGGTAGATGCGAACCGGGCGCAAAGCGAAATGCAGCGCCGTTCGGGTATGCCGGTGAATATCAGTTCTGTGGAAAACTCGCACTTTTAGTGCAGGGGGATATTTCCGCACATGCTATACCGTGCGGAAATAATCCACAGGGAGCTGTGTATCAAATGTCATTCGCCCAATACCGGTGGAAGTTATCCACCATTCTTTTTACGGCTTTTTTATTTTCCACCCCGCTTAGTGCTGCACAAACGCTGATTTACAGCGACTATGAACCTTTGGGTAACATGCGCACTCGCTTTATAAACGATGTCTTCTTTGCTGCGATAGAAAAAGAGTCTCACGGTCGCATTAACATTGAGGCGCATTGGGACAGTGAACTCAGCAGTGGATACGATGCTTTAGCCATGGTTGGTGAGGGTAAAAAAGCCGATCTAGCCGTCGTGGTTCCTGAATACGCTTCAACAGCATTGCCCCAACATCAACTGTTTAAAAGTTTCCCTGTCGGCCCTTCAGGCGCGCAGCAGGTTGCGTTTTTCCGCGAAGTATTTTCGCGCATCCCCGCTTTTTCCGACGAACTCAGCCGGGCTAATGTTAGCCCCGTTTTTATTGCGACCGGTTATCCGCTCGCGTTCTTCAGCAGCAAGCCCATAAATAACCTTACTGTTATGCGAGGCCAAACCTGGCGTTCAGCGAGCTTCTGGCATCAGGCATTCTTACAAAATACCGGCGCCAGGGCGGTGACCATGCCATGGGGTGATGCGACGTATAAGGCATTGCAAAGCGGCAGCATTGATGGGTTGATGCTTAATGTCGATAGCGGTTACGACCTTAATGCACAACGCTACGCTCCTCACGTGTTGGTGTCTAAAGATCTCTGGCTTGGGCATGTCTATCTGCTGGTTATTAATCAAGCCAGATGGGCTTCGTTATCGGAAGAGGATCGCGCGGCAATCCAGCGTGCCGCTAACGACGCCTATGCGCAGCTGGGTGGCGTGATGGACCGCAGTTTCGATAAACAAATTGCCGATCTGAAGCACAGCGGCGCAAGCGTACGTATTCTTAAGCCACAGGAAGTGCTTGCCTGGGAAGATAAGACCCAATACCAACAGGTTCAATCAGCCTGGGTTAAGGAGCAGGAGGCGAAAGGTGTGGTAGATATGAAAGAGACGCTGGAAAAACTGGTTGAGATTAAGCACTCTTTTGACTAAATGGTGGCGTTGAAAAGCAAAAAGCCCGCTAAAAAGCGGGCTTCTCGAATTTGGCTCCTCTGACTGGACTCGAACCAGTGACATACGGATTAACAGTCCGCCGTTCTACCGACTGAACTACAGAGGAATCGTTGTGGAGGCACATATTAGCGGCGAAAAAAATTTTGTCAAACACCAATTCTGGCTGTTCACGCTGATTGCCGATTCCGTCAACAATTTGTTGTAATTACCGACAAATATTAAGGAAAAATGTTTTGCAGGATTCGGGTTTCTCCCTCATCATTTGAAATGGAGTTTCAACTTTCTCACTAAGGTCCACTTTGAACGTCACCACCGCGCTCCGTCAGGCCGTCGCACGCACGCCCTGGTATAAAAAACGCAAAAGCTATCGAGTTCTCTTCTGGCGTGAAATCACCCCCCTTGCTGTACCTATTTTTCTGGAAAATACCTGCGTCCTGCTGATGGGGGTGTTGAGTACCTTCCTGGTGAGCTGGCTGGGAAAAGAAGCGATGGCGGGCGTCGGGCTCGCCGACAGTTTTAATATGGTGATCATGGCCTTTTTTGCGGCTATCGATCTTGGTACCACGGTGGTGGTGGCCTTTAGCCTGGGTAAACGTGACAGGCGTCGGGCGAGGGCGGCTGCACGGCAATCACTGGTGATTATGACATTGTTCGCCAGTGTGCTGGCGGCGGTTATCCACTATTTCGGTAGTGAGATTATTGATATTGTCGCCGGTGAAGCAACGCCGGAAGTGAAAGGGTTGGCCTTAACCTATCTTGAACTGACGGTATTGAGTTATCCGGCGGCGGCGATTGCGTTAATTGGTAGTGGCGCGCTGCGTGGTGCAGGGAATACGAAAATCCCGCTGATGATTAACGGTGGCATGAACATCCTCAATATTATCATCAGTAGCATCCTGATTTACGGGGCGTTCTCCTGGCAGGGGATGGGGTTCGCGGGCGCGGGACTGGGGTTAACCATTTCACGCTACATCGGCGCGGCGGCGATTATCTGGGTGCTGATGATAGGCTTTAACCCGGCGCTGCGTATTCCGCTGAAAAGCTATTTGAAACCGCTGAATTTCGCCATTATCTGGGAAGTGATGGGGATTGGGATCCCGGCGAGTATTGAGTCGGTACTGTTTAACGGCGGGAAATTACTGACCCAGATGTTCGTTGCCGGGATGGGGACTAACGTTATCGCGGGCAATTTTATTGCCTTTTCGGTGGCGGCGCTGATTAACCTGCCCGGTAACGCTCTGGGGTCGGCATCGACCATCATCACGGGCAAACGTCTGGGTACCGGGCAGATTGGTCAGGCGGAGCGACAACTGCGCCATGTCTTCTGGATGTCGACCATCGTACTGACGGCCATTGCCTGGGGTACCGCACCCTTTGCGGGGCTGTTCGCGTCGTTCTATACCCAGGAGCAGGATGTAAAAGAAGTAGTGAAAGTACTGCTGTGGCTGAACGCCGCATTTATGCCGATCTGGGCCGCTTCCTGGGTGCTGCCCTCGGGCTTTAAAGGCGCGCGTGATGTGCGCTTTGCGATGTGGGTATCAATGCTGGGGATGTGGGGCTGCCGCGTGGTGGCGGGCTATACGCTGGGTATTGTGCTCGGTATGGGCGTCGTCGGTGTGTGGTTAGGGATGTTCCTCGACTGGGCTGTCCGTGGCGCATTGTTCTACTGGCGACTGGTCAGTGGCCGCTGGCTGTGGAAATACCCACGCGTGAAGATGGAGTAAGCGCCGTTGCTGTGAAAATCATCAGAAACCGATGATTTTTAACCGAAGTGTGGAATAAAACAGCAAACGATATTTTTTTGTGAAAACAGGCTTTGACAACCCCGGGGCACCCCGTTAATATTCGCCCCGTTCACACGATTCCTCTGTAGTTCAGTCGGTAGAACGGCGGACTGTTAATCCGTATGTCACTGGTTCGAGTCCAGTCAGAGGAGCCAAATTTAGAAAAGCCCGCTTTTTAGCGGGCTTTTTGCTTTTCTGCGTTCAGTAAAAAAACGGGCCGTGGCGGCCCGTTTGCTGTCTTCTCACCGGAATGGTGGCTCGTTAAAGGTTCTTAGCTTACGCGAATGCAGTTTGTCACCTTCAGCACGCAGCAGATCAATTGCGCGAATGCCTATCTGCAAATGCTCAGAAATCGCCCCTTCATAGAAACGGTTTGCCTGACCCGGCAGTTTAATTTCGCCATGCAGTGGTTTGTCGGAGACGCACAGCAGGGTGCCGTAAGGTACGCGGAAGCGATAACCCTGGGCGGCGATAGTGGCGCTTTCCATATCAATCGCCACGGCGCGGCTGAGGTTAAATCGCAGCGCGGAGGCTGAATAGCGCAACTCCCAGTTCCTGTCATCCGTCGTCACCACGGTGCCGGTGCGCAGACGTTGTTTTACCTCTTCGCCAGGCATGCCGCTGACCTGCTTGGTGGCGTCATAAAGCGCGCGTTGCACTTCGGCAATGCTCGGGATGGGAATATCGGGCGGCAGCACCGCATCCAGCACGTGGTCGTCGCGCAGATAAGCGTGAGCCAGCACGTAGTCGCCGATGGTCTGGCTTTCGCGCAGGCCGCCGCAGTGGCCGATCATCAGCCAGACATCCGGGCGCAGCACCGCAAGGTGATCGCAAATGTTTTTGGCGTTCGACGGGCCTACGCCGATGTTAATCAGCGTGATTCCCTGGCCGTCAGCGGTGATGAGATGCCACGCTGGCATCTGATGTTTTTTCCAGGCCAAATCGGAAATCGCCTGCTCCGGCGCTTCCGTTTCTGCCGTAATCCAAATCCCCCCGGCGCAGGAGAGCGCGATGTACGGGCTTTCCGGGTCGAGAATCTGGCTACAACCCCAACGAACAAACTCATCCACATAACGGGTGTAGTTGGTGAACAACACAAAAGGCTGGAAATGTTCTACCGGCGTGCCGGTGTAGTGACGCAGGCGGGCGAGCGAGAAGTCCACACGACGCGCGTCAAAGTGCGAAAGCGGATAGAACTCGGTGGGATGGAAAATGCCATCCGCCGTTTCATCACCAATCTGAGCCAGTTCAGTCGTAGGGAAAAAGCGCGTCAGGTCAGCGCTCATAGAGCGGTCGAGCATCAAGCCGTCGATTACGTACGGATAAGGGATCTCATGCTGCGACAATCCCACCTCAATGTGCGCATCATAATCTTCATGCAGCAGCGTAAGCTGTTCCAGCAGGTAAGGACGGAACAACGTGGGATGTGTGATGGTCGTGGTGTAACACCCGGAGTGGGTGAAGCGGCCAAAGGCGCGCGTTTTCTGTGCTTTGTGGGCGTTTCCACTCCATGAAACCGAGAGCTGTGGGTAGACAAAAAGCCCATCGGCGCGTGCTTTGGCATCAGGCAGCGAATGATTGTCAATGTACACGGAAATGGCATTACGCAGGGCGGTGACCGACTGGTCATACAGTGCCTGAAGTTTTTCCAGGGCTTGTTCAGGCGTCAGGCTCGCGCTTGTAGTATTCATCCTTCGCTCCTTGTGTCAGGTCTGCGGCGTTTTTCGATAGTATGTCAGCCTCAGATGAAACAAAAGCGTCAGAAGACGCCTTTGTCACAACTGATTAACCTTTAAGCAAGATGCTCAGGCCTGCGGCTTATCCTTCATCAGCAGGGCAGTAGCGGCGGATATCAGGCAGCCTGCCAACAGATAAATGGCCACGCTGTGCCAATCGCCACCCGAGAAGGTGACCAGCGCTGCGGCGATGAACGGTGTGAATCCCCCGCCAACAACGCTTGCGACCTGATAACCAACGCCAGCGCCGCTGTAACGGTAGCCTGCGCCAAACATCCCGGTGAACATCGGCTGCTGAACGCATACCACCATGTCATGCGCGACGTTAGCCAGCATGATGGCGAAGAACACTATCCAGAAAAGGGATTGTGCTTCCAGCGCCATAAAGAACGGGAAAGCGCTAATCGTGCCGGTTAATGCACCAATAATGTAGACGCGGCGTCGGCCAAAGCGATCGGCGAGCCAGGCAAAGAAGGGGATTGTCAGACAGCTCACGCCCCCGACCAGCAGGCCAATGTTGAGAAAAAGTTCGCGGGGCAGCCCGAGATTCTGCGTCGAGTAGTTAAGCGCGAAGGCAGTGACAATGTACATGGTCAACAGTTCACACAGGCGCAAACCGATAATCTTCAGGAAAGCGCCGGGATGACGCACAAGCGCTTCCATCACCGGCAGGCGTTGTTTTACCGGTGGCGTTTGCTGCTGTTGTTCAAACTCCGCGGACTCTTCCATACCATTACGGATCCATAACGCGCCCAGCACCAGAAGGATGCTAAACAGGAAAGGAATGCGCCAGCCCCAGCTCAGGAACTGTTCGTCAGTGGTGAGCATGCTGATAAGCGATACCAGCCCGGTGGAGAGCAGCAAACCCACACCATAGCCCACCTGCACACCACTGCTGTAGAATGCTTTTTTATTCTCTGGCGCGCTCTCTACCGAGAGCAGTGCCGCGCCACCCCATTCCCCGCCGACGGCAAATCCCTGAATGGCGCGCAGGGTGACCAGCAACGTGGGCGCCCACCATCCTGCCGAAGCAAAGGAAGGTAGCAGGCCAATCAATGCCGTTGCACCGCCCATCATCCAGACAGTCAGCATCAACATCCGTTTACGGCCAAGACGATCGCCGAAATGACCAAAGATCACCCCGCCGAGCGGGCGAAACAGAAATCCGACGCCGAAGGTCGCGAACGCGGCAAGCGTGCCCATCGCCGGGCTCACCTGCGGAAAGAATTCCCGATTGAAGACCAGTGCGGCGGTAATGCCATAAAGCAGAAAATCGTACCAATCGACCACGGCTCCGGCAAAGCTGCCGAGCGCGGCGCGTCGTGCGCGGCTAAGCGAAGGTGTTTTCTCCTGGAGGCGCGTGGAGGTGAGGGTGGAGTCCATAGTTATCCTGTCTGTACCGTTTTTTTTCTTATATTCGTAAATAAAATTGTACACATTGCGCCAGTGTATAACTGGTGTTTATGAGACTACCGCGTCAGAGGTGTCAGGGGAATGGTTTTATGTGCTGAATTTTACTGTAACGATAAAATTACACTTGGTTGCGCAGTAAAATTATTCATTTTTACAGAATGGGTCACAAAACGATGCGCAGAACCATCAAGTCGATGGAATGGGATCTGATAGACTGCGGCGAAACATGATATTTCATTCGACAGGGAGTCGTCGCGATTCAATGCAACTGCTAACACTATTCAGGAATAGCCTGTTTAATTTTTACGATTATCACGCTAAAAACATTCACATTGATGATATCAATTTTGTTGTTATTCACATTCCCGATCAGATTGGGGATGCCATGGCGATTTATCCTCTTATTCGCGCGCTGGAACAACAGCCAATAAGCCATCTGTTAATTGTGTCATCCACACTGAATAAACCCGTATTTGAGGCTTTAACGTTAACCCACACAAAATTAACTGTCATGACAATGACGATGCAGGATCACGCCACAATTGCTGAAATAAAGCAGGTCGCGAAGACGATAAAAGAGCAATATGGCACACCCGATCTCTGCATTGAGGCAATGCGTAAAAAGAACCTCAAAACCATGGTTTTTATCCGCACGCTAAAAGCTGGAATGAATTTTCAGGTCGTGGGGCTCACCCAGAAATGCTACTCGCCGTTATGTAAGATAGCCTGCAGAATGGACCAGCACCTGCGCGCACCTGTCCCGATGACCTGGGCGACGTTAATGAGAGACGCGGGTTTCCCTGCTGTTGCTGCGAGATATGAATTCCCGCTAAGCACTGAGACCATCACAGAAGTGCGCCGTGAGACGAGTATGCTGGGGCCCTATATCGCTCTGAATTTTGAAGGCAGCATCGCGGCGAGAACATTTTCATACTCTGTTGCGTACAATCTTATTGCGATAATTCAACGGGAATGCGAAATGCCGATTGTCATTGTGCATAGCCCCAAAGATATTGAGAGTGCGGAAAAACTCACCGAAGCGTGCGCTCATGTTTATCGATTATCATTGCCCCCCTCACTGATGCGCTCGGCGACCATTATTAAAGACGCTTTTCTGGCTATCACACCGGACACATCAATACTGCATATGGCCAGTGCTTATAATACGCCGGCGATTGCTGTTTACGCGGAGTATAAAACCCGCTGGCCGACGATGCAGGACATTGCAGAGAACATTGTGGTGGGTAAAGATATTGACCACATTAATATGAATGAGTTTGAAGTAACGTTACGGCGCATTTTAAAGAGAATCGGCAGACAACCGTGTTCTGACAGGTAACACATACCCACCGCAGAAAAGCAAAAAGCCCGCAATAAGCGGGCTTTTCTAAATTTGGCTCCTCTGACTGGACTCGAACCAGTGACATACGGATTAACAGTCCGCCGTTCTACCGACTGAACTACAGAGGAATCGTGTGAACGGGGCGCATATTAACGGGGTGACTCTGGCTTGTCAAAGGGTGTCTCTCCACTTTGCGTTCGTTTGCTGACAATTTCAGCAATTCGCAGGTGAATGGCTCTTTTTTCGCTGCTTTGCACCGGGCTGGTGCGAATTTACCACAAATGGGGCAGATCGACATCCTCTGACAGCAGGCAAAAATGGGCTTATCGATTAGAAAGCCTTGTTACGGGCGTATGGCGTCCTGTCTTAAAAGCTGGCAAGCATCTTGCAACTCCTCTGATATCTAAACGCCATTGTTGGCAGTACAGGAGGCAAAATGAACTTAAGACGGCTGAAGTACTTTGTGAAAATCGTCGATATCGGTAGCCTGACCCAGGCCGCTGAAGTGTTACATATCGCACAGCCCGCACTGAGCCAGCAGGTTGCCACCCTTGAGGGGGAGCTTGACCAGCAATTGCTGATCCGCACCAAGCGCGGCGTCACGCCAACGGAAGCGGGAAAGGTTCTTTATACCCATGCGCGGACGATACTGCGCCAGTGTGAACAGGCGCAACTGGCGGTGAATAATGTCGGGCAAACGTTAAGCGGCCCGGTCTCCATTGGCCTGGCGCCGGGTACTGCCGCATCGTCCATCACCATGCCGCTATTGCAGGCCGTGCGTAATGAACTCCCGGAAGTGCTGATTTATCTCCATGAAAACAGCGGCGCGGCGTTAAATGACAAACTGCTAAGCGGTCAGCTGGATATGGCGGTACTTTACGACCGCTCTCCCGTGGCTGGCGTGAACAGTCAGCCGTTGCTGAAAGAAGATCTCTATCTGGTTGGCACGCGTGATTGTCCGGGGCAGAGTATCGATCTCACGGCGGTTGCTGAAATGAATCTGTTCCTGCCGCGCGACTACAGTGCCGTACGCGCCAGAGTGGATGAGGCATTTTCGTTGCGTCGCCTGACGGCCAAAATCATTGGCGAGATAGAATCGATTTCTACGCTGACGGCGGCGATTGCCAGCGGGATGGGCGTCACCGTTTTACCAGAATCAGCCGCGCGCACGCTGTCACAGGCGGCCAATGGCTGGATGGCACGGATCACCACGCCATCAATGAGTCTGCCGCTATCGCTGAATATGTCCGCTCGCGGATCGCTCTCTCCACAGGCGCAGGCGGTGAAAGAAATCTTGATATCGTTGGTCAGTCGCCCGGCGCTGGATAATCGCGAATTGCAGTTGGTAAGCTAACGTATATTCTTTTAAGTAATAAGTTGCTGGTTTTTATTATTTGTTAGCGGACGCGACAGACTTTAACAATAGTGCAATGTCTGTTTGACCCGGAGGGGAAGGTGAACTTCCAGCAACTAAAAATAATTCGTGAAGCAGCAAGGCAGGATTACAACCTGACTGAAGTTGCCAATATGCTCTATACGTCGCAATCGGGTGTCAGCCGTCATATCCGTGAGCTGGAGGAAGAACTGGGGATTGAGATCTTCATCCGCCGCGGAAAGCGATTGCTTGGGATGACCGAGCCGGGTAAAGCGTTGTTGGTGATTGCGGAACGTATTCTGAATGAGGCAAGTAACGTTCGTCGTCTTGCCGATCTTTTCACTAACGAGGGTTCCGGCGTTCTGACCGTCGCAACCACCCATACACAGGCGCGCTATAGCCTGCCTCCAGTGATTAAAGCCTTTCGTGAAATCTTTCCGGATGTGCGTCTGGAGCTGGTGCAGGGAACGCCGCAGGAAATCGAAGCCCTACTGCACAATGGCGGCGCGGATATCGGCATTGCCAGTGAACGATTAAGTAATGACAGCACGCTGGTGGCATTCCCATGGTTCCGTTGGCACCACAACGTGCTGGTTCCTCATGACCACCCTTTAACGCAAATCACGCCGCTCACGCTGGAAGCTATTGCGCGCTGGCCGCTGATTACTTACCGACAGGGGATAACCGGGCGTTCGCGTATAGATGAAGCCTTCAACCGTAAAGGGTTGTTGCCGGATATCGTGCTCAGCGCGCAGGACTCAGACGTTATCAAAACTTACGTTGAGTTGGGCTTGGGTATTGGGCTGGTGGCTGAGCAGTCAGGAGATGCACAGGAGTCGGGAAAACTGGTGCGTCTGGATACCCATCATCTGTTTGATGCCAACACGGTATGGCTTGGCCTGAAACGCGGGCAGTTGCAGCGAAACTATGTCTGGCGTTTTATCGAACTCTGTAACGCTGGGTTGTCGCTGGAGGAAATTAAGCGGCAGGCGATGGAGCCTGATGAGCTGGCGCTGGATTATCAAATCTGAAAAAGCAAAAAGCCCGCAATAAGCGGGCTTTTCTAAATTTGGCTCCTCTGACTGGACTCGAACCAGTGACATACGGATTAACAGTCCGCCGTTCTACCGACTGAACTACAGAGGAATCGTGTGAACGGGGCGAATACTACTGGCCCCGAAAATTTGTGTCAACACTAAATTTAACTGTTTGATTCAATTGCGTGAATTTAGTGCAAACTGTTGTTTTAGTGAACTACAGGTGAAATATCTTCCTGTGTGCCGTTATCTCGCATGCGCGCGAGCGGATCCTGGCGGTAGAACAGGCAAAAACGCTGCCACAGCGCCGGGAAGCGCGGGGCGAAAAGTTCGGGAGCGCTGAAAAAATACTCGGACAGCACGGCGAAACACTCTGCCGGATCGGTTGCCGCATAAGCATCAATGCTGGCGGCACTTTCACCCACTAAATCAATCTCATCCTGAATATTATCCATCGCCGCATGGAGATCGTGCTCCCAGCCGGCGACTTCCCGCAGCGGAATTAATGGAATACCGCTGGCGCGATCGCCGTTGCGGGTATCCAGTTTATGGGCGACTTCATGGATAACCAGATTAAAGCCGGATGCGTCGAAGGAGTCCTGAATATCGAGCCAGTTAAGAACGATGGGCCCTTGCTGCCAGCTTTGACCAGACTGCACCACGCGTTGATTATGCACCAGACCAATATCATCTTCCCATTCGTCATCAACCACGAAGGGGGCAGGGTAGATAAGCACTTCATGGAAGCCATCAAGCCACTCAAGCCCCAGTTCCATCACCGGCAGGCAAAACAGCAGTGCAATGCGTGCCTGGGTGATGGGCTCCAGTATGAGCCCCTGCAGAGGAACCAGTCGCTTTTGCTGTAAAAAACGTTCGGCAAGCACGCGGAGTTTGGCCTGTTCATCTATGCTGAGATTGGCTAAAAGTGGGACGGAAAACGCCTGTTCCCACGGGATGTCGGTTTTTTCAGCAGACTCATCTGCCTTCCAGGGCCATTTAATCATCATTTTGCTCGCAAACTCGTCACTTGAACGCAATTGAAGAGACTGGGTCTGTTAAAATGCCAAATAACCTGGCATCATGGCAACCATCAAAACGGAGAGATGCCGGAGCGGCTGAACGGACCGGTCTCGAAAACCGGAGTAGGGGCAACTCTACCGGGGGTTCAAATCCCCCTCTCTCCGCCACTATTCAAGCACTTACCGCATCAATTTTCAGTGACTCATCTCGCATTGAGATAATCCCCACAAAAAATCTTCAACCCGTTGCCTCTTTGCTTTATGTCAGTATTAGCAAAAAAAAGGGTGCACGCCTTACGTAGATTCCGTATCGGCTTAAAACCGGATTAATCCTCATACGCTGACAATTGTTTCCTGTCCTCCATTTCAGATGCAGTAACAACTACCGCTAAGCGCTACCGTCAAAATATAAATGCCATGTGACTTTCATCGTTATGAAATAACTGAAAGGCGAAAAAGTAATGACTCGACAACGACGTTGAGCCGCTTTCCTGGCAGGCAGTTGATAAGCTGATTTGATGCATGAGCAGTGTAAAAAGATTAATTATCGGCTATTCGCATGGCCTGAAGCCTGCGTATAGATATCTGCATAAATTAAAACATGGGTAAGTAACCGTACTTGTTGAGGGTGTATTTAACGCAACGGTCAGAAATCAGGCTATGATTAAAAAACCGACAGAATGTCGGGTGGAGAAAACAAACAATAAAGGAGCTTATATGTTTGAGTTTTGTCCAAAGTCTATGAAAACTAACGTAGATTTTATCGCCTTTACCGTTGCGAAAATGGAGTATGAACAACGTGGCCTGTGTGCACGCGCTGTCGTGGGTAATATGCCGTTAGAAATGTCAGAGCACTTCCAACAGCGTTTGCGCTTTTATCGCGATCAGCTAAAGGGCGTAGTTCCGCAGCCTGTCGAACGTTATCCCTCTTCGAAGCTTGATTTCCGTTAAATGCCATCACGCCCCGGATAAATATTCGGGGCGCTTTCATCACTATTACGTGTAATACATATGCCGTTGGGCTAAATTTAATCCACAACCTTTTGTTGAGGATGAATAATGACCACCACCGCCTCCAGCGGCTTTGGCCCATTACGCCAGACTGTATTCGCAGTTCTGTGGGTAGCAACAATAATTGGCAATATAGGCTCTTTCGCACGCGATATTGCCAGCTCATGGCTCGTGACCGATCTCTCTTCTTCACCGCTGGCCGTGGCGATGGTTCAGGCCGCTGCGACGCTGCCGGTGTTTCTGCTCGCCATCCCTGCCGGCGTACTCTCAGATATTCTTGATCGCCGTAAATTCTTGATTGGCATTCAGATATTGATGGCAAGCGTCAGTATTTGCCTGTTATTGCTTTCCGCAACGGGGCTGCAAACCATTCTTTCGCTGGTGACGTTGACCTTTGTGGGCGGGGTTGGCGCGGCGTTAATGGGGCCGACCTGGCAGGCGATAGTGCCTGAACTGGTGAAAAAGCAGGATTTACGCGATGCCGTCGCGCTGAACTCGCTGGGCATCAACATCGCGCGCGCCATTGGCCCGGCGCTGGGCGGGATTGTGCTGGCAACTTTTGGTACATCAGTCACTTATGGCGTGGACGTAATCAGTTATCTGTTTGTGATTACGGCATTACTGTGGTGGAAAAGAGCGAAAACCGATAGCGATGAGCTGGCGGAGAAATTTCTCGGCGCCTTTCGTGCCGGGTTGCGTTACACCATGGCGAGCCGTGAGCTGCACGTCGTGCTGCTGCGCACGTTTCTGTTCTTCGCATTTTGCAGCTCTGTTTGGGCGTTGCTGCCGCTGGTTGCGCGCCGTGTGCTGGGCGGTGATGCGGGTTTCTACGGGATTTTGCTGGGGGCGGTCGGGGTAGGGGCGATTGCTGGCGCGTTTCTATTACCTAAATTACGGCAAAAATGCAGCGCGGATGGCCTGCTTTTACTGGCGTCAGTGATTACCGCTTCGGTGATGGCGCTGCTGTCAATTGCGCCCCCACAATGGCTCGCCGTAGTGGCGTTGGTGGTGCTGGGCTGTGGCTGGATTATTGCGTTGACCACATTCAACGGTGTTGCGCAGTCAATTTTGCCGAACTGGGTTCGCGGGCGTTCGCTGGCGGTCTACCTGACCGTCTTTAATGGGGCGATGACGGCGGGCAGCCTGGCCTGGGGGGCGCTGGCGCAATCGGCAGGCGTGCAGGAAACGTTGTTTATCGGTGCTATTGGTATCATTGTTATTGGTGTTGTCAGTTATCGCCTGCGCCTGCCAAAAGGGGAATCAGATCTGCTGCCCTCTAACCATTGGCCCGAGCCGCTGACGGCAGAGGTGGTAGAGCACGATCGTGGGCCGGTATTGATTCAGATTGAATATCATGTTGATCCGCAGCATCGTGCGCCTTTCCTGAAAGCCATTTATAACCTGGCTTATGAGCGGCGACGGGATGGTGCCTATAACTGGGGGATCACCGAAGATTCAGCCAACCCTCGCATTTTGCTGGAGTGGTTTATGGTGGAGTCCTGGGCTGAACATTTGCGCCAGCACAGAAGGGTGTCGAAGGCCGATGCGGATATTCAGGCAGAACTGCTGCAATATCACACGGGCGATGAGCCGCCAAAAGTGCGGCACTTTATCACTACCTCCAGACCATAAATTATCCGCGTCAGGGGCGAGGCTCCTGACGCGTAATCATCACGCTTTCTTCGCACTTATCGCCGCGGCAACCAGTCCATCCAGCCACTCCTGATGTCCGTTGAGCATTGGGTTGGGGCGCGTGGCGGCGAGCTCTTTTGCGGGCTGGCCGTTCTGCGTTTCCTGGGTAAGAATGCGCACGCGGTTTCCCGGCAAGTCTTCCAGCAGCCACGCGTGATGTACATCGAGACGATCAGGTGCATTTTCATCACCAGACCAGCCATGCCAGGCGATACGTGCCGGTTGTCCATCCGCTGCGGGAACGTGTTCCACTACCTGCGATTCCACCGGGAAGCCGAAAGTGCTGAAGTAAAAACGGATGCCGTGTTCCAGTTCCGGCCCTTTGTTATCGTAGAAACGAACGTCGGCGGAATTTTTGTAATAGTCTGGCCAGAGGAAAGGTTGGTTCAGGAGTGGCCAAATGTCGCTGACGCTAAGCCCGGCAATAATCATTTCGTTCGAGACGAAGTTATCGGTGAAGCCCGGAACAAAACCGTCTGGCCAGTTAATCGCGTTCATTGTGTATCTCCTCAAATCGTGTCAATGGCGTTGAGCACTTACATCTCAGCGGTATGAAGGTATTATCGGTAGATTCACTTATAAGACAAATTAGCAATCGCAATGGAATGCATAAGATAACTTATATCAGGAAGCCGCTTTTTGGCTGACCTCGACACACAGTGCGCGGATCCATTGATGCGCAGGATCGCGATGGTTGCGTTCGTGCCAGGCCATACTTTTGGTGAATCCGGGCACGTCCAGCGGTGGTGGCATAAGCGTCAAGTGTTCATGCTGTAAGGCGAGGCGGCGGGGCACGACGGCAATCATATCCGTCATCCGCAAAATCTCTGGCAATACAAGGAAGCTGTTTACGGACATGCCGACATGCCGCGTGCGGCCAAGCTTCGCCAGCGCCTCGTCCGTCACGCCCCAGAAACCACCTTCTGAGGAGACAAGAATGTGTTCCTGGTCGCAAAACTGGTCGAGAGTAAGTGAGCCCGAGACGGCGACAGGATGATCGGCGCGCATCATGCAAACGTACTCTTCCTCATACAGCGCACGTCCGTGAAGATCGCCAGGTGTTGTTGCAGGCGTGACCAGCGCCAGGTCAACATCGCCACGCTCCAGCAGGGAAAACAGCCGTTCATCATCAACAGGACGCACGGCGACGCGGATACCCGGTGCGCGTTTTTTTAGCGCACTCATCAGCGGCGCTATCACCGCTTTTAACGCGTAATCGGTGGCCATAATTGAATAGGTCATTTCCGCGCTCAGTGGGTTGAAATGGGCGGGCTTCAGCAGAATAGAGATATCGGTCAGGATCTGCTTCACCGGCGCGGCAAGCTCGCGGGCTCGTGCCGTCGGCACCATACCACGCTGCGCGCGAACAAACAGCGGATCGCCAAAATAGTCGCGTAAGCGCGTCAACATGCCGCTGACGGCGGGTTGTGTCAGAGAAAGCCGTTGCGCGGCGCGGGTGACGCTGCCTTCGTCAATCAATGCGTCGAGCGCCTTTAACAGATTGAGATCCAGCGATCTGATATCATTATTCATTATGGTAGCGTCACATTGCGATAAGAATAGTTATGGAATGCTAGCGGTTGGGCGAGGTGGTGTCTATACAGCGACGAAGCAAAATGGGCGACGCGGTGTCGCCCGGAAGGTTCACAGGTGTTCCAGAAACTCAGCGATATTGTGGGCCATGTTATCAATGCCGGACTCAACGCGCCGATAGTAGGTCCATTTACCCACTTTGCTGGCCTCCAGCAAGCCTGCTTCCTGCATCGCCTTCAGGCACAGGGAAGTGGCAGGCTGCGAGAGACCGGCTTTGTCCTGAATCAGGCTGGCGCAGACACCATAGACATCATAGTCATAAAGTTGGCTGTACTCGGCGAATGACTCGTGCGGGTTTTTCAGCCACTTCAAAATGGCAACGCGCGTGGGATTCGACAGTAACTTCATGGCGTTTTCAGGTGTCATGCGACCTCATTACTCTGTTCAGGAATAAACCGGGTAATCAGTATACCCGTTACTGCCGCCACCATACATGGATGATTCATCAACAGCATTCAGTGGGAAGCCGTTTTTCAGACGCGCCGGAAGGTCAGGGTTGGCGATAAACGGGCGGCCAAAACCAAACATATCGCCCAAGTGGTTATCCAGCATGCGTTGTGCTTTTTCTGCCGTGTAGCGGCCCGCATACATTATCGGGTTGCGGAATGCCACACGTAGCGCGGCGCGGAACTCTTCCGGTAGCTCCGGGCTGTTGTTCCAGTCCGCTTCTGCAATGGAGAGATAACCCACGCCGGCATCGTTCAGCAGACGAGCAGCGGTAGTCCAGGTTTCATGCGGATCAGATTCAACCAGGCCGAGATAAACCCTGTCTTCTTCGGTGGTGGTGAACAGCGGCGAGAAACGCACGCCGACGCGCTGGCTGCCAAATACATCACTCACCGCATCGGTGACTTCTTTTAAAAAGCGCAGGCGGTTTGTCAGACTGCCGCCGTATTCGTCCGTACGCTGGTTGGTGTGCTCGGAAATAAACTGATTGATGAGATAACCGTTGGCCGCATGGAGTTCCACGCCGTCGAAGCCAGCGCGTTTAGCATTAATAGCGGCCTGGCGGTAGAGTTCGATCAATTCTTTGACCTCTGCCGTACTCAGCTCGCGCGGCTGGCTTGGGGCGGTTAGCATGCCTTCACCGGGGGCGGTTTCAATAAAGACACGCACGTTCGTGGCGGCAATGGCTGACGGTGCCACTGGCGGCTGTTGATTCGGCTGAAGCGAGGTGTGCGACACGCGCCCAACGTGCCACAGCTGGCAGAAAATCACACCGCCTTGCTGGTGGACGGTGTCCGTCACTTTTTTCCAGCCTTCAACCTGGGCGTCGCTGTGAATGCCCGGCGTCCAGGCATAGCCCTGACCTCGAGGTTCAATCTGCGTGCCTTCGGTGATCAACAGCCCGGCGCTGGCGCGTTGACGGTAATATTCAATCATCAGCGGGCCAGGCACATTCCCCGGCTGTTCACTGCGACAACGGGTGAGTGGCGGTAAGATTACGCGGTTGCGTAATGTCATGCCACCGAGGGAGAGTGGGCTAAAGAGAGTGTTGTTTTTCATGATAAAGCATTCTTCTGCGACAAAAGGTGTGGTTCATTATATTTATAAATTTAAATGTGTAAATGCAAAATGCAAAATGCAAAATGCAAAATGCGATGTGTCGGTGACGATTTTTACGCTGATTACTGGCATAGTGAGGAAAAATAAGTCGAACAGACAATAAGTTACTGGTCAACATCCGAGAAAGAGGTGAAACATGAAAGTTGCCCACATTGCACTATGGACGCGCCAGCTTGAGACTCAGGCTCGCTTCTGGGTTGATTTCTTTGCGGGATCTGTCAACGAAAAGTATTGCAGCCAAACGAATTCTATTATCGTTTTATTGAGACAAACAAAAAGCCAGGCAGATGCCTGGCTTTGTTCATGATATTGCAGAAACCTTGTAGGCCTGATAAGCGTAGCGCATCAGGCTTTTTTAGGCGATTAACGCTGTGAGCAGCCTGAGCACTGTTTGTTCTGGATCTGCTGGAAGAAGTCATTCCCTTTATCATCCACCAGGATAAAGGCCGGGAAGTTTTCCACTTCGATTTTCCAGATAGCCTCCATACCCAGCTCAGGATACGCCACGCATTCCAGACTCTTAATGCTGTCCTGCGCCAGAATGGCTGCCGGGCCGCCGATGCTGCCGAGGTAGAAGCCACCGTGCTGTTTACAGGCATCGGTGACCTGCTGGCTGCGGTTGCCTTTTGCCAGCATCACCATGCTTGCGCCGTGCGACTGCAACAGATCCACGTAGCTGTCCATTCGACCTGCGGTGGTTGGGCCAAGAGAGCCGGATGCATAACCTTCCGGTGTTTTAGCCGGGCCTGCGTAGTAGATTGGGTGATCTTTCACGTACTGCGGCAGCTCTTCACCGTTATCAATCAGCTCTTTCAGTTTGGCGTGCGCGATATCACGGGCAACGATAATGGTTCCGTTCAGCGACAGACGCGTGGAGACCGGGTGTGCGGAAAGCTGCGCCAGAATTTCACTCATCGGCTGGTTCAGATTGATTGCAATTGCACTGCCTTCCCCTTGCTGACGCAGCGCTTCCGGAATGTACTGCGCCGGATTGTGCTCCATCTTCTCGATCCAGATACCGTCGCGGTTGATCTTCGCTTTGATATTACGGTCAGCCGAGCAGGAAACCCCCATGCCGACCGGGCAGGATGCACCGTGACGCGGCAGGCGGATCACGCGGATATCATGGGCGAAATATTTCCCGCCGAACTGCGCGCCGAGGCCCAGGTTCTGCGCTTCCTGTAACAGTTCTTGCTCCAGCTTAACGTCACGGAACGCCTGGCCGTGCTCGTTACCTTCGGTTGGCAGGCTGTCATAGTAACGGGTGGACGCCAGTTTAACGGTTTTCAGCGTGCTCTCAGCAGAGGTACCACCAATCACAAATGCAATGTGATACGGAGGGCAGGCCGCTGTACCCAGCGTGCGCATTTTCTCAACCAGATAGTTTTTCAGTTTCGCCGGGGTGATCAGCGCTTTGGTTTCCTGGTAGAGATAGGTTTTGTTGGCTGAACCGCCGCCTTTAGCGACGCACAGAAATTTATACTCGTCGCCATCGACGCTGTAGAGGTCAATCTGCGCAGGCAGGTTGGTTTTGGTGTTCACCTCATTGTACATATCCAGCGGGGCGTTCTGTGAGTAGCGCAGGTTATCTTCGGTGTAGGTATTGTAAACACCGCGCGCCAGAGCGGCTTCATCGCCGCCGCCGGTCCACACGCGCTGGCCTTTTTTCCCCATGATGATGGCGGTGCCGGTATCCTGACAGGTCGGCAGCACACCTTTGGCAGCGATTTCCGAGTTACGCAGGAATTGCAGCGCGACGTATTTGTCGTTCTCGCTGGCTTGCGGGTCATTCAGAATGGCGGCGACCTGTTTCTGGTGAGAAGGGCGCAGCATGAAAGAGGCATCGTGGAAGGCTTGTTGTGCCAGCAGCGT
This sequence comes from Pseudocitrobacter sp. RIT415, assembly GCF_003057695.2. Lineage (NCBI taxonomy): Bacteria > Pseudomonadati > Pseudomonadota > Gammaproteobacteria > Enterobacterales > Enterobacteriaceae > Pseudocitrobacter > Pseudocitrobacter sp. RIT415. The sequence goes on along the minus strand of NZ_QBJC02000014.1, from coordinate 61,810 downwards.
CAGGGCCTCAGGCTCAACTTTGAGAATTTCCTGGCCTTCAAATTCGGCAACAGAAACGTGCTCGCGGCTCAGCAGATAGTATTCGGTGTCATCTTTGCCAAGCGGGAAGGGGTTCTGGTAAACAAAAGGTTTATTCGACATAGCTATTGCTCCATAAAATAAAACCGCCGGACGTTACCCTCCGGCGGTTGAGAATCAGAACATCATGGACATCCACGGGTAACCAATCAGCAGCAGGGCTGCCAGGAAGATGGCACCGAAGATGGTGCCTAACCGCCAGTAGTCCTTGGTCGGCAGGTAGCCACTCCCGTAGTAAATAGGGCTCGGGCCAGTACCGTACGGGGTGATGATCCCCATGATACCCAGTGAAGTCACCATCAGCAGGACGAACACTTCCATGTTCATGCCCGGAATAGTGGCGGCGATGGTCAGCATCGCTGGCAGCAGCGCCGTGGTGTGCGCGGTGGTACTGGCAAACAGATAGTGCAACAGGTAGAACGCCAGCAGCAGAACGATAGTCGCGACGCCCGGAGAGATACCGCTCATTAGCAGGCCGCCTTCTTTACCCAGCCAGCTGATAAAGCCTGTCGAGGAGAGGCCGTCGGCCAGTGCTACCAATGTTGCGAACCACACAAAGGTGTTCCATGCGGCTTTGTTGCCGGTGATATCGTTCCACTCCAGCACGCCTGTCCACAGCATCAGGCCGACGATTAACAGCGCAGCCATTGCCGGTTCAATCCACGCCGCAGCGAAGATCCACATCAGCAGTGCACAGCATACGAAGACCAGCAACAGAATTTCGTTACGTGACAGTTTACCCAGTTTTTCCAGTTCACGACTCGCCCACAGCGGCACTTCGTCGTTCACTTTCACTTCCGGCGGATAGAACCAGTAAGCCAGCAGCGGCATGGTCAGAATCAGCAGGATCCCCAGCGGCAGGAAGGCGATGAACCAGGTGCCCCAGGAGATGGTGATACCGAGGATGCTTTTTACCAGCGCCAGCGCCAGCAGGTTCGGTGCCAGGGCGGACAGGAACATGGAACTGGTGATACACGCGGCGGTGATCGCCACCCACATCAGGTAAGAACCGATTTTACGCGCGCTTGGGTCGTTCGGTTTTGAACCGTACAGCGGCGGCAGGTTGGCAATAATCGGGTAGATTGTCCCGCCGCTACGTGCGGTGTTAGACGGGGTGAACGGGGCCAGCAGCAGGTCGGCAAAGGTAATGGCATAACCGAGCGTCAGACTGCGACGACCCAGATATTTCACCAGGATCAGCGCCAGGCGGCGACCGAAACGGGTTTTGTCATAACCGGCGGCAAACATAAAGGCACCGAAAATCAGCCAAACGGTTGAGTTACCGAAGCCGCTTACCGCCCATTTGAAGGACGCACCTGCCAGTTTGAATTTCGGATCGGCCAGCTGTTCCGGGCTGAAAAGCACCCATTGGCTGCACAGTGCGATGGCGACGACGCCCGTCAGACCGATGACCGCACCCGGCAGGGGTTCGAAAATCAGGCCGACGATGACGCCGACAAAGATTGCGAAGTAGTGCCAGGCATACGGCGGCAGCCCGTCAGGAACCGGCACAAACAGCAACAGCACGGCGACGATAATCGGCAGTGCCATCATCATCAGACGGTTTTTCTTTCCGTCTTTTGGCTTGCTCGCCACGGGGGGCGTTACGGCGGTTTTTTCTTTCATAGTTTTGCGTCTTAAGTTGTTAGTAATTCGGTTATGCCAGAAATAACTTTTTGCTTTCTTTAGTTTCTTTACTTTATTTAATTATTAAAGACGGCTTTTTGTATTACTGGCATGGAAATTTAGCGCTATTTTGTCAGCGATAAATCAGGAATTCTTTATATTTATTTAATGCTCTTTTAAAGAATAAGGCAATTGATCTCGATCAAAAAAACAGGACGATAATGCGCTTTTTATTATTTTTGAATAACCCTGTTGAGCTATAAGGGTATTGGTTGTTAATTGCTCACGCCAGCGCGTGTATATTAAATATAGAACATAAACTACATCTTGTCTATATTATTGGTTTTTATGGGTTTTTGTGATTTTGTTGGTACTTTTTATCATACCTCTTGAGGTAGCAAAAAAGTAATAATTATTTAAATAATTGTGAACGGAATATTTTTTATTAATAACACTATGGAGGTACTGGTGTTATAGCGGCGCTTAATTAGTTTTTTAACTAACGTAATTGCTTTAGTAACTAAAAATACCATTATATTAGTAGCATCAATATCGGAAAGAAAAAATAACTCAAATACACACCGATTCAGAATTCGCAGATTTCAATTTTTAAAGTTTGGAGTTTTTATATGATGAACACAAACCATCGCATACTTGAGGCATTCACCTTACCGAACGGAACTGAAATTAAAAACCGTTTGTTTATGGCTCCGATGACCACTTGTTCGGGGTATTACGACGGTTCAGTCAGCAGCGAGCTGATTGAGTACTATCGCGCCCGTTCCGGCAGCATCGGTACTATCATTGTCGAGTGCTGCTTTGTTGACGATCTCGGCCTTGCCTTCCCGGGCGCGCTGGGTATCGACAACGACGACAAAATCGCCGGCCTGGCGAAAATTGCCGAAGCGATCAAATCTAAAGGTTCTAAAGCGCTGCTGCAGATCTACCACGGTGGCCGTATGGTCGATCCGAAGCTGATTGGCGGACGTACACCGGTTGGCCCAAGTGCGGTAGCTGCGCCGCGTGATGGTGCTGCCAAACCGGTCGCGCTGACCACGGAAGAAGTGTATGGCATGGTCGGTAAATTCGGCGATGCGGTACGTCGTGCCATCCAGGCCGGTTTCGACGGCGTGGAAATTCACGGCGCCAACACTTATTTGATTCAACAATTCTATTCGCCGAACTCCAACCAGCGTGACGATGAGTGGGGCGGTAGCCGCGACAATCGCGCAAAATTCCCGCTGGCGGTACTGGATATCACCCATAAAATGGTGCGCCAGTATGCTGATGATTCGTTCATTATCGGCTATCGCTTCTCACCGGAAGAGATGGAAGTCCCCGGTATCCGCTTTGACGACACCATGTATCTGCTGGAAAAACTGGCGGAGCGCGGCGTCGATTACCTGCACTTCTCCGTCGGCGCTACGCTGCGTCCTTCTATCGTCGAAACCAACGATCCGACGCCGCTGATTCAAAAATATGTCGCGATGCGTTCTGAAACACTGGCTCAGGTTCCGGTAATGGGTGTGGGCGGTGTCGTAAATGGAGCGGATGTGGATACCGCGCTGGATAATGGTTACGACCTGGTTGCCGTGGGTCGCGCCTGTATCGCCTATCCGGACTGGACAGACCGCATTGCGCGTGACGAAGCGCCCGAGCTGTTTATCGATAGCACCCAGCGTGAAGCCCTGTGTATTCCAGAACCGCTGTGGCGTTTCTTCCTGGTCGAAGCGATGATCCGCGACATGAGCATGGGCGAGTCCAAATTCAAAGCGGGTACCTTTGTGGAAACCGTGATGGACGACACCAACGAACTGGTTATCAATGTTAGCCTGGATACAGACCGTATCGCCGATATTGAGCTGGCGAGCGCGCCGGATCAGAGCGTGGAATTCACCACCAGTTTTGAAGAAATTCGTACCCGTATTCTCGATGCTAACACCCCTCATGTTGATGCTATCTCCGGCGCAACCAGCCAGAGTGAAGCCGTGAAAAAAGCCGTCTCTAAAGCGATGCTGAAATCGAGCAAAGCGCGAGTAGCCGAAGAGGGCGGCGACGTCGAAGAAGCGAAAAGCTACGACGTGGTGGTTGTGGGGAGCGGCGGCGCGGGTCTGGCTGCGGCGATTCAGGCGCATGACGAAGGCGCAAGCGTGCTGATTGTCGAGAAAATGCCGACCATCGGCGGGAACACCATTAAAGCGTCTGCCGGGATGAACGCAGCGGAAACCCGCTTCCAGCGCGTGAAAGGGATCCAGGACAGCAAAGAGCTGTTCTACCAGGAAACCCTGAAAGGCGGAAAAAACAAGAATAACCCGGAACTGCTGCGTCGCTTTGTGGAAAACGCACCTGAAGCGATTGAATGGCTGGCAACACGCGGCATTATGCTGAACGACATCACCACCACCGGTGGGATGAGCATCGACCGTACTCACCGTCCGCGCGACGGATCGGCGGTGGGCGGCTATCTTATCAGCGGCCTGGTGCGTAATGTCAACAAACGCAATATTGATGTCATGCTCGATACTTCTGTGGTCGATATCGTGATGGATGGCGGTGAAGTTTCCGCAGTCCGTCTGCTGACCGAAGAGAAAGAAACGCTGACCGTCGCAACAAAAAGCATCATCGTCGCGACCGGTGGTTTCAGCGCCAACAGTGCGATGGTAGTGAAATATCGCCCGGATCTGGCCGGCTTCGTGACCACCAACCACAAAGGCGCGACCGGTGGCGGTATTTCGCTTCTGGAAAATATCGGCGCAGGCACAGTGGATATGGGCGAAATTCAGATTCACCCGACCGTTGAGCAAAAAACATCGTACCTGATTTCCGAATCCATCCGCGGTGGCGGGGCAATTCTGGTGAATCAGCAGGGCAACCGTTTCTTCAATGAAATGGAGACCCGTGACAAAGTCTCCGCGCAAATTATTGCGCTGCCAGAAAAATATGCCTATATCGTGTTTGATGAGCACGTTCGCGCGAAAAACAAAGCCGCTGATGAGTACATTGGCCGTGGCTTTGTCACCAGCGCCAGCTCACCGCGCGATCTGGCGAAAAAACTGGGGCTCAATGAAGACGCTTTCCTGGCGACCCTGGAACGCTACAACGGTTTTGTGGAAAAACAGCACGATGATGACTTTGGTCGTACTACCGCGCTGCGCGCACCGATCAATGAAGGCCCGTTCCATGCAATTCAGATTGCGCCGGGCGTGCACCACACGATGGGGGGCGTCACCATCAACACTGAGACCTGCGTGCTGGATAAAGAGCACAAGGTTATAGCCGGCGCATATGCCGCGGGTGAAGTGGTTGGCGGTATCCACGGTGGTAACCGTATCGGCGGTAACGCTGTCGCCGATATCATTATCTTTGGTACACTCGCCGGTCATCAGGCCGCGATGCGCGCAAAACGCAGCTAGCCGCCCATGAAACCCCGGTAGCCCTGGCTACCGGGTTCTCTTTTGTGAAAGGAGGCTGGAATGTCAGACGATGCACGGGTGTACAGTTATTCTGCAGTCCTGATGGGCTCGCCCATTCTGCTCAAGCTCTTCGAACACAACGAACCGCTCGCTTCCCGCGTTTTCCACCTCATTAAACAATACGAAGATCTCCTTACCGTTAACCGCGCGCAGTCGCAGGTAATGGATATCAATCACGCCGCAGGATTACACCCCGTCAGCGTCAGCCGCCCGGTTTTTGAGCTTATCAAATGTGCCAAAACCGCAAGTCTGGTGCCAGGCGGGGCGTTTAATCTGGCGATTGGCCCACTGGTGAAACGCTGGAAAATCGGTTTTAAGGGCGACAGTGTGCCACCCGCTGATGATATTGCGCAGTTACTGACGCTGACCGATGCACATAATGTGCTGCTGGATGATACCCAAAGCAGCGTGTTTTTGACGCGTCCCGGTATGGAAATTGATTTAGGCGCAATTGCAAAAGGGTACATCGCTGACCGTGTGCGCGACTTTTTGCGCAAACAGGGCGTAACGCTGGGGCTGATAAATCTTGGTGGCAATGTACAAACGCTGGGCTCGCCAGAGGGCGGTTGGTCGATTGGCCTGAAAAAGCCCTTTGCACAGGATAATGCGTTGCTCGGAGCCATTGAGGTGATGAACAAGTCGGTGGTGACCTCTGGCGTGTACGAGCGCTTTTTCGAGCTGGACGGGCGCCGCTATCACCATATTCTTGACCCGCGCAGCGGCTATCCGCTGGATAACGAGCTTGACAGCGTCACCATTATCGCCAGCGAATCCCTCGACTGTGATATCTGGACCACGCTGATTTATGGAATGGGCGTTGAGAAGGGGGTTGCAGCGCTGCGCAAACGCCCGGACATTGAAGCGATATTTGTCACCAAACAGCGGGAGATCATTCTCTCCTCGGCCAGACATTACCGGTTTACGCTGCTTGATGACGATTACCGGCTTACTGTGCGTACTGCTTAAGCAGGCCGTACTGTTCCGGCAGCAGGTGATAGCGATACACCGGGCGTCCGGTTGCGCCGTAGTGAATGCTGGTAAACAGAATATTTATTTGTGCCAGCCAAATCAGATATTTACGGCATGATACGCGGGAAATATTCACCGCATTCGCCAGGTCGTCGGTGGAAAACTCGCTTTCCGGATGTGCGTCAATCCACTGGCAAATGGTGCGCAGCGTCTGCGGCGTTAAGCCCTTCGGCAGACGTTTGGTGTCGGCAAGCTCCGGTGCGCCGCCGTGCAGCAGGCGATCGACATCGGCCTGTTCGTAATATTTATGGCTGCCCATCAGCTGCTTTTTTTCGCGCCAGCCGGTTAACGCCTCTTCAAAGCGTGGGAACTGGAATGGTTTGATCAGGTAATCCACCACGCCATAATGCATCGATGTTTGAATAGTTTCCGCGTCTGAAGCGGAAGAGATCATGATAACGTCGATAGCCCGTCCCGATGCGCGAATGACAGGCAGTAGATCCAAACCATTATCCTGCTGCATATAGACATCCAGCAGCACCAGGTCGATAGGCTGCACACTCTCTTCAATAAATTCGCGAGCCTGGCTGAGGGTTGAGGCGATGCCACAGCAGCTAAACCCCTCGACCCGTTCGATATAGAGACGGTTCAGGTCGGCCACCATGGCATCATCATCAACAATTAACACATTAATCACTCGGCATTCCTCTCGCTGTCCCAGGGGATTTGTACAAAAAATTGCGTAAAGACGCCCGGCTCTGATTCTACGGCGATGCTGCCGCCGAGGTTTTCAGTTTGCTGACGGGCCAGAAAGAGCCCGACGCCGCGATTCTCGCCTTTCGTCGAAAAACCTTTGGTAAAAATAGCATCAATTTTATCCGGGGCGATGCCTGGCCCGTCATCACTGACTTCACTGGAGAGCCAGCCATTTTGATAGTGCAGCAGCAGGCTTATCTCGCCTTCTGGCTGGCCGGACATGGCGTCCAGCGCATTTTCAATCAGGTTGCCCAGCACGGTGACCAGCACGGCGACCTGTTGCTCGTTGGCGTTGTCCGGTACGCGTGACTCTTCGGCCAGCGTCAGCGTGAAGCCGGCTTCTTTCGCGCGATTGATTTTGCCGAGCAGGAACCCGGCAACTATCGGTGATCTAATTTTATGCTGAATCTCGCCGATATCGGTCTGATAATTTTGCGCGGTTTGCAGAATATACTCTTCCAGCTTGTCATAGCGCTTGATGTGCAAAAGCCCGAGGATCACGTGCAGTTTATTCATAAATTCGTGAGACTGGGCACGCAGCGCGTCGACATAGTTAACCATGCCATCCATGCGCTGCATCAGTTGGCTGACTTCGGTTTTATCGCGGAAGGTGCAGATCGCGCCAATCACGCGGTTTTGGCTGCGCACTGGTACGGTGTTGGTGAGTAACAGGCGCCCATTGCAGCCCACTTCTTGATCCGGAATCGCCACCCCGGTCGCCAGAACCTGTTGCAGGTTTCCCTGCAACGGCGCATGCGGCGGTTCTCCCGGCTGGCGATTGTTGGCAGAAAGCAGAATTTGCCGCGCAGTATGGTTAATTAGCGTCACGTTGCCGAGGCTGTCGACGGCAATCACCCCTTCTTTGAGCGATTGCAGCATTGCCTGACGCTGTTCGAATAGCGTAGAAATCTCATAGGGCTCAAGCCCGAAAAGAATATTTTTTAGCACCCGAACCAGCACCCAGGTTCCGAAACTGCCAATAATGGCGCTGAAAAGCACAAACCAAATGGCGTTCCAGCGGCTGGCATTGATTTGCGCCTGAACATCGTTCATGGAGATGCCGACAATCACCACGCCAATTTGTCGGCGCTGTGCGTCATAAATGGGCGTAAAGACGCGAAGCGCTTCTTCCAGCACGCCGTGGTTCACCGAAACGTTTTCCTGGCCGAGCAGGGCGGGCTGTAAATCTTCTCCGATAAAGCGCTGACCAACGCGACGGGGATCGGGGTGTGAGTAGCGGATGCCATGCATATCCGTGATCACCGCATAAAGCAAATGATTACGTTGTTCCACGGCGGTTGAAATCGGTTGAATAATATCGCTGTATGAGGGGGAGGTGAGTCCGCGTTTGATTTCCGGCGAATCGGCAAGTGTGCGCGCGATAGCGAAGGCGGTGTCCTGCAACCCCGTGCGCGTGGCTTTGGCGATTTGCGCAAGATAAAACGTGTAGATAACCAGCAGGACGGCACCGATGACACCGCAGACCATTAAGGTGACCAGCGTGCTGAGCTTCATCGGGCGTTTTGTCGCGCGTTGAGGCTGCTGAAAATCGTGCATCGGAATCCCTGTCATCAATAATAAACAAGCATTATCGCTGATAAGCCCGATTTCTTAAAGCGGCGTGACCCTTAGTAAAACAAACGTCTCTTTGTGACGCCACTCTCAGGCTATCCATATGAAACACTTTATATTGAGAGGCAACTCATAATAAGGAGGCAGTTTATGAGCATTAAGCTTACCGATGCAGTCATGGAGCGACGCAGTGCTGTTACCGCCGATATCGACAGATTGTCCACCGAGGACATGCTTAACGTTATCAACCAGGAAGATAAACGTATTGCCGATGCCATCACGCCATGTCTGGATGAAATTACCCGTTTAGTGGATCAAGCTGCGGCGGCGTTAAGCCGCGGTGGGCGTTTAGTGATAGTTGGAGCAGGGGCGTCGGGGCGCGCCGGGATGCTGGCTGCCAGTGAGTTTACCCCGCAGGGCCACGGCCCGGTTGTCGGGCTTATCGCGGGCGGGCCGCAGGCGATGCTGAATGAAAAAAGCGATGCCGCCTACGATTACGATCGTGGAGTGCTGGATCTCCAGGCGATTGGCTTTAATGAAAAAGATATGCTGCTGGGCCTGACCGTCGGTGGCAAGACGCCATGGGTGTGGGGTGCCATGCGCCACGCGTGGTCGCTGGGCGCGCCGGTTGCCGTGCTGACGCGCAATCCGCAAAGCGAAGCCGCGCAGCTGGCGTCGCTGGTTATCGCGCCGCAAACCGGGGCGGAAGTCGTTGCGGGCTACGGTAATCCTAAAGCCAACGCCGCGCAGAAGCTGGTTCTGAATATGCTGACCACCGGGCTGGCGATTCGCAGCGGTCGGGTTTACAGCAATTTGCGTGTGGATCTGCAAGGGGACACCACCCAGTGGTGCGAACGACAGATTGCGATTGTGATGGAAGCGGGAAGTTGTTCGCGCGCTGTGGCGAAAGCCGCACTCGAACGCTGCGATCATCATTGTAAAACCGCGATCCTGATGGTGCTCACAGGAATGGAAGTACAGGATGCGAATGCCCTGCTGGCGCAGAACAATGGTTTTGTGCGAGTGGCGTTGCAGGAAGCGCCATAGTCGTTGCTGGATTTAAAAACGAAAAAAGCCCGCTATGCGGGCTTTCAGATTGCTGACAAGGTGCGCTTTGTTAATGCCGGATGCGGCGTAAACGCCTTATCCGGCCTACAATCGTACAAATTCATGATGTTGCAGAAACCCTGTAGGCCTGATAAGCGTAGCGCATCAGGCATAAAGCCCGCTATGCGGGCTTTCAGGTTGCTGACAACGTGCGCTTTGTTAATGCTGGATACGGCGTAAACGCCTTATCCGGCCTACAATCGTGCAAATTCATGATGTTGCAGAAACCCCGTAGGCCTGATAAGCGTAGCGCATCAGGCATAAAGCCCGCTATGCGGGCTTTCAGGTTGCTGACAACGTGCGCTTTGTTAATGCCGGATGCGGCGTAAACGCCTTATCCAGCCTACAATCGTTCAAATTCATGATGTTGCAGAAACCTTGTAGGCCTGATAAGCGTAGCGCATCAGGCATAAAGCCCGCTCTGCGGGCTTTATGACCTGTAGAGGTTAGAACTGGTAGGTCAAGCCTACGCCCACCACGTCATCGGTAGAGATACCGTTGTCTTTGTAGAAGCGAGCGTCGTTATCCAGCATGTTGATTTTATAATCAACATAGGTAGACATGTTTTTGTTGAAGTAGTAAGTCGCCGCAACAGAAATGTAATTCACCAGCGCTTTGTCGTGGTAAGTCACTTCGTTGTGATAGTCGTTACCGCCCAGGTCTTTACCCTTAGAGTATACCCACGCTAAGGATGGACGCAGACCGAAGTCGAACTGGTACTGCGCAACCGCTTCAAAGTTCTGAGTTTTATTGGCGATGCCGTAGTCACCATATGGCGTCATGTTGCGGGTTTCCGCGTACATCATCGCCAGGTAAACGTCGTTGGCATCGTATTTCAGACCAACGGTCCAGGCTTCCGCTTCAGAGCCACCTGCGTTTTTGCTGTAGCGGTTGTCGATGCCGCCAGCAATAACTTGTTCATTGGTACGGTCAGAAGAAGAGAATGCCGCACCAACGCTCAGGCCTTGCAGTACGTCACCGAAATCATAGGTAGTGGACATACCGAAACCGTCGCCGTTCTGGAAGCGATAATCCTCGTGACCGTTTTTGGTACCTTCCTGATCTTCGTTCGCGTTGCTGCCTTCGTTATTGCCCTGATATTGCAGCGCGAAGTTCCAGCCTTCTACCAGACCGAAGAAGTCGGTATTACGGTAGGTTGCTACACCGTTTGCACGGCCGGTCATGAAGTTATCGGTCCAGGTATAGGAGTCGCCACCGAAAACAGGCAGCATATCGGTCCACGCTTCTACGTCGTACACAACGCCGTAGTTACGACCGTAGTCAAAGGAACCTGCATCGGCATAGCGCAGACCGGCAAAAGCCAGTTTTGCGTACATGTTGTCGCTGCCTTCGGTATCGTTCGCCTGAACTTTCATCAGCGCGTTACCAAAGCCAGTCAGTTCGTCGGTGATCTGCGTTTCACCTTTGAAGCCCAGTTCAACGATGGTTTCATCACCATCATCACCCGGATTGTCAGAGAAAGTATGACGAGCATCGACTTTCCCATAGAGATCCAGTTTGTTTCCGTCTTTATTATAAATTTCCGCCGCATTTGCTGCACCAGCCACTAATAAAGCCGGGACAATAATTGCCAATACTTTTCTTTTCATTATTTATTTCCTTTAAATAATAATGTTTATGAATGCTTTTAGATGTGTCGGCATTGCAATGGCGATATTATCTATAGAGTTCATTTTATTTTACGCTAAAAATGTAACGGATTTATATTAAATATTGCTAAATGTTTCCATTATTTTTGATGTGTATATTAAAGCTTTCATGTATTGGCGTTGATTATTTAACATGATGATTTTATTGATAAAGGTGTGATGTGCTTTGTTTGGTATTTATGCTTGTTATATGTTTTTGCTGAGCAGCAGGAGAGGGTATTCAAAAAAAAGCCCAATAAAAAAGTTTATCGGGCCTGCTTTAGATGAAAAAATTAACGAGTGCAGTGTTAAACAACAAAAGGCTAATAACGGAATTATAGTTACATGAACCAGATGAAAAAGAAAGTCTGAAAACGGAGCGTTGATTATCACAAAGATAAATATAAATACTATTTACATATAATATAATTATTTTTCTCAACACGTTACTACGCCACGGAACGCGTGTCTGTGAAACTTTTTTGAGCAACCAAAATTGCCGAAGATCAAACGATCGGCATTTTGCGCACCGGCAGAAGCGCCCCCTACTACTCTGCCTGCAAAGAGTCGCTATAATGTGACCGAAATCACACTTATGCCTTAAGTGGAATTTCAGTAACAACGATTTTCCTCGCTAAATGAGAGTGTTATATGGAAGAAACAATGACGCGTGGCCCTGGCGGAAAGCTGGCGTTATGGGTTTTTTATGCGTTCTGCGGTTATTTTGTCTGGGCGATGGTGCGCTACTTTTGGGTGATTAGCGAGGTAGAAACGATTCCTGGTGCGACGCTGGATGGCGAAATCGCCTCAACATCCGGCAAACTACTTGGTGCGCTTGTCGGTTTTATCGTGCTGGGTCTTGTTGGGCTGATCCTCGGCGGCATTGCCTGGTATACCCGTCCTCGCCAGATTCAGGACTGATACATTAAGCGAAACTTGTTATGCTCGTGGTCTTTTAAAAGGATGAAGAGCCCACGTATGACAATCGATGCCTGGCAAGCGCGTTTTGAAGAGTGGTTCACGCAACACTATTCTTGCGGCGATGCCGCCCACGATATTTCCCATTTCCGCCGGGTCTGGCACAGCGCCAGACACATCGCCGCAGACGAACCGGTCAACTTACTGGTGCTGCTCACGGCCTGCTATTTTCACGACATTATCAGCCTTGCTAAAAATCATCCCGATCGTTCTCGCGCGTCTCGGTTATCCGCCGAACGTGCGCAGGTCATACTGCGCCAGGATTTTCCTGACTTCCCGAACGAGCACTTACCCGCGCTGGCACACGCCATTGAAGCGCACAGTTTTAGCGCACAGATAACGCCACGGACGCTGGAAGCGAAAATCGTGCAGGATGCCGATCGTCTTGAAGCGTTGGGCGCAATCGGCCTCGCACGTGTTTTTGCCGTGTCGGGGGCCATGAACACGCCGTTGTTTGATGCAGACGATCCTTTTGCCGATTCTCGCCTGTTAGACGATAAACGTTGGGCGCTGGATCACTTCCAGACCAAGCTGTTACGTTTGCCGCAAACCATGCAAACGGCGAGGGGGCGCATGCTTGCACAACATAACGCGGATTATATGGTGCAATTTTTGGCCAAACTGAGCGCTGAGCTTCGCGGTGACCCTCAGGGGCTGGATGAGGCCGTCGTACGGCGATTTGCGCCGTCAGAATGAATTTCCTGCCGCAAAGTATGGTAATCTCACGCTTATTTGTCTGGTCTGGTTGAATCTATGCAACAGAGTGAGTCACTGAGTGCGGCCCCGCATCGGGCGGTTGAAACCGATGCCCAGGCACTGTTTGAACATGTGCTGGAAATTTACGATCTCAAAACCGTCGTGGCGCAGCTAAATTCGGTGGGTGAGCAGCACTGGAGCCCGGCTATCGTTAAACGGGTCGTGACGCTAGCGCGTGCCAATACGCGGTTGAGTGAAAATGAAGTTACCCAGCTGGCGGCTTTATTACCTAAACCTCCCGCACATCATCCTGATTACGCATTTCGGTTTGTTGATCTGTTTGCCGGTATCGGCGGTATTCGAAACGGGTTTGAAGCCATTGGCGGGAAGTGCGTGTTTACCAGTGAATGGAACAAACATGCGGTGCGTACCTATAAAGCTAACTGGTACTGCGACCCAAACGAGCATCAGTTCAATGCCGACATCCGTGATATCACCTTAAGTCATCACCCTGATGTGAGCGACAGCGAAGCCCGGGCGCATATTCAGCAACATATTCCCCAGCACGATGTGTTGCTCGCGGGCTTTCCGTGCCAGCCTTTTTCTCTGGCGGGCGTATCCAAGAAAAATGCGCTGGGCCGGGCACACGGTTTTGCCTGCGATACACAGGGCACACTGTTTTTTGACGTGGTGCGCATCATCGACGCGCGTCGCCCGCCCATCTTTGTGCTGGAGAACGTCAAGAACCTCAAAAGCCACGACGGCGGGAAAACCTTCCGCATCATTATGCAAACGCTGGATGAACTGGGATACGAGGTCTCTGATGCGGCGGATATGGGCGCTGACGACCCGAAAATTATCGATGGTCAGCACTTTTTACCGCAGCACCGCGAGCGTATCGTGCTGGTGGGTTTCCGCCGCGATCTTGGGCTGCATAAAGGCTTTACCCTGCGTGATATTCCTCACTACTACCCGGCGCGGAGGCCAGAGTTTGGTGAGCTGCTGGATCCCATAGTGGATGAGAAATTCATTCTGACCCCCGTACTGTGGAAATATCTCTACCGTTACGCGCGAAAGCATCAGGCAAAAGGCAACGGTTTTGGTTATGGCATGGTTGACCCGACGCGTCCCGGCAGCGTGGCGCGTACGCTTTCCGCACGTTATTACAAAGATGGTGCGGAGATCCTCATCGATCGCGGCTGGGATAAGGCACTGGGTGAGAAAGATTTTGACGATCCGCAAAATCAGAAACATCGTCCGCGCCGCTTAACGCCACGGGAATGCGCTCGTCTGATGGGCTTTGAACAACCCCAGAAACATCAGTTCCGCATTCCGGTTTCCGATACCCAGGCATATCGCCAGTTTGGCAATTCAGTTGTGGTGCCGGTTTTTGCCGCCGTGGCGCGTTTGCTGCGTTCGCGCATTCTGCAGGCCGTTGCAATGCGAGAGAAAAGTGGCGGACGTTCACGATAAAGTCACCCGCAGCAAAAACATGCGGGCAATCGGTACGCGCGACACGGCGATTGAACAACGTGTCGCCGCGTTACTTACCGAGTGCGGCTTCGCCTGGACGGCTCAGCAAAAAAACCTGCCTGGGCGTCCCGACTTTGCGCTCGACGAATACCGCTGCATCATCTTTACACACGGCTGTTTCTGGCATCACCATGACTGCTATCTCTTTAAAGTCCCCGCCACGCGCACGGAGTTCTGGCTGACAAAAATCGCCAGCAATGTGGCGCGCGACAGGCGCGATGTTGCCCGGCTGCATCAACTGGGCTGGCGGGTATTGATTATCTGGGAATGCGCCCTGCGCGGGCGGGAAAAACTGGCGGATAACGACCTGAAAGAACGGCTGGAGGAGTGGATCTGCGGCGGTGAAGGCAGCGCGCAGATCGGCACTCAGGGGATGTCGCAACTGATGGTTACTTCTCTTCCTGACAAGACGTAACGCTGCTTCTCGCCCCGACCAGATACTTCCCTAACGTCACCAGCACCACGGCGGCGATAATGATCACCAGCGCCAGCCACTCGACGCCCGACAAACGCTCGCCGTTGAACCCGGTACCCAGCAGTACAGCCACCACCGGGTTAACATAGGCGTAACTGGTGGCCACCGCCGGCGAGACGTTGCGGATTAAAAACATATAGGCATTAATGGCAATGATAGATCCGAAAACGGCAAGGTACGCCACCGCCAGCAAACCTGAGGTATCGGGCATTGTGCTCAGACGCTCACCCGTCAGCAGGGAAGCGCTCATCAGTACGATACCTGCCGCCAGCATTTCAACCGCGCCGGCCATCATGCCGACAGGCAATTCGATGCGCGAACCGTAGACGGAACCGAAAGCCCAGCTCATCGAACCAATCAAAATCAGTACCGCGCCCCACGGGTTACCGCTGAGGTTGCCGCCGCTGTTAAGAAGAATAATTCCACCAAGACCGATGGCGATACCCAGCCATTCGAGTTTACGCGTCGCAATACCAAAAAAGCGGCTGAAGCAGAGCGTAAACAGCGGCACCGTCGCCACCATCACGGCGGCAATACCGGAAGGCACATTCTGGTGTTCGGCGACGGTCACCATGCCGTTACCCACCGACAGCAGCAGCACGCCAATTAACGCGGCGTTCAGTAATGGGCGCCAGGCCGGCAGACGATGGCCGGTTAACAGCAGATAGCTCAGCAGCAAAATTCCCGCCGAAAGAAAACGCACACCTGCCATCATCAACGGTGGCCAACTGGCAACGCCGATGCTGATGGCGAAGTAGGTCGAACCCCAGATAATGTAGAGCGCAAATAATGCACCGATTAGCGGTAACAGTTGTTTGATACGCATAATTTCTCACGGGAAAACACCAAGGCGGGATATAGTAAGCGGCAAAATGATTCTCTGCGAGTGCTTTTATTCGTAGCGAAATGTTGAATTTGTGTATGCAAAATGTATTGTATGTGTAACCCGTACATTTGCATCATACTGTGTGATTAATAAACATAATAATGAAAGGAACGTACTGTGGCGGGAAGTAGTTTATTAACCTTACTGGATGATATTGCCACGTTGCTGGATGACATCTCCATGATGGGCAAGCTGGCGGCGAAAAAGACGGCGGGTGTGCTGGGCGATGATTTGTCGCTGAATGCGCAGCAGGTTTCAGGGGTGCGCGCGAATCGTGAACTGCCGGTGGTCTGGAGCGTGGCGAAGGGTTCACTACTGAATAAAGTGATCCTCGTGCCGTTGGCGCTGCTGATCAGCGCATTTATTCCCTGGGCCGTAACTCCGCTGCTAATGATAGGCGGGGCGTTCCTGTGCTTTGAAGGTGTTGAGAAAGTGGTGCATACGCTACATGCGCGTAAGCACAAAGAGGACGATGCCGCGCGTCAGCAGCGATTAGACGCCATCGCCAATCAGGATCCGATGGTTTACGAGCGCGATAAAGTCAAAGGCGCGATCCGCACCGACTTTATTCTCTCCGCAGAAATTGTCGCCATTACCCTTGGCATCGTGGCAGAAGCCCCGCTCCTGAATCAAATTCTGATTCTCTCGGGTATCGCTATTTTGGTTACTATTGGTGTTTACGGCCTGGTGGGCATCATCGTTAAACTGGACGATATGGGCTACTGGCTGGCGGAGAAAAAGAGCGCGCTGGCCCAGGGCACCGGCAAAGGTTTACTTTTTATTGCCCCCTGGTTGATGAAAATATTGTCAGTGGTCGGTACGCTGGCGATGTTTTTGGTGGGCGGTGGGATTGTGGTTCATGGCGTGGCGCCGCTGCATCATGCGATTGAAGGCTTCGCCGCGCAGCAGGGAGCGCTGGTCGCTATACTGCTGCCGACGCTTGCGAATCTGGTGCTCGGTTTTATTATCGGCGCGGTGGTGGTGGCGGTCGTCAATGGCATCAACCGCCTTCGTCAACGTGAAGGATAAAAAGTGCGCCCAGATTACGCAAACCCGCTGGCGATCGACTAATGTGAAACTGTTTCACCCTGATACCGGAGGCAACTATGGTCTTTTTGGTCAGTGATGAAGTTCGGGCTAAGAGTGGTGGTCAGCGCATGGTCGTAACGGGTTATGCCAGTGGGATGGTTGAATGTCGCTGGTATGACGGTTTCGGCGTCAAGCGTGAGGCCTTCCGTGAAGATGAACTGATGCCCGGCGGCGATCGCGCGCAGGAGAAAGCGTAGACAAAACGCCCGGCACTGGTCGGGCGTTTTTGACTCGAGACCGCGATTGTTGTACATCATGAATTCAAAGCTGTTTTTCCGTTCAGGAGTAAGTACGTTGTCTCTTCATCAGGAGTTTTGCCGGGAGCCTTTGTGCATCCCGTAACCCCCGAAAAATCCCCCGGTTGGTTGAGAAAGCTTAGCCAGCACACCCGACCCGGTAGAGTGGTAAACCTCTGCTTTTGCGTTGTTCTGCTGTTTTCAACGGTTCTGACGTGGCGTGAAACGGTGGTGCTGGAAGAGGCTTATATCTCCAGCCAGCGCAATAATCTGGAAAATGTCGCCCGTGAGATGGATGGGCAGCTGCAATTCAACGTCGATCGCCTGCTTTTTTTTCGTCATGGTATGCAGGCGGCGCTGCAGGCGCCACTGGGGTTTGAAGTTTTGCGCAACGCGGGAGCGGAATTTTCCAGTAAGCGTCAGGAGCCTGACTGGCATATTGCGCTGGAAAACCGTCGTACACTGCCGCTCAATGGTGTGTCGGACGCGTTTGTCGAGCAGTCTGATTTCTTATCTCGCGATAACCCTTTGGTCGCCAACGAGTTCACCGCGGCGTTAGAACTGGGCTATTTACTGCGTCTCTCTTCAATTACCGGGCAGCATCTTTCGCGCTTTTCACCGCGCATGCTCTACGTCTCGCGAGCCGGATTCTTCCTCAGCAGCGAACCGGTGACGCGTAATATTACTGAACAATTTTATGAACTGGTCACCAGCCCGTGGTTCATCCAGCAGTCTGAACGTGAAAATCCCGGACGCGGTGTGCGCTGGTATACGACATTCTCCAGTGATAAACAGCACGAAGCGCAGATGGTTACGGCGTCGGTGCCGTTGAATTATCAGCATTACTGGTTCGGTGTGCTGGCGGCGCAGCTCTCCGTCAGAGAAATGGGGGAGTTTTTGTTGCGTGCCG
Organism: Pseudocitrobacter sp. RIT415; assembly: GCF_003057695.2. Taxonomy (NCBI): domain Bacteria; kingdom Pseudomonadati; phylum Pseudomonadota; class Gammaproteobacteria; order Enterobacterales; family Enterobacteriaceae; genus Pseudocitrobacter; species Pseudocitrobacter sp. RIT415. The sequence continues at coordinate 43,777 of NZ_QBJC02000014.1, read as the reverse complement.
TGGAAGGCGAAACGGAAGGGGAGTATCAGCTTTATGATAGCCGCATGAACCTCATCGCCTCGTCCGACCCGCATGTCACGCCGCTCACGCAGGAGGTGCAGGCCCAGCTTGCTCGCGCTTACGAAGATAATAATCGCGGTAGTTTGCGTGAAATGACGCGCTATATCAGTTGGGAAAAGCTGCGTAATTTTGACGGTGTTCTGCTACGCATTCACAGCCTTGAAGAGGGGTTAAAGGGGGATTTTGGGCGTATCAGCATCGCGCTAACGCTGTTGTGGGTGCTGTTTACCGGCATGTTGATTCTTTCGTGGGTGGTGATCCGCCATATGGTGAGTAACATGTCCACATTGCAAGAATCCTTGCAGTGGCGTGCCTGGTACGATGCACTGACGCGTTTATATAACCGTGGTGCTTTGTTCGAGCGTGCTGCAACGGCATCGGCACAGTGTCGGCAGTCAGGAAAACCGCTGGCGGTTCTGCAACTCGATCTCGATCATTTTAAATCAATTAACGATCGCTACGGCCATCAGGCCGGCGACCGCGTGCTGGCACATATCGCCCGCTTAATTGCCAATAAAATACGCGAAGGGGATATTGCCGGGCGTGTGGGCGGAGAGGAGTTCTGCGTCGTCCTGCCAAACGCCACGCTCGCGCAGGCGCGAGAGATAGCCGAGCGGATCCGTGAATGTATCAACCGCCGCGAGATACTGGTGTCGAAAGGGCAAACCCTTCGCGTGAGCGCGTCTGTTGGTGTGTCGGGCAGCGACAATGAGCAGGGGCGTTATGATTTTGCCTATTTGCAATCTGTTGCCGATCGTCGTCTCTATCTGGCAAAAGAGGCCGGACGCAATCAGGTTCGCGCTGAAGACTAATTCCCCAGGAAGTGGCTGAGGCCTTCGTCCCAGCCACGTGGGCCTCGCAATTGTGTATGATACACCCGTTGCGGATCGTCATTTTTTAAATGAATTCCTTCCCGGCTCAGACTTTTCACCACGACAGCATAATCGGTGCTATCGAGCAAGTCCGCATCGTTAGGGCCATCACCTAATCCAAGAGAAAGGCGACTGTGGCCATCCCGCTGCAACATCCTGCGACGCAGAAAACTGACCGCCTGTGCTTTACCGCTTTGTTCATCCAGCACGTGCCAGAATCTCGCGCCCTGAATAAAACGCAGCCCAAGCTGTTGTAACGTCGCGGAAAACGCAGTCATGCGTTCATCAGTGTCGCGCCAGATAAGCGTCTCAGAAGCCTCCTGAAGGCGTGCCAGCGCCGCATGTTTGTCATTCAGACCGGACCATTCGCTGAGAACCTGCGCGTCAACGTCAGAAATCGCGGTAAATTTATACCCTTCGCGTTCGCGAAGATGGTGCAGGACGCCAACAATATCGGCATGCGTCGCCCCGCAAATAATGCGCGGCCAGGACTCGTCATCCTGCCATTTTGCATCAAGCTGAATAACCGCACCGTTCTCGGCAATAAACGCGCGGCCTTCGAGGCCAATTTCTTTCTGGATAAGCATCATTTCTGCGGCGGTCTTACTGCTACAGAGGATCACCGGCACATCCCGCTGCTTCAGACGCATCAGCCATGGCGCGGCTGGCTGCCAATCGTAAGTATGGTTATCCAGTAACGTGCCATCCAAATCTGTAAAGATAACCAGCGGTTGTTGCCGATCAAACATAAGTTCTCCTTATGTGCTCATTCGCTATTAAGAAAAATCTCAAAATAATAAATCGATATAAATGAGATAAAACTGATGACAACCCGCGTCGGATGCTGGACGTAGCGCATTACACCGACGCATCGTCTGTAACAGGATTGATCGGCTTGGTGAATAAATCTTGTCATTGGATATAAACGCAGATAATGTTTCATCCACATCAGATTTCCTGGTGTAACGAATTTTTCGATGACTTCTTGCAGATGCAAGTTTGATCCCGACTCCTCAAGCGTCGGGATTTTTTTATCCTCATTTTCAGCGATTGGCTTCGGTCACGCTAAAGTCGTGAATATCTAACTCAAACGCTTCAGCCAGCTCTCGCCAGGTATGATATTCGCGGCCATCAACGCTCACATGATAAGGATCATCAGCGGCACGATGAATTTCGCTTTCGCTGATTTCATTGATGGCTGCCAGCAGCGCATCAACGTTGACGCCGTGGGTCGCTTTGGCATGGTTCATCATCATTACCTCTTACCGCCCGTGCAATAATAAGTATATCCGGCATTTATTAATGTGCTCATTTTATGAGCGGAAGAGTGATTGGTGAAGAAAGCAGCAGTTACGGAGTAAGGCGCTGTCAGCGGAGGCATTTTGTTCTACACTGGGCAGAAACGTTGAGGAGATTGCGTATGCAGGTAAACGATCGTGTGACGGTCAAAACGGATGGCGGCCCACGTCGATCCGGCGTGGTGCTGGCGATTGAGCAGTTCAGTGAAGGAACAATGTATCTGGTCTCGCTGGAGGATTATCCGCTCGGCATTTGGTTTTTCAATGAAAATGGCCATCCGGACGGTATTTTCGTCGAGAAAGTAGACTGAATTAGGATGAAATTGACTGGCGGTTTTATCCGCCAGCAAGTCGTCATTAACGCATATTCACGTAAATGCCGGAGGTCACATTATCTGCAAGACGTACAACGTGATAGATCACTTGCTTATTATGCGTTTTAATTTTCCTCTTGATATTACCCTTATGTGACGATACCGTTTTGGCCTTAATATTCATTTGATCCGATATCTGAATCGTTCCCTGTCCTGACATCCACATCCGCAACATGCTCGATTCCGTTCGACTTAACGATAATGTCGACATGTTGATCTGTTTTACCTCGTCAGTTTCTTTTTTCAGATAATTCCCTAAAATATCATCCAGTGTTTCTGGCTTTATCGATTTGGAGCTTATTAACAGATTACTCCTAACCAGTAAGTATTCATCAAAATGGATATTCGCAATCGCCATAAAAACGATAAACAGCGTTCTGGGATGTTGATTAATGATTTGTTTAATGTGCTGACTGCTCTGTGCATCGTGGATAAAACAGTCTTCATTAATGAACACCACAGACGGGCGGCGGTCGCTACACAATGCCGCGAGTCCGTCGACATCGCTGATGTTATCAATATCGCGTTTCTTAACCCCTCGACTCGTCAAGTACCCTATCAATCCTAGCCGGGTGTAACTGCATAGATCCATAATAATCGTTGACATGGCATACCCTCACTCAATGCGTAACGATAATTAACCCCTTGCCTGAGCGCTTCATAACTCACTGAGCAATTTATAAAACTAACAACCAAGCGAAGACGATCAGGCGGCCTAAACTATCCCGTAAAGTTACGTATAATTTGCCAGGAATCTTCTCAAAGTAAAGTAAATGTTAGGTTATGTGAGTAGAGTAAAAACAAATAATCCGCGCCAGATATATCCTGGTAGATGTTTTATAAATGGGCTTTTAGGAATTTCCTTACAATAACAGGAATGAGGTTATGGAGAATTGACCCGGGGTAACTCGCTGATAATATCCGCTAAAAGATCGAATATTTCGCTAAATAAATGTTCGCAAAAAGGAGCAATAAGCGGCATTAACGCCGCCATTAATAATATCCCTACAGTTAATGTGATTGGAAATCCAATCACGAACACCGACAATTGCGGAGCCATACGATTAAGCATACCCAATGCAAGGTTAACGGTGAGCAGCAGCGTAATGACCGGCAGTGCCAGCATCAGGCCGTTGAGGAAGATGAGTCCGCCTGCTCGGGCAAGGGCCAGAAAGGCGTTGCTGTTGAGGGGGTCCCCCCCAATGGGCAAGGTATGAAAAGTATCAACCAGCAGCGAAATCAGCCATAAATGGCCGTTAAAAACCAAAAACAGCAGCATGGCGAGCATATCCATAATTCGCGCCAGTACAGGCATATTCAGGTTGCTGCCGGGGTCGACAAAGGTGGCAAACGACAACCCCATTTGCAGGCCGATAATTTCCCCGGCAGTTCTTACGGCGGCAAAGGCGAACTGCATCGTAAACCCCAGCGCAATGCCGATCAGGATTTGCTGTAGCGCCAGCCAAAGGGCATTCGGCGAGAAGAGCGGGACGTCCGGCACCGGGATAGCGGGGGCAATCACCACGGTGATAACCAGCCCGAGCCCGACTTTAACGCGCTTGGGGACGGTTCGCTCGCTCAAAATGGGGGCGGTGGAAATCAGTGCCAGCACGCGCAGTAGCGGCCAGAAATAGAGGCTTATCCAGTGGATCCACTGATCGCTGGTGATAGTGAGCATCAGGGTTAGCCGATGATATACGGAATGTTAGAGAACAGGGTGCGAACGTAATCAAGCAGCAGGTTAAGCATCCACGGCCCGGCGACCACGATAGCGATAAACACGGCGATGATTTTAGGAATGAAGGAGAGCGTCATCTCGTTGATTTGCGTCGCCGCCTGCAAAATGCTGATCACAAGCCCCGTAATCAGCGCAACCAGCAGCAGCGGGGCCGCCAACGCAAGGGCAACTTTCATCGCCTCGGTGCCCATCATCATTACGGATTCAGGTGTCATGGCAGGCTCCCGTTAGCTGTAAAAACTTTGCGCCAGCGAACCCACCAGCAATTGCCAGCCGTCGACCAGCACGAAAAGCATCAGCTTAAACGGCAGGGCGATCGTGGCGGGCGGCACCATCATCATCCCCAGCGCCATCAGCACGCTGGCGATCACCAGGTCGATAATCAGAAACGGAATAAAAATGGTGAAGCCAATCTGAAAGGCGGTTTTCAGCTCACTGGTCACATACGCTGGCAGCAGAATGCGCAGCGGCACCGCTTCCGGGCCTTCAATCGGCGCGCTGTTCGCCAGACGTGCAAACAGCGCCAAATCAGCCTCGCGCGTCTGACGCAGCATAAACTCGCGTAGCGGCTGCGAGCCTTTATCCATTGCTTCCTGTAATGAAATCTTATCTTCGCTAAAAGGCTGATAGGCGTCGGTATAAATCTTATCGATGACCGGCGACATAATAAAAAAGGTCAGAAACAGCGCCAGCCCCAACAGCACCTGATTCGGCGGCGCAGAGGGCGTCCCCAGTGCGTTACGCAGCAGGCCAAAAACGATAATGATGCGGGTAAAACTGGTCATCATCAGCAAAATCGCCGGAATAAACGTTAGCGAAGTGATAAACACCAACGTCTGAACCGGCAGCGACCAGCTTTGACCGCCACCCGCTAATGGCTGGCTGACCAGCCCCGGTAGCTGGGCGAAGGCGGCAGGCGAGATCAACAACAGCGCAGGGATGAGGACAGCGAAAATACGGCGCATCAGGATCTCCCGGAACGCTTGAGTACATTTTTCATCAGAGATGAAAAATCGGCGGCAGCAGGCTGCCCTGGGTGTGTATCGGGTGATGCGGGTGGCAGCGTGTGCAGGAGGGTAACCTGATTGGCGGTGACGCCCAGCACCAGACGCGCATCTTCTACGTTCACCACCACCACACGTTCACGCGGGCCGAGGGCGGCGCTGGCGCTAACCTTCAGACCCTGCGCGCCTCGCACGCTACTGCCCCCGACGCCAAAACGTTTGGCTATCCATGCTCCGGCGAGGATCAGCAGAATAATGCCGAGCAGCGCACCGCTGACCTGAATCAACGGTGAGGCGTCGGGGGCAGAGGCATGAGCGACGGTCGCGTGGGTCGGGCTTTTCATGTTTAGCGGCTCAGGCGACGCATACGTTCGGACGGCGTAATGATGTCGGTGATGCGCACGCCATATTTGTCCGCCACCACGACCACTTCGCCCTGGGCAATCAGGTAGCCGTTAATCAGGATATCCAGCGGTTCGCCCGCCAAACCGTCCAGTGCCACCACGGAACCCTGCGTCAAACGCAGGAGCTCTTTGATAGTCATCCGGGTACGACCCAGCTCCACGGTCAGCTTGACCGGAATATCCATAATCAGGTCGATATCCTGCAACGTACCGCTGACATCGCCGCCGCCGAGTTGCTGGAACACCGCATCAGCCGCGCTTTTACCGCTGGTGGATTGTTGTTCATTCAACGCTTCAGCCCACAGATCGTCCATTGCGCCGGTGTTCTCGTCGGACGGGTTATTCATATCACTCATTTGGGCTGTTCCTCATTCAACGAATTCAAAATCGGGTTAATCAGGTGTTCGACGCGCAGTGCATATTGTCCTTTCACCGTACCGTACTGGCTGGTCAGCACCGGCACGCCATCCACATGCGCGATGATGCGGTCGGGTTTATCAATAGGCAGCACATCGCCGGGTTTTAGCTTGAGGATCTGCGACAATCGCAGTGAAATGTCGGCAAAATTCGCCACCAGTTCCAGTTCGGAATGTTGCACCTGGCGCACCAGATTTTCGCGCCAGTTCTGATCTTCAGTGCGCGAGTTTTCCAGCGGCGGGTTAACCAGCAGTTCACGCAGCGGTTCAATCATGCTGAACGGCAGGCAGATATTGAATTCGCCGGTCAGGTTGCCGATTTCAACGTGGAAGGGCGTGTTGACCACAATGTCGTTAGGCGAGGTGGTGATATTGGTGAATTTAACCTGCATTTCCGAACGCACATACTCGACCTCAAGCGGGTTAATCGCTTTCCACGCGTCACGGTAGCCTTCGAGTGCCAGCTTCAGCATGCGGTTGATAACGCGCTGTTCCGTATGGGTAAACTCGCGGCCTTCCACCTTGGTCGGAAAACGACCGTCGCCACCGAACAGGTTATCGACGGCGATAAACACCAGGCTCGGCGAGAACACGAACAGCCCGGTGCCACGCAGTGGTTTCAGGTGGATAAGATTCAGGTTGGTCGGCACCGGGAGATTGCGCGCAAATTCGTGATACGGCTGAATTTTAATCGCCCCAACGGTAATGTCCGGGCTACGACGCAGCAGGTTAAACAGCCCCATGCGGAACTGACGCGCAAAGCGTTCGTTGATGATCTCCAGCGCCTGCAAACGTTCGCGCACCACGCGACGCTGGGTATTAGGATCGTAAGGACGAATGTCGTTTTCGCCCGCCACGCCTGCTTTCGGCTCATCGCGGTTATCGCTGTCACCGTTAAGCAGGGCGTCGATTTCGGCCTGTGAAAGAATGCTATCGCCCATGAGGTTATCGCAGAATAAAAGCGGTATAGAGAACGTCGGTCACGTCCTGCTTCGGCTGACCGGCAATCAGTGGCGTGCTCAGCGTCTCTTTAATGGCGGCGGCCAGTTTTTGTTTTCCGGCATCGGTTGCCAGTTGGGTGGCATCCTGGCGAGAAAGCAGCAGCAACAGACGGCTGCGCACTTCCGGCAGATACTCATTCAGCCGTGCGCGCGTCGCTTCATCTTTCAGACGCAACGTAATGCCGAGATAAAGCACGCGATCCGCATCGCCAAGGTTCACCGTAAAGGTATCCAGCGCGAAAAAGACCGGCGCGGCAGGGGGCGGCGTCTCAGCTTTACTTTCCGTGGCGCTGTGCTGCTGCATCCGCCAGTAGCTGTAACCGGCGGTCGCCACGGCGGCGAGCGTCACGAGGATCAGCAGCGGCAGCCAAATGGCGCGTTTGCGTTTTTTAGTGATAGCGGTGTCGGTCATCTGATGCGGTCTTCCTGTTGCATATACTGCTTATCGTGTGATTATCCCGACTCCCGCGCGGGTCAAAGCGTGGAAAAGACGGGAATAATCACGCTACCTCTGGCGTTTAGGCAAAAATGTCGACTCTGCCATCGCCGCGTGCGGCGGATTGCAACGCAGCAGGGACTGTCAACGCATCATCTTCGTCATCCCCGGATGTCGCGCGGCGCCAGGCCGACGGCTGGCCTGAAGCGTGTTGTTGCTGCTGCTGCCCGGCAAAACTCTCGCTGCTGATATTGCTTTGTCCAAGCTGAATGCCGTTATCGGCCAGTTGCGCGCGAAGCACCGGCAACGCGGCTTCCAGCGCCGCGCGCACGTGGCTGTGCGGTGACACCATCTGGATTTGCGCCTGGTTATCGTCGAGCTTAAGCGAGATATGCACCTGACCAAGCTCTTCCGGGTGCAGACGCAGTTCCGCGGTCTGCTGCCCCTGGCGTGTGAACAGGGTGATGTGCTGGCTGACGCTCTGCTGCCAGTCCGGCGAACCTAATGCAGCCTGTACGGTGGGGGCGGCGGCTGGCGGTGCTGTTTGCGCAGGTGCTGTGACGATCGCTGACGGCATTGCCGCAGGCGCCGCTGCGGTTGGCGTGCTGTCGGCTTCGACTTTCAGGGTCACCGGCGCCAACTGCGGTGCGCTTTGGGCAGCGGCAGGGAGCTCACGGCTGGTGAGTGGCTGCGCGACATCTTTGCTGGTACCGTGCTGGGCGATCGATTGATCGTCGCTGCGTGCAGTTAAACCGCTCAGGGCAGGCATGTCATTGCCTGCGGTAACCGTGGTCGATGGCACTGATTGTACCGGCGGCAGCATGGCCATCAGCGCGCTCATCCCGGCAAGGGAGGCGTCGCTGACGGTTTCGTCGTCATCGTCAGGCTCCAGCGGTTTGCTGTTCTGTACATCGCTTTTCAGATGTGAGGCCAACTGGCTGAGCAGGGTCTGTGTATCTGTGGTCGTACCGTCCGGCAGTTCAACCGGGATCTGTGCGGTCTCCTGTTGCAACAACCATTCGGTGACGGACGTTTTCGTGGGCGTTTTCCCGTCCGGCACCTGAGAAAGGGCGGCGGTAAGGCTTTTAAGCGGTTGCGTATTTTCACTCCCCAGCGCATCGCTGAGCAGGTTAAGAAAATCGGTTTCACCGCCCACCTGCGTGGATAAACCCGGCGTGACGCTCTCTGCGTCCGGGGCTAAAAGCGTGAGCAGGTTAATCATTGCGATTCCTTAGCGTTGCGCGCTGGGCAAATTCATCCATCTTTTTCTGGTCAAGACGGTTTTCCGCCAGCAGCGTGGCGCTGGCCTGACGCTCCTGCAATGTCTCCCACGCCTGAAGCCGCTGTTTTTTCTCGCGCCAGAAGGTCAGCGCCTGCTCCACTTTTTGGTTCCATTGCAGCAACTGTTGGCGATGTTGTTCAATCGCGCTTTCCAGCGTCTGAATAAATTGCTGGTAGTTTTGCCAGCGCAGGCTGGCAATCCCCTGACTCATGTCGCTGTTAAGGTTGTTTTGATATTCAAGCTGGTAATCCATCAGCATCTGTAATTGTTCTTCTACTTTCTGAAAACCACGACGCATCTCACCGAGCCTGAGCGCAGCGCTATCCACCTCGTTTTCCGCCAGCTCTTTGAGCGTGGCCAATGCACCTTGTTGCGCCATCTTGCGGTACCTCCTGCTTCATCAGGTTGACGGGAAAATTCGCTCAAGCCCCTGAAGAGAACTCTCCCAGTCGGCTTTTTCCAGAATGCCCTGCTGCAAAAACGCTTCCAGCTGCGGCCACAGGGCGATGGCGCGATCCAGCATCGGATCGCTGCCTTTGGCGTAAGCCCCGACGCTCACCAGGTCACGGTTGCGCTGGAAGCTTGAAAGCAGTTGTTTGAAATGACGTACGCGGGCGTAGTGCGGCTCGCTGATTAGCGCCGTCATGGCGCGGCTGATTGAGGCTTCGATATCAATGGCCGGATAATGCCCGGCCTCGGCCAGCCTTCGCGACAGCACAATATGCCCGTCGAGAATGGCGCGCGCCGAGTCGGCGATAGGATCCTGTTGATCGTCGCCTTCGGTCAGCACCGTATAAAAGGCGGTCACTGAACCGCCACCGCTGATGCCGTTCCCGGCGCGCTCAACCAGAGCGGGCAATTTGGCGAAAACGGAAGGCGGGTAGCCTTTGGTGGCGGGCGGCTCGCCAATCGCCAGGGCGATTTCACGCTGCGCCATCGCGTAGCGGGTGAGTGAGTCCATAATCAGCAGCACGTGCAGGCCGCGATCGCGGAAATCTTCCGCCACGCGGGTGGCATAGGCTGCACCCTGCATACGCAGCAGCGGCGACACATCCGCCGGGGCGGCGATGACCACCGAGCGGGCCCGGCCTTCGCTACCAAGAATGTTCTCGATAAAATCTTTCACTTCGCGTCCGCGCTCGCCAATCAGGCCAACCACAATCACGTCGGCCTGGGTGTAGCGCGCCATCATCCCCAGCAACACACTTTTGCCGACACCGGAGCCAGCAAACAGCCCCATCCGTTGCCCGCGCCCGACGGTGAGCAGCGCATTGATGGGCCGCACGCCGGTATCCAGCACATGTTCAATCGGCGTCCGCTGCAGCGGGTTAAACGGTGGCGTAATGAGTGCGCCGGTTTCGGTGGTCTCTGGTGCAGGCAGACCGTCGAGGGGTTTGCCGCTGCCATCCAGCACGCGCCCCAGCAGTGCAGGGCCGAGTGGTAACTGTTTGCCGCTTTGTAATCCGTCGCCGGAAGCATTACGGGCATAGACGCGTGCGCCGGGCAAAATACCTTCCACTTCTTCCAGCGGCATCAGAAACAGGCGCTGACCGTTGAAGCCCACCACTTCGCTTTCCACTTCCTGTGTATCCGCACCGATCTGACGTTCGATAATGCAGGTTGCACCGAGCGGCAGTTGCAGACCGGTGGCCTCCAGCACCAGCCCGGTTGCGCGGGTCAGGCGTCCATAGCGGCGTACGGCAGGAAGCTGGGCGATGCGCGCTTCGACGTTATCCAGCGTTGTTAACCAGCGTGTAAGGCGCGCGGTCATCAGCAGGCTCCTGGCGCGGCAAGACGGCAGAGCTCCTGCCAGCGGGTGGCGACGCTCGCATCAAGGTCACCTTCATCGGCGCTGACTTTGCAGCCGCCAGGGTGCAGCGTCGGATCGCCGCGCAGCCGCCAGCCGTGCAGGCTTAAGGTGGCACCCAGCACCGCTTCCACGCGCGGAAGGTCGTCAGGGTTGACGCGCAACTGCGGTTTGCCGCTGAACAGAGGTTCTTGCTGGAGCAATGCCTGAATCTGTTTAATCAATGCTGAACTGTCGATGGATGTGGTCTGGCCGATGATTTGTCGTGCGGCTTCCAGGGCCATCTGCATCAACCGTGAGGCGATAACGCTATCCATCGCATCCAGCGTATGCTGGAACTCGCTGACCAGTTGTTGCATACGCGTATGTAGCGGGGCTTGTTCCTGCTGTGCCTGCGTCAGACCTTGTTCCAGCCCCTGCGCCAGACCTTCCTGATAACCCTGCTGCTGCCCTGCGGCGCGCCCCTCCTGCAACCCCGCCTGATAACCCTGCTCGTGGGCCTGCATCTGGATTTGCGCCAGTTGCTGCTGGCGCAATGCTTCTTCAGAAAGCGTGACTTCCTGCGCGTCAGCTTCCTGCTCAGGAATAAAAATCTCCTCCTCAGATGGCGGAGCGAGATCGTCCGGCTGCCAGATTTTCCACGGCGTGGTATCAGACATAGGTGTCGTCTCCGCTGCCAATTACCATCTCGCCGGTTTCCGCCAGACGCCGCACAATCAGCAGAATCGCTTTCTGCTCGTTCTCCACCTGCGACAGACGCACCGGCCCACGGTTGGCGAGATCGTCGCGCAGAATATCGGCGGCACGCTGAGACATATTGCGCAGGAACTTCTCGCGTAGCGGCGGTTCGACCCCTTTGAGCGCGATAAGCAGCGATTCGGAGTCCACTTCCTGCAGCAGCCGCTGGATGCTGCGATCGTCCACCTCGACCAGGTTTTCGAACAGGAACATCTCGTCGATAATTTTTTGTGCCAGCTCGCCGTCGAATTCACGCACGGCGGTGATAACCGCTTCTTCCTGCTGGGTTTTCATCAGGTTGATGATTTCTGCTGCCGTTCTTACGCCGCCCATTTTGCTGCGCTTGAGGTTCTGACCATCAAGCAGGCCGTTGAGCACTTCGGTCAGCTCTGCCAGTGCGGCAGGCTGCACGCCGCCGAAGGTGGCGATACGTAGCATCACATCATGACGCAGACGCTCGTCGAACAGCGCCAGAATATCGGCGGCCTGCGCGCGTTTGAGATGCACCAGAATGGTGGCGATAATTTGCGGATGCTCATCGCGAATAATATCGGCGGCGCTCTGCGGCTCCATAAAGTTAAGCGTTTCGATACCGCTGGCGGTTTCGCGGGTTTCGAGAATGTCTTCCAGCAGGCTGGCGGCACGCTCCTCGCCCAGCGCTTTCACCAGCACCGAACGCAGATATTCGTTGGCGTTGACGCTCAGCGCGGCGAACTGTTCTGCTTCCTGCTCAAACTCCGCCAGCACTTCAGTAAGCTGCTTATTGGAGATCTGCTTCACATTGGCCATTGCGGTGCTCAACTGTTGCACTTCGCGCGCCGACAGGTGCTTAAACACCTCGGCAGCACGATCTTCGCCAAGGGTCATCAGCAGAATGACGCTTTTATCTACACCGCTTAATTTACTCATGATCGTTATTCATCCACTGGCGGATGACCAGCGCGACAACGCGCGGATCGTTATCAGACATATCGCGAATACGCTGGCTCATGACTTCCGCGCCCATTCGCTGGTTGGCGCGGCGTTGCTGAAGTTGCTCATCTTTGCTGAGATGCACTTCTACCGCGTCCTGCGTTTCCTGGATAACGCGCGCCTGCTCGGCGGCGGCCTGCGTCTCCTGCTGACGTCGCATTAACTGTGGACGAACCGCTTTGCGCCACAGCAGCCAAGCCACCAAGAGCACCAACAACCAGCGGCCCAGCGACATTAGCTGGTCGATAAACGACTGCTGTTGCCAGAACGGCAGTTCTCCGCCGGTTTCGTCCGACTGCGTGAACGGCGAATTGACCACGTTGAGGGTATCGCCACGCTGGCTGGAAAAGCCCATCGCCTCGCGGGTGAGATCGTCGATTTGCTTCATTTGCTCCGCGCTGAGCGCCTGCGTTTTGCCATCCGCCAGCGTGCGATAGTTCACCACTACCGCGACGGAAAGACGCTGGATGTCGCCCACGTTGCGTTTGGTATGGCGAATGGTGCGATCCACTTCGTAGTTACTGGTCTCGTTACGCTGTGTATTGCGCGGCCCGCCGCTGCTCTGGGGGCGGGTGGTTTGCGTCGCATTATTGGCAGGCGGGGTAGCAATTGGCGCAGTTGGTGTCGGTGCAGGCGAGTTGGAGAGCGCGCCAGGCACGCCGCCCGGGTACGGACTTCCAATTTGTTCGCTCTCGTTCACCTGACGTGAACGCAGTACCGCCTGGCTGGCGTCACCGTTCGGGCGATACTGCTCTTCGGTTTGCTCTTTATTATCAAAATCGATCTGCGCGGTGACCTGCGCGTGAACGTTACTGTTGCCCACGATGGGCCCCAGAATGGCTTCGATGCGGCGCTGCACGCGGCTTTCAACGTCGGCGGCGTACTTCAGCTGCGCGTCGTTCAGGTCACGGGCGTTGGTATTGGATTGGGTGAGCAGATGCCCGCTTTGATCGACCAGCGTCACGTTGCCCGGCGGCAGTCCGGCGACGGAACTGGAGACCAGATGCACCACCGCAGAAATTTGCCCTTCGTCCAGCGCGCGACCCGGTTCAAGATTGACGGTGACGGAGGCGGAAGGGGATTTTTGTTCACGCACGAACAGCGACGGTTTTGGCATCGCTAAATGGACGCGGGCGCTTTTCACCGGCCCCAGGGTCTCGATAGTGCGCGACAGTTCGCCCTCCAGCGCGCGCTGATAGTTAACCTGCTCGCTGAACTGGCTGATGCCGAACTTTTCTTGATCGAGCAATTCAAAACCGACCGCGCCGCCTTTTGGCAAACCGGCCTGCGCCAGACGCAGGCGAAGTTCATGCACTTTATCCGCAGGAACTTCGATTGCGCCGCCGTTATCCGCAAAACGGTAGGGGACGTTCATCTGCGTCAGCTGGCTGACAATGGCACCGCCATCCTGATCGGAAAGGTTGCTAAATAGCGTGCGATAGTCCGGGCTTTTCGCCCACAGCACCATTGCAACGATGATAGCCACCGCGGCGGCGCTGGCCACCATCAACGGAATTTTCGGGTTTGCGCGCAGGCGACTGACCCACTCCAGCGTTTTAGTTTGCGGTGTAGTGGTGGCGTTCGCGCTCATTGCGCACCTCGTAGATCCTGAAAGATGGCGTTAAATATGTACAAAAACAAAGCAGACTCCCGGGCGACGAACACAAAATGACAGCGCTGCCATTATTTGCTGTTGCGGGATTTTCTATGGTTCAAATAACCCGTTTTTTTGCCGCTATTTAACGCCTTTATCTTATTGACAAGATGCTAATCTCTGCTCCATTAACATTTTCAGGGGTGGATTATGGCAATTCAGGGTATTGAGGGCGTGCTGTCACAGTTACAAATGACGGCTAATGTGGCGCGCAATCAGCAGGTGGATACGCAGTCTACGGTGAGCTTCGCAGGACAACTGAGCGCCGCGCTCGACCGCATCAGCGATACGCAAAATGCCGCCCGCACCCAGGCGGAAAAGTTTACTCTCGGCGTACCGGGCGTGGCGCTGAATGATGTTATGACCGATCTGCAAAAATCATCCGTGTCGTTACAGATGGGCATTCAGGTCAGGAATAAGATGGTGAGTGCGTATCAGGAAGTGATGGGCATGCAGGTGTAGGTTATCTAACCTTATGATTGTAATTGTTTTATCACATCCGATCCCACCGCGTGGGGCATGGATGGGGCAAACTCACTTAATTTCTGGTTCAGAATGAGTACCTGGTCCTGATTGTTTTCCGCCATCCAGGATCCGTAAACACGATAAACCATCTGCGCGTCGGTGTGCCCCATTTGCTTCGCTATGAAGTTCGGGTTAGCACCGGCAGCTAACGACCAGCATGCATATGTGTGGCGTGACTGGTATGCTTTGCGATAGCGAATCCCGGCGTGTCGCATTGCAGCTTCCCATGACTGATTAATCGACCCCACAGCGTAATGATGCCCGGCACGGCCATTACGAGTCGCTATCTGTGGATTGAAGACGAAAGTGCATGGATGCATTTCTGAACGCCCAAACTCACGTAGCATGACTTCCACCTGATATTGCTTACTCAGTCGCGTCATCTCGGCCTGATTCCGCAATACGTCCATCGCTGGCTGAATCAGGTTGATGATGCGGTCCGTACCGGCCTCTGTCTTGGGAAGGGTAAACTCCTTCGGCAGAGTGTGGTTACGGCGGATCATCATCGTTCCCGCCTTCATGTCGATATCTTCCCAGGCCAGTGACACAAGCTCGCCGTGGCGGACACCGGTATACACTGCCAGAGACCACGTGTTTTTCAGTTGCTGATGCC
Organism: Pseudocitrobacter sp. RIT415; assembly: GCF_003057695.2. Taxonomy (NCBI): domain Bacteria; kingdom Pseudomonadati; phylum Pseudomonadota; class Gammaproteobacteria; order Enterobacterales; family Enterobacteriaceae; genus Pseudocitrobacter; species Pseudocitrobacter sp. RIT415. The sequence goes on along the minus strand of NZ_QBJC02000014.1, from coordinate 28,583 downwards.
GGCACGCATTTATCAATCTGACAAACTCATCACGGGTGAGTGGATCCGGTTCGCTACGTGACTTCTTCAACAGAGAAATACCTGCAAACGGATTGGTCTTGATGTACCCGCTAACCGACTCAGTGAATCGGCTATCAGTTGTGTCATCCGGGAATAGCGATCACCCAGTGGGCATGGGCGGAATTCCGGGAGCAGCTCGGCGCGAAGAAGGTGGCGAGCAAGACGATGGAGGGCCTGAAGAAGCTGATCTGGCTGGCGGCGCAGGACGTCAAAGCAGAGCTGGCGGGGCGTGAGGCTTACGAATATCTGGCGCTGGCGGAACTAACGGGCGTAGCGAAATCGACCTGGACGGAAACGTATCTGCCTCATTGGCTGGCAATGCGGAGCGGCTTTAAGCGGCTCGTTAATCTCAGTAACGCGATCACGTTCACAACAAAAGGCGACAAATTCGCACGCAATTCTTGCAAAACCGAACTGAAAAGTATGTATTTCATCTAAATATGCTATCGTCGCCATAGCTTTGATTGTCGACACGAAGAATTCAAGCCCGAGGTTAACGCCTTGGGCTTTTTTATGTACTCAGATTGCATCAAAAACCGCCAAAGTGATTAACTATTATGGTAATGTGAATTTAAATTCACTTATTTATCAGCTGAGGGGGTGGTTGTGATTGTAAGGACATGGCATGGTTGCGTGCCCGTACGACACGGAGATGGGTTTGCTGCGCACCTTGAATTAACTGGGGTGAAGCACTCGAAAAGTGTTAACGGAAACCAAGGTGCATACGTACGGCGTGAGCGACAGGGGGAGTGGGAGCATTTCTTTCTGGCAACGTACTGGAGTGATCTATCATCAATTAAGGACTTCGCCGGAGAAAATTACCACGAAGCGGTAACTTATCCAGACGATGAGCAGTTTGAGTTACTCTCGGATCCCTACGTTTTCCAGTTTGAAGTAGCTGAGATGAATGAGCTCTGACTAAGTAGAAACGCAGTGCGATTGAGGTAGTATATTCCTCATGAAGGATTCAAGCCTGAGGCCGGCGCCTTGGGCTTTTTAGTATCCATGAAAGAAGTAACGAATCTTTAGGCCAATGAGCCTCAGAATCGGCCAGACATAATACTGAATCACATGTAGCACAGGTGGAACAACCAATGCTGCACCTGTTGCGCAAAATGCATAAACAGCTGCATGCTTTGCAATTAATGAATATCTTAAATCTAATGTTTCAAGATTAATTGCATTCCTTGTGCATGAAGCTACAAAACCAGCAAGAAAAACACCGACAAACACATAAATCGATATGGTTATGAGCTTTAATAATTTCCAAATGATTTTCACAGTAGCTACCTTTTGATGCGTTTCTTCTATTTACACAAGAACGACTTGTTTAGCTAGCGTGTAGGTAGCTTCGTTCTGAATAATTCACAGCTCGTTGCCTTACCCTCATCCTCCCGGCCTGACGCCGGTTTTTTTTATTCTCAGGTTCCGGGAATCATCCTCGACATGCTTTGTTGTTAAATTCAGCCCGAGAACCTGACCCCCTTTTCAAACACAGCACCCGCAACTGTCGCGAGGTGATCATGGCAAAACGTATGAATGACGACCACAAAATTGTAGGCCTGTCCTGGCTAATCCTGCTCGGCATTGCATGCTGGGGCGGTTTAGTCCGCTACCTCATTGACGTAAAGCAGAATAAAGCCACGTGGAGCTGGATAAACGCGCTGGCACAGATCGCCGTCTCCGGCTTTACAGGGCTGATCGGCGGATTGATAAGCGTGGAAAGTGGCCTGAGTTTTCACATGATTCTTGTCACGTCCGGCATTAGCGGGGCGATGGGCTCCGTAGCGCTGACTTATTTCTGGGAACGACTGACGGGGATGAAGAATGCAAACCAGTGATAAAGGCATTGCTCTGATCAAGCAGTACGAAGGATGCAAGCTTACTGCTTATCCCGATCCTGGTACAGGTGGTGCTCCGTGGACAATTGGCTATGGATGGACGCAGCCTGTCAATGGAAAACCAGTGCGACCAGGAATGACGATTGACCAGGCGACAGCTGACCGCTTGTTAAAGACCGGGCTGGTGAGTTACGAAAATGACGTCTTGCGACTGGTGAAGGTAAAACTGAGTCAGGGCCAGTTCGATGCGCTGGTGTCATTCACTTACAACTTGGGTTCTCGTTCGCTGTCGACATCTACACTGCTGAGCAAACTTAACGCCGGTGATTACACTGGTGCTGCCAACGAGTTCACACGCTGGAATAAGGCTGGCGGCAAAGTACTGAATGGGCTGACACGTCGGCGTGAGGCGGAGCGCGCTCTGTTCCTGTCGTGATTGGCGCGCTGGTAAGGCGTTACTGGCTGCAGCTTCTTGTGGTGGCGTTAATCGGCGTACTGGCGTTTTTCGTGAACCACTCCCGCGACAACGCCATCACCTACAAAGACCAGCGCGACAAAGCCACCAAGAATCTCAGTTTGGCTAACGCCACCATCAAAGATATGCAGGTGCGCCAGCGTGATGTCGCTGCGCTGGATGCAAAATACACGAAGGAGTTGTCCGATGCTCAAGCTGAAAACGATGCTCTTAAGCGCAAGCTTGATAATGGTGGCCGGGTGCTCGTCAAAGGCCGATGTCCAGTGCCTGCCTCAACCGAAACCGCCAGCACCTCCGGCATGGGCCATGATGCCACCGTCGAACTCTCTTCAATTGCTGGACGAAACGTTCTCAGTATCAGAGACGGGATCATCAGTGACCAAACATCCCTGAGAGTCCTGCAGGATTACATCAACACCCAGTGCCTTAAGTGATTCTTCACCCAAATAACAGAGCCTGACTTCGGTCGGGCTTTTTTATGTCCGCGCATCTCACGCGTATTTAAACGAGAGCCTTTCAGTAAGCGAGCCTGAGAACAGCCGTTAAAGGTGGCGACCTCTCTCGGGCGGCTTTTCTGTGAGACAGGCTCACTTTCTAAAAGGTAAAGACGCTATGAATAATCCGTCAGTTATTCTGGCCTTTGACTTCCGCGAAATGGTTATTCCATCTAACGACAAGGTCATCACAACGTCCATGAAGATCGCCAGCTATTTCGGCAAGGCGCATAAAAACGTTCTTCGCACAATCAAGCGGCTGGATTCTGATTGCTCGCCAGACTTTAACCGGCTCAATTTTGAGCCCGTTGATGGGCATGCAGGTGTAATTGATGGTTGAGTGCGCGCGGGTGCCCCTCACCCCGGCCCTCTCCCACAGGGAGAGGGTGAAAAACGCAGGAAATTCAGCAACGTGCTCGATCGGTTCCCTCTCCCTGTGGGAGAGGGTTAGGGTGAGGGGCTAAAACAACTCACTTCTGAATCAAATAGCGAATCGTGGGCCCATCCTGCTGGATGTCCAGTACGGTGTAGCCGTAGTTGCGGGCGTCCAGCGGAATATTATTGATCGACTGCGGGCAGTCACTCACCACTTCCAGAATTTCGCCTTTTTTCAGCTGCGGCATCGCTTCGAGCGTGGCGACAGCCGGATACGGGCATGGCTCGCCGACCATATCCAGGCGGTAATCAGGCACGATATCTTTCATGCTGTCTCCTTCGCCGTGACAACGGCAGACTGATTTTTGCGTTTAAAAAAGTGTTTTTCCCAGCCGATGATCAGCATCAGCGCGGTAAATAACAGAAGGTACGTCACCAGCAGGCCGCCCGTCGGGCCGAAGGTGTTGAGCAGGTTGACTTTATCCCAGTTGGTGGCCAGTGCCGGAGAAATATCATCCCAGTAGTAGGCCAGAATGGTTGAACCGATGACGTTGCCAATGCCCACCCACCAGAAATGCACCTGGCCTTCCACCGCGCGATACATCCAGCCGGTTTCGCAACCGCCGGCCAGCACAATACCAAAGCCGAAGAGCAGGCCACCTATCACCGCATTCGGGCCCGCCCACATGATTTTGGCTTCTGCGCCTAACTGCACGTAACCGAAAATACCGATGGCGCTGGCCGCCATGCCGAAAATAATCGCTTTCGCCATATGGGTGCGCCCGGTGATCCACATATCGCGGAAGGCCGAGGTAAAGCAGATTTGCGCGCGTTCAATCAGCAGGCCAAAGCCGACGCCGAACAGCATCGCGAGGCCGAGCTTCGGTTTATCAATGGCGGTAAACAGCCCCCAGCCCACGATGCCGATAAACACCAGCATGCCCAGACGGAAGCGGCGACGCGCCTGATCCGGTTTTTGCGTCAATGGCGACGCGGCAGAGACTTTCTGCATTTTCACCGGAATGCGGAACAGCGGCAGGAGGGTGAAACGAGCGCCGAACCAGGAACCGATGGCGGTTGCCACGGCGAAGAACCAGGCGTGCAGTGAGAACTGAGGGATCCCGGTGAAGAATGCCGCCAGGTTACACCCCATCGCCAGACGCGCGCCGAAACCGGCTATCGCGCCGCCAATGATAGCCTGCAGGATACGCACACGGCTGCGTGGCATGCGCAGTTTGACGTTGTTTGCCCACAGTGCCGCAGCGAAACAACCACCGAACATGCCAATGATCATCATGCCGTCAATGCGAGAGAGCGGGGTGCCATCGAGGTGGATCAGTTTGTAGTAGCCCCACTCTTCAGCGTGAACGCCCGCCAGTTGCAGCAGTTGCCCGCCCCAGCGGGTGAATTCGCCGGTGACAGCCCAGAAGGTGCCGGTAATGCCAAAATAGTAGGTGGAGAGAATACCGGCAGCGATTACCGCCGGGGCAGGGGCCCAGAATTTGATCAGGTACGCCTGTTTGAAGTGTTGCCAGGTCATGGTGCTAGCCTCTGAACTCAGAAGGATCGAAAGAGCGGGAATTCTACGCTGCTCCATCCATCTGGCGAATGCTTTTTGCGTAAAACCTCGAACAGATCAATTTCAGACAAGGGGCGTGAAAGGGTGGCGGGCTTAAGGCTATAATGTCACAATATTTTTTTCTCCGTATGCAGGATGAATCATGAAAAAATTAGCAATGGTTGCCGCGCTGATGACGCTGGCAGGCTGCGTGCAGGTCGATAACTATAAAGACGTGGTGAAAGTGCCCGCGCCAGAGGGGCTTGTCGGTTACTGGCAAACGAAAGGGCCGCAGCGTTCGCTGGTGAGCCCGGAAGCCATTGGCAGTTTGATTGTCACCCGCGACGGCGATACGCTGGATTGCCGTCAGTGGCAGCGTACGATTGCCGTGCCGGGCAAACTGATGCTGCGCGGGGATGACCTGTATAACGTGACTGAAAAACGCGATGTTTATTCCGTTGATCGCGAAGATGGCACGCTGGAATACGATGGCATGACGTTGCAGCGTGTCGATCGCCCCACAATCGAGTGCATCGCCGCGCTGGAGAAAAAACCGCTGGCGAGCGCGTTGCCGACAGAACTGCCTGCAATGCAGCAGGAAACCTCATCCAGCAGCGTTCCGGCGGATATCGTTCCTATCAAATAAGCATTTTCCCGGCGGTTATCCCGCCGGGTGCGTTTTACAGCACATCCTCCAGTACCCAGACGCTTACGCTTCCCCCATTACAGGTAAAGGTCGCACTGCCCGCGTCGTCGGTCTCAACAATTTCTTCCCGATTATTGAGGAAATCCTTCCAGCGTTTGTTGCCGTAATTTTCGCCAAGGGTCATCGTTTTTTCACCGTCGTCGCCGTTCGACAACACCACCACGCACCCTGGCGCGTCGTCGGTACCGCTGCGGCTGAAGGCGATGCAGTTAGGGTGATCGAACCACAGGGTCTGTACGCCGTGGGCAAAGCGCTGGCGAGCGTCGATTAATTCATGCAGTTGTTCAATCACCGGCATATCGATGGTGTAGGTTTCGCCATCGCCGCCTGTGTCTTCATAGTGTGCGCCGAAAAGATCGGGATAAAAGACAGAAGGCACGCCGTTTTCCCGCAGCAGGATCAGTGCATACGCCAGCGGTTTAAACCAGGCTTCAACCGGGGCTTCCAGCGCCTGAAGCGGTTGGGTATCGTGATTGGCGACCAGCGTCACCGCGTGGAACGGATCGGCCTCGACCAGCGTGCCGGTGAAAATCTGGCTCATGTCATAGTCAGCGCCCATGCGTGAGGCTTCATGGAAATGCATCTGCAATGGTGCATCGAACAGCATCGTCTGGCCGTCGACCTGGTCGATATACTGCTGCAGTTTGTCCACTTCATGCGACCAGTATTCGGCCACAATAAACAGCGGTTTGGGCGCGACTTCCTGAACGTGCTCAATCCACTCTTTATAGAACCAGGCCGGAATATGTTTAACCGCGTCGAGACGAAAACCGTCGCAGTGGGTTTGATCCATCACCCAGCGCGCCCAGTATTTGATCTCTTCAGTCACTGCATGATTACGAAAATCGATATTTTCGCCCATCAGATAGTCAAAATTGCCCATCTCATCATCAACCTGATCGTTCCAGCCTTCGCCGGTGTAATCGTTGACGATTTTAAAAATGCCGTCTTCATTCGGATCCTCGATATGATCGATCCCGCTGAAGCATTTGTAATCCCAGATGAATTTTGAATATTGTCCTGCGCGGACAGGGAAGGTGTAGCGCGTCCAGGCTTCACACTCAACGATTTCTTCATCGATCTGCGTGCGATCGTCCTGGTTAACGCGCTGCACGCGAATGCGCTCTTTCTCATCCGCCCCCATTTTGTGGTTTACCACCACGTCCAGTAGTACGGCGATATCATGCTTTTTCAGGGCGTCAATGGCCGCCAGTAGCTGGCGCTTGTCACCATATTTAGTGGCAACGCTACCTTTTTGATCAAACTCACCTAAATCGAACAGATCGTAGCTGTCATAGCCCACAGAATAGCCGCCCGACGCGCCTTTATAGGCGGGCGGCAGCCAGATCATATTGATACCGATTTCATTCAGATTCGGCGCAAGCGCCTCAACTTCGGGCCATAACTCACCGCCAGTCGGGTAATACCAATGAAAGCACTGCAAGAGGGTGGGATTGCGCATACCTGTTCTCCGTGAAAGGCGACACAAGTACTATAAGTGGGAAATGCGCGCGGCGCGAGATTTGCGCAATTTCACGCCGCGAAGGTTAATGGCTGGTGTCGTTACTGCTTTGTGGCACCAGAACATGTCCACCCTGGTTACCATACGTTGTCATTACCGATTTTTGCATGGAGGACTGCCCAACGAGCGTAGCCAGCTCATCCATTCGCAGCTGTAAGCGGCGTTTCACTTCAGCTTCGTTATCCAGCACGGCGCGCAATAGCGGGCGGAGCTGGTCCTGAATGGCGCTTGACGGCGGATTCTGCTGGGTGAGATCCGCGACCTGATGCACCGCACGCACGTACTCCATCTCGCTGGCGATCAATTCATCCCACAAACCCTCTGTGGCAAGGCGGAGCATTATTTTGCTTTTCTCAACCAACTGCTGCCAGGCAATATACAAGTGCGGTGCGTGGTTCATTAGACGGCGTCCTGAATCAAGTTAGGCGTAAGTAACGACTCCTTCCACGCATCAGCAATGTTGCGCAGCAAGCCTTCCACTTCCTCAACGGCGGCAACATCGTTGTGCAGATTAGCCTGCAACAGGCGTCGCACCATGTAGCTGTACAGTGAAATAAGATTCAGGGTCAGTTCGTCACGGCTGTTCTCATCCAGTCCCACTTTTAGACCGTTTTCGATAATGTTAATGGCTTTCGACAGCGAGAGGCCTTTACCTTCCAACTGATTGTCCTGCATAAACAGACGAGCGCGAACCAGCGCGCTAAGCGCGCCGTCAAACAGCATGGTGACCAGCTGCGACTGACTGGCGCTCATGACTGCGCTCTCGACTCCGATTTGTGCGTAGGCCTGCGTGCCTTTTGCGCCGTACATGTTGTCTCCTGCTAATTATTTAGAGTTGCTGCTGGACGTATCGAACTGCTGCGTCAGATAGCTACTGGTCGAGTTCAGGGAGTTCATCAGCACGTCCAGTTGGGTGAACTGCGCTTTGTAGCGCGCCATCATCGTGTCGATACGATCGCTGGCGGCGTTGTACTGATCCGTCAAATTGTTCAGTGTTTTACTGACACCATCTTTCGCCGCCTGAATTATCCCGGTGGAGGAAAGCCAACTGGTCAGGTTATTGCCGATGGTGGTGGTGACGCCGGTATTTTTGCCGTCACCGATAAACATGTCGCCCACGCCGGAGGCATCTTTTTTCAGCGCCGCCTGCAGTTTGTCGGTCGATAGTTCGAGCTTGCCGGTGCTGGCGTCGGTGGTGATACCAATCTGCGACAAGGTTTTGTAATCGGAACTGCTGTGTGTGTTACCCAGCAGGGTTTTCAACTGCGTCTGGATCGTGCGCAGCGTGGAGTCGCCGAGCAGCGCGCCGTTGCTGGTGTCCTGGCTCTCTGCGCCTGCATCCACGGCGGTGTATTTGGTCAGGCTGCTGAAAGTGTCCTGTAGCGCGTTATAGGCATCCACCCACGCCTTGATCGCGCTTTCCGCTTTCGAGGTGTCTTTGGTGATGGTCAGCGTCTGGTTACCGGTGGTGACATCATTCAGGTTGAGGGTGATATCTTCCAGCGCATCGCTGATGGTGTTGCTGCTGTTCTCAATCGGAACGTTGTTCACCGTCAGTTTGGCGTTTTGCGCGGTGACGCTCTCTTCCATACCGTTGCTGGACGCTTTCGGGTCATAGCCCATGAAGCTTTGCAGGGCGCTATCGCCGCTCACACTCAGGGTCATCGCGTTGTCGCTGCCCGTATCGTTTGAGGTCACCGACAGGCGATATTGACCGTTGCCAACGTTGATAATACTGGCGCTAACGCCTGCTTTCGCATTGTTGATGGCATCACGAATGCCGGTCAGCGAGGAGTTGGCCGCGCTGATATCAATCGTGACCGGATCTTTTCCGCCACCCTGCTGAATAGTCAGCACGCTATCGCTGCTGGCAATGGCGGTTTTGGTGTCGGTCTGGCTGTTTTTGGTGGTCAGCGTTTGCGCCTGCGCCAGTTGCGTGATGCTGATGGTGTATTTCCCGGCAATCGCGCTCCCGGTGGTGGTGGCGCTGAAGGCGGTGCTGCTGCTGGTGGTGGAGGTGGCGGTAAACAGGTCGGCTTTATTCAGCGCGGTGTTGGCGGTCTGGAAGGATTCCAGCGCGCTTTTTAATGTGCCGTAAGCGCTCAGCTTCGCAGTATATGAACTCTGCTGCGTTGAAATAGGCTTCAGCGTCGATTTTTGCGCCGCTTCAAGACTATCCAGAATGCCGCTCAGATCCAAACCCGACCCGACGCCCAGCGTTGAAATACTTGCCATGATGAATTCCTTAATCGTGTGACACGTAGAACGAATACCGGGGTTATCGGCGGGAATGGCACAAAGTTTACGATTAATTTTGCTTATTTAATGGCGAGAATAGGGCGGTGTGAGGAGAGTATTTCGGCGGCTAGAAAAAAATTCTAAAGGTTGTGAGTGACCAGACGATAACAGGTTTGACGGCGACGAAGCCGAAGGGTGGAAGCCCAATACCTAAACCGTAGACTTGAAAACAGGAAAAGAAATCATGGCACAAGTCATTAACACCAACAGCCTCTCGCTGATCACTCAGAACAACATCAACAAAAACCAGTCTGCTCTGTCCAGCTCCATTGAGCGCCTGTCATCTGGTCTGCGTATCAACAGCGCAAAAGATGATGCAGCGGGCCAGGCGATTGCTAACCGCTTTACCTCTAACATCAAAGGCCTGACTCAGGCTGCACGTAACGCCAACGACGGTATTTCTCTGGCACAGACCACCGAAGGCGCACTGTCTGAGATTAACAACAACTTGCAGCGTGTGCGTGAACTGACTGTACAGGCGACCACCGGAACGAACTCTGATTCTGACCTGTCCTCTATCCAGGACGAAATCAAATCGCGTCTGGAAGAGATTGACCGCGTATCCGGCCAGACTCAGTTCAACGGCGTGAACGTGCTGGCAAAAGACGGCACCATGAAAATTCAGGTGGGGGCGAACGACGGTCAGACTATCTCTATTGACCTGCAAAAAATCGACTCAACGACTCTGGGTCTGACGGGTTTTGATGTTTCCACGAAAGCGAATATTTCTACCAGCGCTGTAACGACCGGCGGTACGTCCACGACAACGTATGCAGATAGCGCAACAGACGTTGATGTCACTACAAAAGCGACTAGCCTGGCTACTGACGCAACCATCACTAACCTCAAATTTGATAATACTAACGGCAAGTATTACGGAACCATCAGCAGTGCCACTGATAACACGATTGATGGTGACTATGAGCTGCACGTTGCTACAGATGGTAGTGTTACTGTAGCGGCAGCTGATAAGCAAGCGGGTACCGCTCCAGGTACTGCACTGACTTCGGGCAAAGTTCAGACTGCAACTACCACAACCACTCCAGGCACGGCTGTTGATGTCACCGCTGCTAAAACTGCGCTGGCGGCAGCGGGGGCTGACACAACGGGTCTGAAACTGGTTCAACTGTCTAATACGGATTCCGCCGGTAAAGTGACCAACGTGGGTTATGGCTTGCAGAATGACAGCGGCACTATCTTTGCAACCGACTACGATGGCACCACTGTGACCACGCCAGGTGCAGAAACAGTAACCTATAAAGATGCAACGGGTGCCAGCGTTACTGCGGCGGTTACCCTGGGGGGTTCTGATGGTAAAACCAAACTGGTCGAAGCGGCTGACGGTAAAACCTACGGCGCAACCGCTCTGAATGGTGCAGATTTGTCCGACCCGAACAACACGGTGAAATCTGTTGCGGATAACTCAAAACCGCTGGCGGCACTGGATGATGCTATCGCCATGGTCGACAAATTCCGCTCCTCCCTCGGTGCGGTACAAAACCGTCTGGATTCCGCGGTCACCAACCTGAACAACACCACCACCAACCTGTCTGAAGCGCAGTCCCGTATTCAGGACGCCGACTATGCGACCGAAGTGTCCAACATGTCGAAAGCGCAGATCATTCAGCAGGCCGGTAACTCCGTGCTCTCCAAAGCCAACCAGGTACCGCAGCAGGTTCTGTCTCTGCTGCAGGGCTAATCGCCTGCCCCACGCAAACCCCGCTCCGGCGGGGTTTTTCACGTTTCCTCTTCCCCGACTGCGCAAATAACCCCTCATTTCACCCACTATTCCCTCAATTAAAAATCATGCAGAAACGGATAATTGTGCCGATAACTTAATTAATGCAGGGCTGTTTATCGTGAATTCACTCTATACCGCTGATGGTGTAATGGATAAACACTCGCTATGGCAACGTTACGTCCCTCTGGTGCGCCATGAGGCGCTGCGCCTTCAGGTGCGTTTGCCGGCGAGTGTGGAACTTGACGATTTGCTCCAGGCGGGCGGCATAGGGTTATTGAATGCCGTTGAACGCTACGACGCTCTGCAGGGCACGGCATTTACCACTTACGCAGTGCAACGCATCCGTGGGGCGATGCTGGACGAACTACGCAGCCGTGACTGGGCACCGCGTAGCGTTCGGCGTAACGCGCGTGAAGTTGCGCAGGCGATGGGGCAACTGGAACAGGAACTGGGCCGTAACGCGACCGAAACAGAAGTTGCGCATCGGTTGGGTATTCCCATTGAAGAGTACCGTCAGATGTTACTCGATACCAATAACAGCCAGTTATTCTCCTACGATGAGTGGCGGGAAGAGCATGGCGATAGCGTCGAGATGGTGACGGAAGCCAATCAGCAGGAAAACCCGCTTCACCAATTGCTGGAGGGGAATCTCCGTCTGCGCGTGATGGAGGCCATCGAAGCCCTCCCTGAGCGGGAAAAATTGGTGCTGACGCTCTATTATCAGGAAGAGCTGAATCTGAAAGAGATTGGCGCGGTACTGGAAGTCGGAGAGTCACGAGTCAGTCAGTTGCATAGCCAGGCAATCAAACGCCTGCGCACGAAGCTGGGTAAGCTGGAGTAATGCCGCATAAGCAATGACGACGTGGAGTTTTCATCACTATGCAGCAATTAAAAAGACGGCCACTAAGCCGCTATCTTAAAGACTTTAAACACAGCCAAACACATTGTACTCACTGCCATAAAGCGCTCGATCGGGTAACGCTTGTTCGCCTTGGCGAAATTGTTAACAAGCTTGCCATCGCCCGGCTGGATATGCTGGTGGACGAGGAAACGTGGTTGCAGCAGCGTGGCGAGTGGGCCGCGTTATGCCGTTTCTGCGGCGAACTGCACTGCAAAGAGCAGAGTGATTTCTTCGACATTATCGGCTTTAAGCAGTATCTCTTTGAACAGACCGAAATGAGCCCCGGCACGGTGCGCGAGTACGTTGTGCGCTTACGGCGTCTGGGCGAGCATCTTGTAAAAAATAATATTCCCCGAAATCTGCTGCAGAAAGGCGCGCCGGATGAGATATTAATTCCCTGGTTGCCGCAGACCAGCACCAATAATTATCGTATTGCGCTACGAAAATATACGCAATTTGTTAATCGGGCTGGCATGGCACCGGGTCAGAATTTCGCGTATCCCGCGACCTCTGATATATATTAAAACGGAATAGCTTATAACTGTCTGGTGTTTGTCTGTTTTCACAAACGGCCTACACTACAAAAAAAGCAATCTTTTCGGGGGTATAATGAAATTAGCACTTTTCGGTCGTCAGGCATTAATGGGCGTGATGGCAGTGGCTTTGATGGCAGGTGTCAGCGCGAACACGTTCGCGGCGGAGAATCTGCTTAACCAGGTGAAAGAGCGCGGAACCCTGCGCGTGGGTCTGGAAGGCACCTATCCACCGTTCAGCTTCCAGGGCGATGATGGCAAACTGACCGGTTTTGAAGTCGATTTTGCCAACGATCTGGCAAAACATCTGGGCGTGAAAGCCGATCTTAAACCGACCAAATGGGACGGAATGCTGGCCTCTCTGGATTCCAAACGCATTGATGTGGCGATTAACCAGGTGACCATTTCACCTGAACGTAAGAAAAAATATGATTTCTCTACTCCGTACACTATCTCCGGTATTCAGGCGCTGGTGAAAAAAGGCAATGAAGGCTCCATTAAAACCCCGGCTGACCTGAAAGGTAAAAAAGTGGGCGTGGGGCTGGGTACCAACTACGAAGAGTGGCTGCGTCAGAATGTGCAGGGCGTTGATGTCCGTACCTATGATGATGACCCGACGAAATTCCAGGATCTGCGCGTAGGCCGTGTTGACGCTATTCTGGTTGACCGTCTGGCGGCGCTGGATATGGTGAAGAAAACCAATAACACGCTGGCGGTAACCGGCGAAGCGTTCTCCCACCAGGAATCTGGCGTGGCGCTGCGCAAAGGCAATGAAGACCTGCTGAAAGCGATCGATGGCGCGATCGATGCCATGCAGAAAGACGGCACCATGAAGGCGCTGTCTGAAAAATGGTTCGGCGCTGACGTGACAAAATAATCGAAGTTGCTTAAAAAAGGCGCTAACAGAGCGCCTTTTTTTATTTCCGCGGCAACTGGGTGCATAATCAAGAGAATTCAGTCAGGAGGTTTCATGTCTCTGCAAAACTTAACGCGCTTCCCGCGCCTCGAATTTATTGGCGCGCCGACGCCGCTGGAATATCTGCCGCGTTTCTCCGATTACTTAGGGCGCGACATTTTTATCAAACGCGATGACGTCACGCCGCTGGCGATGGGCGGCAATAAACTGCGCAAGCTGGAATTTCTGGCCGCAGATGCGCTACGTGAAGGCGCAGATACGCTGATTACCGCCGGGGCCATTCAGTCGAACCACGTGCGCCAGACGGCAGCGGTGGCGGCGAAGCTCGGCCTGCACTGCGTGGCGCTGCTGGAAAATCCGATTGGCACCACGGCGGAAAACTACCTGAGTAACGGTAACCGCCTGTTGCTGGATCTGTTCAATACTCAGGTGGAAATGTGCGACGCGCTGACCGATCCGAACGCGCAGTTGGCTGAACTGGCTACGCGCATCGAAGCGCAGGGTTTTCGCCCTTACGTCATTCCGGTCGGTGGCTCTAACGCGCTGGGCGCGCTGGGCTATGTAGAGAGCGCGCTGGAAATCGCTCAGCAGTGTGAAGGCGCGGTGGCTCTCTCATCCGTGGTAGTGGCCTCCGGCAGCGCCGGCACCCACGCCGGGCTGGCGGTAGGCCTTGAACAGGTGATGCCGGATGCGGAACTGATTGGTGTAACCGTTTCGCGCAGCGTCGCGGACCAAAAACCAAAAGTGGTGACGTTGCAACAGGCGGTCGCTGAAAGTCTTGAAGTGAGCGCCAGTGCGGATATTCTGCTGTGGGATGATTACTTTGCCCCGGCTTACGGCATGCCCAATGAAGCGGGTATGGAAGCGGTGAAACTGCTTTCGCGCCTGGAAGGCATTCTGCTGGATCCGGTTTATACCGGTAAAGCAATGGCCGGGCTTATCGACGGTATTACCCAGAAACGCTTTAAGGATGAAGGGCCGATTCTGTTTGTTCATACGGGCGGCGCGCCTGCGCTCTTCGCCTATCATCCGCATATCTAACGTAGAAAAAGACTTATGCAAGAGAGTATACAACTGGTTGTTGATTCGCTGCCGTATCTGCTCAAAGGCGCAGTGTTCACGCTGCAATTGAGTATTGGCGGCATGTTTTTTGGTTTGGTGCTGGGGTTCCTGCTGGCGCTGATGCGGATGTCGCAAGTCTGGCCGGTGCGCTGGCTGGCGCGATTCTACATCTCTATTTTTCGTGGTACGCCGCTTATTGCACAGCTGTTTATGATTTATTACGGCCTGCCGCAGTTTGGCATCGAATTAGATCCTATCCCTTCAGCGATGATTGGCCTGTCGCTGAACACGGCGGCGTACACGTCTGAAACCTTGCGTGCGGCAATTTCTTCTATCGATAAAGGCCAGTGGGAAGCTGCCGCCAGTATCGGGATGACGCCGTGGCAAACGCTGCGCCGGGCGATTCTGCCGCAGGCTGCACGCGTTGCGCTGCCGCCGTTGTCGAACAGTTTTATTAGCCTGGTGAAAGACACCTCGCTTGCGGCGACGATTCAGGTGCCAGAGCTGTTCCGTCAGGCGCAGCTTATCACGTCGCGCACGCTGGAAGTGTTCACCATGTACCTCGCGGCCTCGTTGATCTACTGGGTGATGGCGACGGTGCTCTCCTCGCTGCAAAACTACTTTGAAAATCAGCTTAACCGCCAGGAGCGTGATCCAAAATGAGTGCCATCGACGTAAAAAACCTGGTGAAAAAGTTCCATGGTCAGACGGTGCTGCATGGCATCGATTTGCAGGTAAATGAAGGTGAAGTGGTGGCGATTATCGGGCCGAGCGGCTCGGGGAAAACCACGCTGCTGCGCAGTATTAATTTACTGGAGCAGCCGGAAGGCGGCACCATTCGGGTGGGTGATATTACCATCGACACGGCAAAATCCATCAGCCAGCAGAAGGGGTTAATCCGCCGTCTGCGCCAGCATGTAGGGTTTGTCTTCCAGAGTTTCAATTTATTTCCTCACCGGACGGTGCTGGAAAATATCATTGAAGGCCCGGTCATTGTTAAAGGTGAAAATAAAGCTGAAGCCAGCGCCCGCGCGCGTGAATTGCTGGCGAAAGTGGGCCTGGCCGGGAAAGAGGGGAGCTATCCGCGTCGCTTGTCCGGGGGGCAGCAGCAGCGAGTGGCTATTGCCCGTGCGCTGGCAATGCGCCCGGATGTGATTCTGTTTGATGAACCGACGTCTGCGCTGGATCCTGAACTGGTCGGCGAGGTATTAAACACCATCCGTCAACTGGCCCAGGAGAAGCGCACTATGGTTATTGTGACGCACGAGATGAGTTTCGCGCGTGATGTCGCCGACCGCGCTATCTTTATGGATCAGGGACGCATTGTGGAGCAGGGCGAGGCGAAAGCGCTGTTTGCTAATCCGCAGCAGGCGCGTACCCGTCAGTTCCTCGAAAAATTCCTCATGCAGTAAACCGAAATCAATTACCGTCCTTAACCAAAATCAGGACGGTAATTGCCCGGACATCTCTTCGCCTGTCAGCTGAAAATTAAGATAATTTTGCGAGAATGTAATATTTTATACATATAAGCACTGTTTATGTGTTAGTTTTCTGTATTGATAAAAATAATTCTCAATAAGAGGCTTTCTCGTTCGTTATGAGGGACAGTGACTTTTTCAGTTGGCGGCGGGAGATGCTGCATCGTTTTCAATCCGCATCAACCAGCGACCAAATTTATACGCTTCTGCAGCAGCAAACCGAACACCTTGAATATGACTTCTTCTCGCTGTGCGTGCGCCATCCGGTGCCGTTCACGCGGCCTAAAACTTCACTCTATACCACTTATCCTGACGCCTGGATGTCGCATTATAAAGCCGCGAATTATCTGGCAGTCGATCCGGTTCTGAAGCAGGGCAATTTCCGTTTTGGGCATTTACGGTGGGACGATGCGTTATTCTGCGAGGCCCAGGAGTTGTGGGATGCCGCACGAGATCATGGTCTGCGCACGGGCGCGACGCAATGTCTGATGCTTCCAAATCATGCTCATAGTTTCTTTTCGGTATCACGAACACACGCGACAGAAGCAGGGCCAGATAGTGATGAAATTGAACTTCGCCTGCAAATGTTATTAGAGATGAGTTCTCTTGCGCTATTACGCGTTGAGGATGAAATGGTCATGCCGAGGGAGATGAAGTTCAGTAAACGTGAACTGGAAATACTACAATGGACGGCAGAGGGTAAAACATCGGCGGAGATTTCGATGATTCTATCAATTTCCGAGAATACGGTGAACTTCCACCAAAAGAATATGCAGAAGAAATTTGATGCGCCGAATAAAACGCAGATTGCCTGCTATGCGGTAGCGATTGGTCTTATCTGACTCTGTTTAATGTTCTGCGTGTCAGACGGAAAACCGGCTGTAGGCATTGCTTACAGCCGGTTTTTTATTACTGGCGGTAAGCTTGTTTAATTTGCTTAACGGTGCTGGAAAATACAGCAGACTGGGCTTCATCTTCCAGCAGTGCAATTTGCTTTTCCATTTTGAGAATCACGCGGCCAGCATCTGCCTGACCCATTGCCTGCAGCATCAGGGTCAGCATGGCTTTCAGACAGGATACCTCCTGGGCCAGGTGTTGGTTATTCTCCGCGGTGGAAAAATCAGGTGTGCTCATTTATTGCCTCGTATGATTTCTGCGCTGATGCGCGATACTGGATAGTGAAGGGCGCGAAGTATACCACAAGCCAGCATAAAAAATGGAGTGCTTGTTTTTTACCCGTTACTTTCGCCTCTCCTGATAATTAAAAATGGCCAGAACAGTGATTATGCACACAAAATGTTTAAATCTGGTTCTCTCATCGTTAATTATTGTTACATATTATATTGCGTATTTCTCATCTGCGAAAAATTGTCCATATACGGACAAATTGCGTAGAAAGTTGTAAAAAGAGTGCTTCGCATCTCACTGTTTTTAAGACATTTCCATCAGATGTACATTCTAATTTCCAAAAACGAGATCAAAATCGACGCTGTGACACTTTTAGACTTTCAAAATTGATATAAAACCCGGTACTATGGGAGTGAATTAAGAGGCAGTAGCGTTATCCCTATTCTGGAGATTATTCCTTTGATCAACGTCCTTCTTGTTGATGACCACGAACTGGTGCGCGCAGGGATACGACGCATTCTCGAAGATACAAAAGGTATTAGGGTCACCGGTGAAGTTAACTGCGGCGAAGACGCTGTGAAGTGGTGCCGCGCTAATCCCGTTGATGTTGTTCTGATGGATATGAACATGCCGGGCATCGGCGGCCTTGAGGCCACGCGTAAAATTGCGCGCTCTGCGGTTGACACAAAAGTGATTATGTTAACCGTTCATACCGAAAATCCGCTCCCCGCCAGGGTTATGCAGGCAGGGGCGGCTGGCTATTTAACCAAAGGGGCAGCACCGCAAGAAGTGGTGAATGCCATCCGCTCTGTATTCTCTGGCCAGCGCTATATTGCATCTGATATCGCGCAGCAGATGGCCCTGAGTCAGATTGAGCCGGAAAAAACAGAATCGCCATTCGCCAGTTTGTCTGAACGCGAATTGCAGATTATGCTGATGATCACCAAAGGCCAAAAAGTAAATGAGATCTCAGAGCAGTTGAATCTGAGTCCTAAAACGGTGAACAGTTATCGCTATCGCATGTTCAGCAAACTGAACATTCATGGCGATGTTGAACTGACTCACCTGGCAATTCGCCATGGTCTGTGTAATGCGGAGTCGTTAGCAAGTCAGTGAGTGAAGTTTTTGATTCAAAAGCCTTCCTGAAAACGGTCACCAGCCAGCCCGGCGTCTATCGTATGTATGATGTCGGCGGCACCGTTATTTACGTCGGTAAAGCCAAAGATCTTAAAAAACGCCTCTCCAGCTATTTTCGTCGCCAGGTCTCTTCCCGTAAAACGGAGGCGCTGGTGGCGCAAATTGCGCAGATCGACGTGACCGTCACGCACACGGAAACCGAAGCGCTGCTGCTGGAACACAACTACATCAAACTCTACCAGCCACGTTACAACGTGCTGCTGCGTGATGATAAATCTTATCCCTTTATTTTCCTGAGCGGCGATACCCACCCGCGGCTGGCGATGCACCGTGGCGCGAAGCATGCGAAAGGGGAATATTTTGGCCCGTTCCCTAACGGCTATGCCGTGCGGGAAACGTTGGCGCTGTTGCAAAAAATCTTCCCGATTCGTCAGTGTGAGAACAGCGTCTACCGCAACCGCTCGCGTCCCTGTCTGCAATACCAGATTGGCCGCTGCCTTGGGCCGTGTGTCGCCGGGCTGGTCAGCGAAGAAGAGTACACGCAGCAGGTCGATTATGTGCGCCTGTTCCTCGCCGGGAAAGACGATCAGGTGTTAACCATGCTGATCGCGCGGATGGAGAAAGCCAGTCAGGCGCTGGAGTTTGAAGAGGCGGCGCGCATTCGCGACCAGATTCAGGCGGTACGACGCGTGACCGAGAAACAGTTTGTCTCGAATAACGGCGACGACCTCGACGTCATTGGCGTTTCGTTTGAGGCAGGAATGGCCTGCGTCTATGTGCTCTTTATCCGTCAGGGCAAAGTGTTGGGCAGCCGCAGCTACTTCCCGAAAGTGCCCGGCGGTACGGAGCTTGACGAAGTGGTGGAAACCTTTGTCGGTCAGTTTTACTTCCAGGGTAGCCAGATGCGTACTCTGCCGGGGGAAATCCTGCTCGACTTTGCGCTCAGCGATAAAACCCTGCTGGCCGATTCGTTGTCGGAGCTGGCCGGGCGGCGCATCCACGTTGAAACTAAACCGCGCGGCGACCGCGCACGGTACCTGAAACTAGCCCGTACCAACGCGGCGACGGCGCTCACCACCAAACTTTCGCAACAGTCCACCGTGCATCAGCGCCTGAAAGCGCTGGCAGCACAGTTGGAACTGCCTGAGATTAAGCGGATGGAGTGTTTTGACATCAGTCATACGATGGGCGAGCAGACCGTGGCCTCCTGCGTGGTGTTTGATGCGAATGGGCCGCTGCGCGCCGAGTATCGTCGCTATAACATTACGGGCATCACACCGGGTGATGACTACGCGGCAATGAACCAGGTGCTACGCCGCCGCTATGGTAAAGATATAGAAGAGAGTAAGATCCCGGATGTTATTTTGATCGACGGCGGTAAAGGGCAACTGGGTCAGGCGAAAGCCGTTTTTGCCGAGCTTGATGTCACGTGGGATAAAAACCATCCTTTACTGCTCGGTGTGGCAAAAGGCAGCGATCGTAAAGCCGGGCTCGAAACGTTGTTTTTTGAACCGGAAGGTGAGGGCTTTAGCTTACCGCCAGATTCCCCTGCGTTGCATGTTATCCAGCATATTCGTGACGAATCACACGATCATGCGATTTCCGGGCACCGTAAAAAACGCGCTAAAGTAAAGAGCACCAGCACGCTGGAGACTATCGAAGGCGTCGGGCCGAAGCGTCGCCAGATGCTGCTTAAGTACATGGGCGGCCTGCAGGGTTTGCAAAACGCCAGCGTTGAAGAGATAGCGAAAGTTCCGGGTATCTCACACGGCCTGGCAGAAAAGATCTTCTACTCGTTGAAACATTAGGGGCTCTGTAGCAACATAGGGCTAATATTTACTAACAACAGATAGTTACCTTGCATGCAATATAATATTCCTACGTTGCTTACCCTGTTCCGCGTCATCCTTATCCCGTTCTTTGTGTTGGCGTTTTATCTCCCGTTTGTTTGGGCGCCGTTCGCCTGTGCACTGATCTTCTGTATTGCCGCGGTAACCGATTGGTTTGATGGCTATCTGGCGCGTCGCTGGAACCAGAGTACGCGTTTTGGCGCATTTCTTGATCCGGTAGCCGATAAAGTGATGGTGGCCATCGCTATGGTGCTGGTGGTTGAACACTACCACACGTGGTGGGTGACCCTGCCGGCTGCTATTATGATTGGCCGTGAAATTATTATTTCTGCCCTTCGTGAGTGGATGGCAGAGCTGGGTAAACGCAGCAGCGTGGCCGTCTCCTGGATTGGCAAAGTGAAAACCACTGCGCAAATGGCGGCCCTGGCGTGGCTGTTGTGGCGTCCCAATGAGTGGGTGGAGTGGGCCGGTATCGTACTGTTCCTGTTTGCGGCGGTACTGACACTGTGGTCAATGCTGCAATATTTGAACGCTGCGCGTGCAGATTTGCTTGAACAGTGATCGTTTCGGCGTAATTTTCAGCAAACAACACAAAGTTGCTAAAAATACCGTTGACTCAGTGCGTCAGATAAGTAGAATGCAACGCATCGAACGGCGGCACTGATTGCCAGACGATAGCAAAATCAAGTGGTTAGCAAATCAACTTGATGACGCGGGAATAGCTCAGTTGGTAGAGCACGACCTTGCCAAGGTCGGGGTCGCGAGTTCGAGTCTCGTTTCCCGCTCCAAATTAAAACATCGGCAGTTGCGGGTGTTACGTTTTAAAGGCGCGTTAGCAAAGCGGTTATGTAGCGGATTGCAAATCCGTCTAGTCCGGTTCGACTCCGGAACGCGCCTCCACTTTCTTCCCGAGCCCGGATGGTGGAATCGGTAGACACAAGGGATTTAAAATCCCTCGGCGTTCGCGCTGTGTGGGTTCAAGTCCCACTCCGGGTACCATGGGAAAGCAAAGAATAATCAAAGCAATAAGCAGTGTCGTGAAACCACCTCCGGGTGGTTTTTTTGTATCTGTTTTTCTTTGCTTCCATTTATCCTGCTCTCCCTCAATACTTGTCTGAACGCTCCCTTATAAACGTGATGAGATCAAAAAATGAAAACAGGACCCTTAACCGAAAGCGAGCTGGAATGGCTGGATGAGACCATCGAGAAATATTCGACGGATAAATCGATCCTCGACGTTTCCGAGCTGGACGGTATGCTCACGGCCATCCTTTCCTCGCCACAAGAGATTGAGCCAGCGGACTGGCTTCTGGCTGTATGGGGTGGGGCGGATAGCGTGCCGCGCTGGTCAGCGGACCGTGAGCGCGATCGTTTCATCAACCTTACGTTGCAACATATGGGCGATATTGCTGAGCGTCTGAATGACTATCCCGATCAGTTTGAACCTCTTTTCGGCACGCGCGAGGAAGAGGGCCAGGAGCTGACAGTTGTGGAAGAGTGGTGCTATGGCTATATGCGTGGCGTGGGCTTAAGCGACTGGTCGGGTTTGCCGCCTGCGTTACAGGAAGATCTGGATGCCATCGCACTGCACGGTGAAGAGCAGAAAGCAGAGGCGCTGGATAACTTCACGGCTGAAGAGTATCTGGAAAGTATCGACAAGATCCGCCCGGCAGCGCTCATGTTGCATGGGTTCTGGATGGCGCATCCGAAAATGACGCCGATGCAGCAGCCTGTCAGAAATGAGGGGAAAGTGGGGCGTAACGAGCCATGCCCCTGCGGCAGCGGAAAGAAATACAAACAGTGCTGTGCCAATAAATGAAAAAATGCCGGGTGTATTACCCGGCTTTTTTTTTAGCCTACTGCAGGTAAAAGATTTGCCGCTATCGCTACCTGAATCGCAATCACCGCAATCCCACAGGCAAACACAAACCATAACGCGGGCGTTCCGCCAGCGACGCGATAACCACCTTGTGGGTGATGTTTACGGCTCTGCATCGTCAGCAGTGATGGGATAATCAACGCCAGCACCGCCAGTGCCACGCCCGCATAACCCAACGCCATCACAAAACCACGCGGATAGAAAAGGGCGAAGGCCAGCGGCGGCAGGAAGGTAATGCCACCCGTTTGCAGGCGACCTCTTACGCCGTTCTGACGCTGGAACAAATCCGCCAGATAATCAAACAAGCCCAGAGCCACGCCGAGGAAAGAGGTTGCCAGCGCCAGATCGGCAAACAGATGTACCGCCAGTTCGACGTGGGCTGACGCGACAACGGCGCGAATCGCTTCCAGCAGACCGTTAAGCCCCGTATGCTGTGCCATCAAACCGGCAAAGACGCTGGACTCAATGCTACCCAGTGTCGCCAACTGCCAGAAGAGATAAGCGACCAGCGGAATGAAACTGCCAATCATAAACACGCGACGTAGTTTACGAATGTCGCCATTCATATAGCTCACAATGCTGGGTACGCTGCCATGAAAACCGAATGAGGTGAAGATCACCGGGATGGCCGATAGCGCCAGACCCTGTTGCAACGGCAGCGTCAACAAATTGATTTTATGAATGTGTGGCAGCAGCAGCGCCAGCATCACCACCAGAAAAATAATCTTGGCGCTGAACAGGAAGCGGTTGAAAAGGTCGACCAGCGATGTGCCAATACAAATCACCGTGCCGCCAATCGCCGTGAACAGCAGTACACCAATAGCGGGCGGCATATTGACGGAAAACCACTGGCTAAGACTGGAGGCCAGCAACTCACCCGCACCGCTGATATAGGCGGCAGTCAGGGCGTACATTAAAAATAACATGCTGAAACCGGTTAGCCACTGACCATAGCGGCCGAGATAGCGGTGTGCGAGAGAGCCAAGGCCGGTGTCAGCAGGGACGTGTTGATACACTTCCAGCAACAGCAGGGCGGTGTAGCACATCAATGCCCAAAGCCCAATTAACAGCACCAGCGTTACGCCGAAGCCGACGCCAGCCGCAGCCAGCGGCATCGCCAGCATACCAGCACCAATGGTGGTGCCCGCTACGATTAAAATACTCCCCAGGGTACGGTTCTTCACGCTTTCCTCTACGACTGCACGTATATACGACACGAATATGTCGCGCAGGTTATGTGAAACCAGACGATTCGTCAAATCACGATTACAGGGTGTGTAATAAAAAGTTTACGAATAAAGTGAGTTAAGAAAGCCTGCGCTAGCGCAAAAAAGGTATATCAAATGCAGGTTAATGTGACGGTTTTAGCGGAGGCATTATGGAATCTATTCACGGTCATGAAGTGCTGAATATGATGATCGCATCAGGCGAATCTTATTCAAAAGAAAGTCTGGTAATGGCAATTGAAAACCGTTTCGGTGAGAGCGCGCGTTTTCATACCTGTTCGGCAGAAAATATGACCGCAGCTGAGCTGGTTGCATTTCTGGAGAAAAAAGGCAAGTTTGTTCCGGTGGATGCGGGATTCACCACGGCGGAAAGTAAAATTTGTCGACATTAATAAGCAGCGGCGAAATAACGCCGCTGCCCGTTAATTAATTCTGAGTATCGAGCGTAGAGAGCTCTTTATCAATAAAGTAGAGGCCTTCACCGCTTTTCCCGGCGAGGGTCAATTTATCAATCACAGATTTAAACAGTTTCTCTTCTTCGTGCTGCTCAGCGACATACCATTGCAGGAAATTAAAGGTTGGATAATCCTGATTGGTCATCGCGGCATGCGCCAGCTCATTGATCTTAGACGTAATCAATTGTTCATGCTCGTAGGTGGCGCGGAACAGATCGTCCAGTGACGCGTATTCTGCCACCGGTGAAGCAACGCTGTGGATGCATGGCAGGCTACCGGTGTCGGTCAGGTAATCGAACAGACGCTGCATGTGCTGCATCTCTTCCTGAGCGTGGCGGCGCAGAAACGCAGCGGCGCCCTCAAAGCTGTTAAAGCTGCACCAGGCGCTCATCTGTTGATAAAGCAGGGAGGAGTAAAGCTCGAGATTCATTTGTTGATTTAATTTCTCGATCATTTCCGTTTTTAACATTGTCAGGCTCCATAAAGGCGTAATTAATTATGGAGGAACTATAAGTTGTTATTAAATTATTTGCAAAAGGTAAAATTAAAAACCCTTATTTAATAATGCGAATGGGAATAAAACGCATTGGCATAATAAATACGCCGGAATTTATTCCGGCGTAGAATTTAATTCCATGCGGGTGCAACTGGTGTAACAGCGATCCCTCTGCATTGATACTGCAGCGTCACGCTTTCGTTAATACATAATGGCCCGCTGCTGCTAACACAGGTGGTAATTGGCTGTCCGTAAGCAAAGGCAGAGGCGTATCCCATTTGCTGGCAAGCTTTTGTCGCCGTCCCGTTCGCGACATAGTCATCGGTCTTTGCGTTCTGCAACATTGCCTGGCCATAAGTCAGACGCACGACGCCGCTGGTCGCATCCATTTCGCTCACGGCGGCCTCTCGGTGGACGCTACAGGCAGATAGCACAAGCGCGATAGCGCTAATCGTTAAGAATGTTTTCATGGTGTTACCCGGGGCAATCTATCATTGCTCTATCCTGTCACATGCCGGTGTGGGCAATCTTCCGATTAAAGACGATAACCGTGCTTTCTTATGGCGACGATGGGCGTCTGATAAAGCAAAAATGTGAGCCTTGCTGTGATTTTTAAAACCATTTTTCATAAAATTTGAAAGTATGTTTGTGAGGTTGTAAGGTTGATACATTGTTATCGAACCCTTGCGGGAGACGCCCGCGCTGCATTCAGGAGAGGAAAGAATGAAAATTGCACTGATGATGGAAAACAGCCAGGCCAGCAAAAACGCCATCATTCATAATGAGTTAAAAGCGGTTGCCGATGAAAAAGGCTTCCCGGTTTTCAACGTGGGTATGAGCGATGAAAATGACCATCATCTGACCTATATTCACTTGGGTATCATGGCCAGCATCCTGCTGAATTCCAAAGCGGTTGATTTCGTCGTAACTGGATGCGGTACCGGCCAGGGGGCGCTGATGTCCCTGAACATCCACCCGGGTGTGGTATGTGGTTACTGCATCGATCCTGCTGATGCCTTCCTGTTCGCGCAGATCAACAACGGTAACGCACTGTCGCTGCCCTTCGCGAAAGGCTTCGGCTGGGGCGCGGAGCTGAACGTGCGCTTTATTTTTGAAAAAGCCTTTACCGGTCGTAACGGGGAAGGTTATCCGCCAGAGCGTAAAGAACCGCAGGTTCGTAACGCGGGCATTCTGAACCAGGTGAAAGCGGCTGTGGTGAAGGAAAACTATCTTGATACGCTGCGTGCGATTGACCCGGAGCTGGTGAAAACCGCTGTTTCTGGCCAGCGTTTCCAGCAGTGTTTCTTTGAAAATTGCCAGAATAAAGAGATCGAAGCGTTTGTGCGTGAGATCCTCGGGTAATTCTGTATGAAATGAAAATCCCCACGTAAGTGGGGATTGAGACTGATGGCAAACGCGAAATTGCCTGATGCGCTCCGCTTATCAGGCCTACAAGAATTCTGCAATATATTGAATTAATGCGATTTTGTAGGCCGGATAAGGCGTTTACGCCGCATCCGGCAAGAACAACGTGCAATCCGTCAGCAATCTGAATCCCCACCGGTGTGGGGATTTTTGATTCTATGCTTTCACCTTTTGAGATACCGACACACCAGCATCTTGAGTCAGCCGTAGCGTGTCCATCATCCCAGCCAGACAGATCAGAGCGATAAACACAAACGCCAGTCTGAAGCTTATTCCCGGCATGGCGCCGAGTGCCAGCACTTCACTCACTTTCTCCCCCAGACGAATACCGATTGCCCCAAGGGTGATACCAAGCCCGATAGCTAACTGACTGGCGGTGCTGAACAGCGTATTGGCATAACTCATCTGCGAGCCGGGCACGTCCGCAAACGCCAGCGTGCTCACGCCGGTAAACTGGATGGAGCGGAATACGCCGCCTAAATAGAGCACCAGTAATATGGCCCACTCGGGAGTTTGTGGCGTTAAGAAGGCGCAGGCGACCAGAGCCACCACGTTCAAAGCGCCATTAATCAGTAACAGGCGGCGGAACCCCAGCCAGCGAATCAGCGGTGTCGTGGCGGGCTTGATGGTCAGATTGCCGACAAATACCGCCAGTACCAGCAGGCCTGAATGGAACGGATCCATCCCAAAACCGACCTGAAAAAGCAGCGGCAGCAGGAAAGGCACCGCACTGATTGAAGCCCGGAATAGCGATCCTCCGTACATCGTGACTCGGAAAGTCGGTACGTTCAGCGCATCCAGACGGATCATCGGCCATTTGGCTCGCCGGAAATGGTACAGCGAGTAATAAAATGCCAATCCGCCAATAGCAAAGAGTGTCAACACCACCCAATTGTGTATGCGTTGACCGCCCAGCGCTTCCATGGCGCACACCAGGCATACCATCGCCACCGAGGTAGCGAGAAAACCAGGCAGGTCAAAGGGGCGGCGTTCGTCATCGCGGATGTCGGGAATGATACGTAGCGACAGCAAAATGGCGATAATGCCCAATGGAACGTTAATAAAGAAGATCCACCGCCAGTCCGCGACGCTGGTGATAAACCCACCCAGCGGCGGCCCGATAATGGGGGCGATGAGCGCGGGCCAGGTGAGCGTGGCGATAGCCGTGATGAGCAGATGTTTTGGTGTAGTACGCAGAACCGCCAGACGTCCAACGGGTACCATCAGCGCGCCGCCCATTCCCTGAAGGATGCGCATGGCGACAAAACTATCGACGGTAGTTGCCAGGCCGCAAAATACGGATGCCAGGGTAAAAATGGCCAGCGCCAGGGTGAATATTTTCCGTGCGCCGAATCGGTCGGCAATCCAGCCGCTGGCGGGGATGAGAACGGCCAGCGTGATCAGATAGGCGCTGATACCAATGTTAAGATCGACGGCGTCTTCACCAAAACTTTTGGCCATGTCGGGCAGGGCGGTGGCGATCACGGTGCCATCAAGAAACTCCATAAAAAACGCCCCGGCAACCAACAGAGCAGCAGGCGACAGTCCGCGCTTGTTTTGTGCCTGGAGAGGCTCACTCATTTTTGTTTTACCCTATCAAAATAATCTGCAATTTTTCTAATATAAGTTTTTAGCTAAGTAACGGATTTGTTTCAGATAATAGATCTTAATCGCGGTTTGCTGAAAAATTAAACGTGACGCATGTCCCGTTTTGGTTGATTTTTGTGATGAATGTCATACTATGTGTCAAAAGACAATAACACCTGCGTAACAAAATCGGAGCATCACAATGAAACAACGCATGCGCAAAATCCTCAAAAGCATGTTCGAGAACTATTGCAAAACTTTCAAAGACGTACCGCCAGGCGCTATGTTCTGATAAAAAAACCTGCCACGGCAGGTTTTTTTATGTCTGCAAGGAGCAGGCTTCGTTCCTTTCGAGTACCATAGTACCCCTAAATGTTAAGGAGCGTATATGTCCCAGAACCTGACTGCTGATGAAGAACTGGTATCCGACGTGGTAGCCTGCCAGTTGGTCATTAAGCAAATTCTTGATGTCATCGATGTCATCGCCCCCGTCGAAGTGCGTGAGAAAATGTCCACTCAACTGAAATCTATTGATTTTGCTGGGCACCCATCCGCTGATCCGGTCACGCTGCGCGCGATCCAAAAAGCCATTGCCCTGATTGAGCTGAAGTTTACACCGCAGGGTGAAGCACACTGATTGATACGGGTTATGCAACCGGCAGGTTTATGCTGCCGGTTGTCGCTTGGGAAGGGATTAATGCACCTGGTGATTCACCACGTTCAGCAGATGCTGATCGGTTTGTTGCATACACAGCCCCGCTTTATTGGCGTTGCGTACTTCCTCAAGAATGGCCTGCAATAAAACGCCATCCTGCTGTTGCTCTACTTCAAGATTGGTCAGGAAGTTCAGCGTGCTGTCGTCGCGCAGAACCTTTGCCTGCTCGGCCAACTCAGAAAGCGTAGTGCTGCGCTGGTTGTACTCTTCAATGGTCTTCAGGAAGAGTTCTTCGAGTGATGCACACTGTTCTTCGTGTGGCTCGATGGCTTTCACGACCGGATAGCCGCCAGATTTCTTCATGTAATCAAATACCCGCATCATTTGGGTGACGCTGGTTTGCGCCTGCGCGCGAAGGAAAGTCGCGGTGCCGTTGAGGCGTTGTTCAGAACACCACTCGCTCAGACGGAGATAGAGATTAGATGCGTAAAACTCAAGGTTCATTTGAGTATTCAGTTTTTGAACCATTCCTGGGACTGCCATACCAATATCCTTATTTCCTGGAAGGGACAACTCACGTTAACAGGCGGATTTTTACTTTAAATTGATACGCTACAATGAAGCAGCCTGAATTAATTTACGTTTAAATCACGCTATTTACGCGTCAGAGAACAATAACAGAATGTAATATTCAACGACCTCTGAATGTGACCGATGTACGATTCCTGACTCGGCTCGAAAAATAATACCGCGCACTCCAGCCTAAGAAAACTCTTAAGTTTGTT
>NZ_QBJC02000013.1:0-125938 GCF_003057695.2 Pseudocitrobacter sp. RIT415 | reverse complement strand
TACGAATAAATTTTGCAAGCATCTTCACCCGTCGCCATGCCCTCTTAAGACAATTCTTATTGAACTCATGAGGATGAAAGCTATGGCAGCGCTACGGTGAGTTGAACTGGTCGATGACAAACAGCAGAGAGGTTAATCATACGATGCCCATTCTCATCGTTGCGGCAATGGTGATAGGAACGCTGAGTTTTGACTCAAAGCAAGAGGGCGAGCAGGTCATCGTAATCCCCTGGGTAACGCTACCTGTAGAGTGCCAGTGTGAAGTCAGCATGGAAACCCAACGGCAGGGCGCATCAGGCGTCAGTCGCAGTCGACAAAAAAGTGTGCAGGTTATTCAGGCGCATCGCCCCCAGGCGCTGGCCACGCTGGTTCTGACGCCTGCGCCAGGTGACAATGTGCTGGTGACCGTTCATGTATCAGACGGCCGCGATATTGATCTTACGGAAACCTGGTCGCTTGACCCACAGAAAACTTAACTCCTTCACTCTAAAGTATTTTCCCCCATTGCCGATAGCTTCTCTGTTGGTAACTTCCTTCTGAATTACCAATAGCGGGTCATTTAACTCCTTGAAAATAAATGACGTATTGAACAACACACTATTTAATTTCATCCGTTGCTTGTTGATGCCTTCAAAAATCTCAGGGGCTGCTAGCCTGAGAAGATGAACAGATGACCCATCGTAATCAACAATCAGGGATGAGGCTTTGTGAAGAGGCTTACATGAAAGCAATTCTCGGTAATGCGTTGTTGATACTCTGTCTTACTCCCGCCGTTTGTTTCGACGCGCTGGCTGAATCCGAACGATCAGGCCAGGGGGGCGTTATTCACTTTCGCGGTCAAATTGTGGAAGGAGGCTGCGCGGTGAAGCCATCTACGGATAATGTCAACGTCTCCTGCTACCGCGATGGCGATCATCATCAAAGTACGATTCCCGTTACGTCACTTTCGCATGGAGAAACACAACACCTCAGGGACGCTACGCTCGATATGAAGTGGCTGAATAAACAGAAAACGCTTGCTGTGATAAGCGTGCAGTATCAATAATGGCACCCCCGTAAAGGGTTTCTATTATTTGTCAGCAAGCCCACCACCGCTATTGTCCAAACGGATAACAGGTTTGTGGTCGGCAGGAGGTCAGCATGACAGCACGTATTCAGGTGTTGCAGGGAGATATTACCCAACTTGACGTGGATGTGATCGTCAATGCAGCAAACCCATCGCTGATGGGCGGTGGCGGCGTTGATGGTGCCATTCACCGTGCCGCAGGCCCGGTGTTAGAAGAAGCCTGCGCGGTCGTGCGTCAGCAACAAGGAACGTGCCCGCCGGGTCATGCAGTGATTACTCAGGCGGGTAACCTGAAGGCGAAGGCGGTTATCCATACGGTCGGGCCGGTGTGGAAAGGTGGCGATGCGCATGAAGCCTCGCTGCTGGAGCAGGCTTATCGCAACAGCCTGCAGCTGGCACTGGATAACGGCTATCAAAGCGTTGCGTTTCCAGCGATTTCGACCGGTGTATACGGCTACCCGAAACCCGCCGCCGCAGAAATCGCTTTCCATACAGTTGAGCGTTTTCTGACGTTTCACCGCACGCCGGAGAAAGTCTTGTTTGTCTGTTACGACGAAGAAAATGCGAGGTTGTATCAGCGCTTATTAAGTCAGCAGGGCGACGACGTCGACGCATAAAAAAACGCCTGATACCGCAACGTATCAGGCGTTTTTGTTTGTGCGTTAACCGCGTGAAGGCTGCGCTTTTTCAACCTTCTGCTGCGGTTTACCTGAGAACAGGAAACGCAGAAGCGGAATACGCAGATGGATCTCGTATAGCACCAGCGCACACCCAATCACAAAGACCAGCCCGGTAATAAAGCCCACGATATTGGAATGAATAGTGGGCGTGATCCACGCGCCATAAAACAGCGTCAGCGGATGGTGCACCAGGTAGATAAACAGTGAAGCATTGACGAAGTAAGTGACGCGCGCAGACTGGAAATTGAGCAGGCGGTGGCCCAGCGAAAACACCACGTTCACCATCCACAGTCCCAGCACCATGGTGATCACCGACTCGGTTTCATACATCCACGCATCACCAGAACCGTACTGTTGATTCAGGCGATAGGCGATGAAACCGGCGATGGCGGCTATCACGCACGGCCAGGAGGTGGTGGTAGACAACGCTTTAACGCGAGGGTGGATAAACGCCAGCGCGCCCAGCACGAAGAAGGGCACATAGAACAGCGTCTGCATCACCACAAAGTTAAACAGGCCATCGCTGAGAATGGGGGGATAAACGATAAACAGCGCGCGTCTGATTGCGGCATATAGCACGCCCAACAGCAAGAACCATACCGTCAGTTTGCCCATGGTGAGGTTATCTAAACCTCCTGGCGTTTGACGGCGTTTAATGACTTTGAATGCCCAGATGCCAAGTGTGGTCAACACCACAAGAACCAATAAAAACCACAGATGCGACACCAGTTCCCATGCCAGAGTATTATATTTGTCATAGAGCGATAGCGTGTGCCAGCTTTCCGTTTTTCCTTTGACGTGTTGCAGCATCAGAAACTGCGGTAGCGTCAGCAAAGGGATCGCCGTCAACATGGGGATCCCAACGCGCTCAACGCGCACTTTCCACCACTTCTTCAGCGGATAACGCAAAAACAGCATGTAGGAGAAGTAGCCCGAGATAACAAAAAACACCTGCATGCGGAAAGCATGAATAAAATCATTAAATAGCGTGAGCCACCAGGAAGGTTCTGCGCTGTTAACATGCCAGGTGTGGCTGGAGTAAATCAGGGAAATGTGAAAAGGGATACCCAGAAGCATCAGCCATGCGCGGATGGAATCGAGGAAATATTCGCGCTGTGCAGGTACATTATTCATAGAGTTAGCTAAATTCTCAGACTATTCGTCTTATCGCTCGCCGCGATAACGTTTACATTCGACGCAACCCTACACGAAGTCCGGGTACCTGTCTCCAGGATAAGCACGCAAAGTGCAAAAAGCAGTTAACGGTTGCTTATTCCCTGAGCCGCTATGCTGAACAATATGGGGATTATGTTGTCGGATTGCTTGAGTTTCCAGTAAAATGGATCGGATCGATTTAAGCACACAAAGGGGGAAGTGCTTAGCTATATGAACAATAAACCACAGATGATGAAAATGCGCTGGATTGGCGCTGCCGTAATGTTGTCCCTGTGTACTTCATCTGCATGGGCGTTTAGCATTGATGACGTTGCAAAGCAGGCGAAATCACTGGCCGGGAAGAGCTATGAAGCGCCGAAAAGCAACCTGCCTTCCGTATTCCGCGAAATGAAATATGCGGACTACCAACAGATTCAGTTCAACCACGATAAGGCCTACTGGAGCAACGTTAAAACCCCATTTAAGCTCGAGTTCTACCACCAGGGTATGTACTTCGACACGCCGGTTACCATTAACGAAGTTACCGCTACGTCCGTACGCAAAATTAAATACAACCCGGACTACTTTAATTTCGGTGATGTACAGCACGATAAAGACACGGTGAAAGACCTTGGCTTTGCTGGTTTTAAAGTGCTTTATCCTATCAACAGCAAAGGCAAAAACGACGAAATCGTCAGTATGCTGGGTGCCAGCTACTTCCGTGTCCTTGGGCAAGGGCAGGTATATGGTTTATCCGCACGTGGTCTCGCTATCGACACTGCTTTACCGTCCGGTG
Organism: Pseudocitrobacter sp. RIT415; assembly: GCF_003057695.2. NCBI lineage: Bacteria > Pseudomonadati > Pseudomonadota > Gammaproteobacteria > Enterobacterales > Enterobacteriaceae > Pseudocitrobacter > Pseudocitrobacter sp. RIT415. Next base: position 122,241 of record NZ_QBJC02000013.1, on the reverse strand, counting down.
AAGAATTCCCGCGTTTTCGTGAATACTGGATTGAACGTCCGAAAGCGACCGACAAGCGTCTGACCATCTACGCACTGCTGGATTCCCCGCGCGCCACTGGGGCTTACCGCTTTGTCATCATGCCGGGTCGCGACACAGTGGTGGATGTACAAACCAAAATCTACCTGCGTGATAAAGTCGGTAAACTGGGTGTCGCGCCGCTGACCAGTATGTTCCTGTTTGGGCCGAATCAACCCTCTCAGGTGACTAACTATCGTCCGGAGCTGCATGACTCGAACGGTCTGTCTATTCACGCGGGTAACGGTGAATGGATTTGGCGTCCGCTGAATAACCCGAAACACCTGGCCGTCAGCAGCTATGCGACTGAAAATCCGCAGGGCTTTGGTCTGCTGCAACGTGGCCGTCAGTTCTCCCGCTTTGAAGATCTCGACGATCGTTACGATCTGCGCCCAAGCGCCTGGATCACCCCGAAAGGTGAGTGGGGTAAAGGGACAATCGAACTGGTAGAAATTCCGACCAACGATGAAACCAACGATAACATCGTGGCTTACTGGACACCGGATCAGCTCCCGGAAGCCGGTAAAGAGATGAACTACAAATACAGCATCACCTTCAGCCGTGACGAAGATAAACTCCATGCGCCGGATAGCGCGTATGTGGTGCAGACACGTCGTTCTACCGGTGATGTGAAACAGTCCAATCTGATTCGTCAACCGGATGGCACGCTGGCCTTCGTGGTCGATTTCACCGGCGCGGACATGAAAAAACTGCCGCAGGATACGCCTGTAACTTCACAAGCCAGCATTGGCGACAACGGTGAAATCGTTGAAAACAGCGTACGTTATAACCCGGTCACCAAAGGCTGGCGCTTGACGTTGCGCGTTAAAGTGAAAGATCCGAAGAAAACCACTGAAATGCGCGCGGCGCTGGTTAACGCTGACCAAACGCTGAGTGAAACCTGGAGCTATCAGCTGCCTGCCAATGAATAAGACAACGAAGTACATTGACGCGCTGTCGCTCACGGAGGCGGAAAAATCGGCGCTGCCCGATTCGAGTCTGCGTGCTGTGCACGAAGCGCTGGATACCGAGCATCAAACGTTTGAACGCGATGACGATACCCCGCTCGCATCCGTGAAAGCACGTCTTGAGCAAAACTGGCCAGACTCTCTGGCCGGTGACCAGCTCATCAAAGATGACGAAGGACGCACGCAGCTTCAGGCCATGCCGAAAGCGAAACGTTCTTCCATGTTCCCGGACCCGTGGCGTACCAACCCGATTGGCCGTTTCTGGGATCGCCTGCGCGGTCGTGATGTTACCCCGCGCTATGTGTCTCGTCTGACCAAAGAAGAGCAGGAGCACGAGCAAAAATGGCGAACGACGGGTTCTATCCGCCGTTACATTTTGCTGATCCTGACGCTGGCGCAGACGGTGGTAGCGACCTGGTACATGAAAACCATTCTGCCGTATCAGGGCTGGGCGTTTATTAACCCTGTCGATATGGTTGGCCAGGACCTGTGGGTCTCCTTTATGCAGCTGCTGCCGTATCTGCTGCAAAGTGGCATCCTGGTGCTGTTTGCTGTGCTGTTCTGTTGGGTCTCTGCCGGCTTCTGGACCGCACTGATGGGCTTCCTGCAACTGCTGATTGGCCGGGATAAATACAGTATTTCCGCGTCCACGGTGGGCGATGAACCGCTGAACCCGGAACATCGCACCGCGCTTATCATGCCTATCTGTAACGAGGACGTCGATCGCGTCTTCGCGGGCCTGCGTGCGACCTGGGAATCGGTGAAAGCGACCGGTCAGCAGAAACACTTCGATGTGTACATTCTGAGCGACAGCTACAACCCGGATATCTGTGTTGCTGAGCAGAAAGCGTGGATGGAGCTGATTGCCGAAGTGCAGGGCGAAGGGCAGATCTTCTACCGTCGTCGTCGTCGTCGTGTGAAGCGTAAAAGCGGGAACATTGATGACTTCTGCCGCCGCTGGGGGAGCGAGTACAGCTACATGGTGGTGCTGGATGCCGACTCGGTGATGTCCGGTGACTGTCTGACCAACCTCGTGCGCCTGATGGAAGCGAACCCGAATGCCGGGATCATCCAGTCTTCGCCGCGTGCATCGGGTATGGATACGCTGTATGCCCGTTGTCAGCAGTTTGCCACGCGCGTCTACGGCCCGCTGTTCACCGCCGGGTTACACTTCTGGCAGTTGGGTGAATCCCACTACTGGGGGCACAACGCCATCATCCGCGTAAAACCGTTTATCGAGCATTGTGCGCTAGCGCCGCTGCCGGGTGAGGGTAACTTTGCCGGGTCGATTCTGTCGCATGACTTCGTCGAAGCCGCGCTGATGCGTCGGGCAGGGTGGGGCGTCTGGATTGCCTATGACCTGCCGGGCTCCTATGAAGAACTGCCGCCGAACCTGCTTGATGAGCTGAAGCGTGACCGTCGCTGGTGTCAGGGTAACCTGATGAACTTCCGCTTGTTCCTGGTGAAAGGAATGCACCCGGTTCACCGCGCGGTGTTCCTGACCGGCGTGATGTCTTATCTCTCAGCACCGCTGTGGTTCCTGTTCCTGGCGTTGTCAACGGCGCTTCAGGTGGTGCACGCGCTCACTGAGCCGCAGTACTTCCTGCAACCGCGTCAGTTGTTCCCGGTGTGGCCGCAGTGGCGTCCTGAACTGGCGATAGCGCTGTTTGCTTCAACCATGGTGCTGCTGTTCCTGCCGAAACTGCTCAGCATTATTCTGGTGTGGTGTAAGGGGCCGAAAGAGTACGGCGGCTTTATCCGCGTGACGATTTCTCTGCTGCTGGAAGTACTATTCTCCGTGCTGCTGGCACCGGTGCGTATGCTGTTCCACACCGTGTTCGTGGTCAGCGCTTTCCTGGGCTGGGAAGTGGTCTGGAACTCGCCGCAGCGCGATGATGACTCCACACCATGGGGTGAAGCGTTTATGCGTCACGGCTCTCAGCTGCTGCTGGGGCTGGTGTGGGCAGTCGGCATGGCATGGTTGGATCTGCGTTTCCTGTTCTGGCTGGCGCCGATTGTCTTCTCGCTCATTCTTTCGCCGTTCGTTTCCGTCATTTCGAGCCGCGCAACGGTAGGTCTGCGGACGAAGCGCTGGAAGCTGTTCCTGATCCCGGAAGAGTATAATACGCCGAAAGTGCTGGCTGATACGGATGCCTACCTGCAACTGAACCGTAATCGCACGCTGGAAAATGGCTTTATGCACGCGGTGTTTAACCCGTCGTATAACGCACTGGCGACAGCGATGGCAACCGCACGTCACCGTGCCAGCCATGTACTGGAGATTGCGCGTGATCGCCACGTTGAGCAGGCGCTGAATGAAACGCCGGACAAACTCAACCGCGACCGTCGTTTAGTGCTGCTGAGTGACCCGGTGACGATGGCACGTCTGCACTACCGTGTATGGGCTGCTCCTGAGAAATACACCTCCTGGGTGGACGCGTACTCGAAACTGGCGATTAACCCGCTGGCGATGAAAGCAAAATAAGCCGTAAAAAAGGAAAATACCGGCGTTAAAGCCGGTATTTTTTTGTCTGACGTTGAGGTGTTGCATGAAAATCGTACTGGTCATCGCCATGACGCTGTTATTGAGCGGATGCGGAAGCGTTATCAGCCGCACCATTCCGGGCCAGGGCCACGGAAACCAATACTATCCTGGCGTACAGTGGGATCTGCGTGATTCCGCATGGCGCTGGCTGACGATTATTGACCTGCCGTTTTCGCTGATCTTCGATACGTTACTGCTACCTATTGATGCCAGCCACGGCCCTTATGAATAATCAGCGCTCATCCCATTCATCTGCCGCAGCCTGGCCCTCTTCGGTATCCAGCGAGGGTTCGAGCTGAAATTCGCCTTCATCCCATTCATGCAGCGTATTTTCTTCCAGCCACTCCTGGCGTAACTCGATTTCGTCATAATCGCCGTCAAAGACGCTCTGCGCCGCTTCCCCACTCAGTACCGGCAGGCACTCGCCTTCTTCGCTGTCGTCGGCAAAGAATTCTGCCTGCCACATGATGTCGCCGTCCTGCAAAACGTATTTCTGGATATTCAACTGCTGAACATCCGCATCGCTCTCTTCAACGGAGGGGTTATCGGCGAGGAACTCTTCTCGCGCCGCGTCAATAGCTTCTTCAAGCGTGGCATACATAGTCATCTTATTCTCCCTGCGATTTGACGTGGTCTCAGGTGCTGCCCGCTGAGAGGGGCAACATTCCGGGTTATTCAGGAAAAGAATAGCTTAAGATTGGAACGGGCAAGAAAAATTGGCAGAAAATCACCCGACAGTTTTAGCCGGGGCGCGACGGCGCAGGCTAAACCCGGTATAGATCGCATTGCACAACACGACGGCGGCGGTAATGCAGAACACCGCACGAAAACCATAGCTTGCCGACACCGCCGAGCCAATCAATGGCCCGGTCACGTTACCAATATCGCGAAACGACTGGTTATAGCTAAACACCCGCCCGGCAATCTGGTTGCTGGCGTTATACACCAGCAGCGTTTGCACCGCGGGCAGCAGGGCGCCGTCGGCGGCACCAAGCAGAAAACGCAGGATGCCAAGCTGCAAGGGATTTTGTACAAACGACATGGGGATCAACAGCAGCACCGAGAGAATGAGCGCGGCGATAAGGATTTTTTCCGGGCCGATTCTGTCGCCCAGTTTGCCCAGCCTTGGCGCGCTCAACAGGGCGGCGACGCCGGGTACGGAGGCAATCATCCCGCTGATAAAGGCAATGTTGCTGGCGTTGCCGGCGAGATCGCGCACATAAAGCGTCAGAATAGGCGCAATGGAGCCGGTGGCGACCTGAATGATCATGGTGGTGACAAACAGGCTGAGCACCAGTTTGGGATTCTTCAGCGAGCTGATGACCTCGCGGGCGTGCAGCATCTCTTTTTTATTGACCGGCGTGAACTGTTCACGAATCAATAGCAAGGTCAATACAAAGCACAAGAACAGCACCGTGGCCGTAATGAAAAAGACGGGCCGTAAACCATAGTTATCGGCCAGTAAACCGCCCGCCAGCGGCCCGAGGAGGGCACCGCTGACGCCACCCGTTGAGAGTGTTCCCAGCGCCCAGCCGCTTTTATTTCGCGGTACCTGGGTGGCAATCAGCGCATTGGCATTAGGCACAAAACCGCCCAGCACGCCAAGCAGCGCGCGCAGTACTAAAAATTGCCAGATATTCTGCGCCAGACCCATCAGCAGCATGACGATAGCCATTCCCAGGGCCGAGCGAAGCAGCATGATCTTACGGCCTTTGCGATCGGCCAGACCGCCCCAGAACGGCGAAGCAATGGCGGAAAACAGAAACGTGATACTGAAGACAATCCCTGACCACAGGTTAAGTTCGCTATGGCCGGTGACGCCAAGTTGCTCGACGTAGAGAGGGAGAAAAGGCATCACCAGGCTGAATGCCGCGCCGGTCAGGAAGCAGCCAAGCCAGGCGACAGTAAGATTACGTTTCCAGTTTATGGGGGCATCGGCATCAGAAGCAGGCATAAAATTCCAAAAGTGAGCAGAAGGTAGCAGATAATTCAATAAGCCTGCTAATTATGCGCGCGTGTGATTGTTACTGCAAGGCAGGGTATCAGCGCAGCCACGAAGGCTGCGCTAACGTTCAGTAGCGGGAAGGCATTCCTTTTGGGCGGGTCTTGAAGCGGCGATGCAACCACATATACTGCTCCGGGGCCATCATGATGCACTTCTCGACAATCTTGTTCATCCACGCGGCGGTGGTCTCTGCGTCGTCCAGTGGCGGGGTGACTTCCGGCTCAAGGATGATCAGCTCATAACCTTTGCCGTCAGGTTTGCGGCGCGGCACGAAGGGCACAATACTGGCTTTCGACATTCTCGCCAGCATCCATGTACCTGATGTCGTAGCCGCTTGTTCAACGGCAAACAATGGCGCAAAGACGCTGGCACGTGGGCCATAGTCGTGGTCCGGCGCATACCAGACGATTTCACCGTTTTTCAGCGCGCGGATCATGCCTTTCAAATCTTTCCGGTCGATCATCGATTTATTGGAGCGCATTCGCCCCCAGGTTTGCAGTAAATCAATAACCGGATTGTCGTTTGGGCGATAAACGCCAATGCCCGGGTTGAAAAAGCCGAACATTCGCGCACCCATTTCGAGCGTCAGAAAATGAATCCCGATCAGCAAAATGCCGCGTTTCTGTTCCTGCATGGCAGCGATGTGTTCCAGACCGCTGGCATCTGTCCAACGTTCGATGCGGCGATCGGGCCAGAACCATGCCATCCCGGTTTCCATCAGGCCCATGCCGACCGACTCGAAGTTCTTCACCACATGTTGATGACGCTCGGCTTCACTCATTTGGGGAAAACATAATTCGAGATTGCGGTAAGCGATTTTTGAGCGACGCTTCATAAAACGCAGCGCCACGCGGCCAATGGCATTGCCGAGACGATAAATGATCGGGTAGGGCAATTGAACGATCAGCCACAGCAGGCCAATTCCCAGCCAGGTTAGCCAGTAACGAGGATGCAGCAACGCTGCGGTAAATTTGGGTAACTGGGTCATGTCTTTCCTGTTTTATCGAGCCACTTCCGCTATTGTCGCACTATTTTCCCGCCAGCCAAACCTGACCAGAGTACGAGTGTCGATAATTCGTGCAAATGTTTCATACGTTGTTTTGATGGAGAGACAAATGTAGCGCAAAATGTGTGGATGTAAATTATCGATGATTGCTATATCATCCGCCCGTTTTATCAATTTCATTCTTTCTTGCAGGATTAGAGCACCATGCCAGTGTTACATAACCGCATATCGAATGAGACTCTGAAGGCGCAGATGCTCGCTGAAACCGAGCCACGCACGACAATCTCATTCTATAAGTATTTCACCATCGTTAACCCGAAAGCGACCCGTGATGCCCTTTACCTTGCACTTTCCGAACTGAAAGTGTTTGGCCGCATCTATTTAGCTCATGAAGGAATCAACGCCCAAATTAGCGTACCCGCAAGCAATGTCGATGCGCTGCGTGAACTGTTGTACGGTTTTGACCCTGCGCTGAATGGGCTGCGCTTAAACATCGCGCTGGATGACGACGGCAAATCGTTCTGGGTGCTACGCATGAAAGTGCGTGACCGCATTGTGGCGGACGGCATTGATGATCCAACATTTAACGCGAATGATGTCGGCGCTTATTTAAAAGCGGCGGAAGTGAACGCGATGCTGGATGACCCGGATGCGGTGTTCATCGATATGCGCAACCACTATGAATATGAAGTCGGCCATTTCGAACGCGCCATGGAGATCCCGGCAGATACCTTCCGCGATCAGTTACCGAAAGCCGTCGAGATGATGCAGGAGCATAAAGACAAGAAAATTGTTATGTACTGCACCGGCGGGATCCGCTGTGAAAAGGCGAGCGCCTGGATGAAACATAACGGGTTCAGGCAGGTATGGCACATTGAAGGCGGTATTATTGAATATGCCCGCCGCGCGCGTGAGCAAGGGTTACCGGTGCGTTTTATCGGTAAGAACTTTGTTTTTGACGAGCGGATGGGGGAGCGTATTTCCGATGAGGTGATTGCCCACTGCCACCAGTGTGGTGCGCCATGCGACAGTCACACGAACTGCCTGAATGACGGCTGCCATCTGCTGTTTATTCAGTGCCCGACCTGCGCGGAGAAATATGAAGGCTGCTGTAGTGAAGCCTGCCAGGAAGAGCACAAACTGCCGGAAGAGGAGCAGCGTAAACGCCGCGCCGGACGGGAAAATGGCAACAAGATTTTTAATAAATCACGCGGGCGGCTGAATACTAAACTCGGGATCCCTGACCCGCAGTGATCAGGTGAAGAAAATCCAGATAAGGTCGATCACGGCCAGCAACAGGCAGAGCGCGACGTAGATCATAAAGTGTTCGCGCAGATTGTTGACCAGATAGTTATATAGACGCTGCATTGTTGTTCTCTTTAAAGGCACATCATTGTATGTGCCTGCATTTTTCAGGTGGCGCTGCGCTTACCTGACCGACAATTGGCTTCGATTGTAGGACTGATAAGCGCAGCGCCATTAGGCAAACCGCACGGATTAATCGTCAAAACGGGAAAGCGAGAAAGGCGCCAGGTTAAAGGTTTCTGGCTGCGACTGCGCGAATCGCGTGGCGATTTCACCCAGCACGGTGGCGAACTTAAAACCATGACCACTCAATCCGCCAATCAGCAAAGTATTTGGCTGACCGGGCAGTGTATCAATAATAAAATCTTCATCCGCTGTGTTGTCATAGGTACAAGCCGCGCCGTGTAAACAGCCGCCAATACCGGGCAGAATATTGCGCAGGAAGCTGAAAGCCTCAGAGCCATCGGTCGCCACGGTTCCGAACGGTTTGCGTCCTTGTGGTGTATTGATGAGCTGGCCGCCATTATGTTTGCCGATTTTAAGTTCATTCTCAACCGCCGGGAAACCATAGAACTGATCGCCATTCGGTAGTTCACCCGTAAACGCCGGGAAATTATTTTTACGGCTGTAGCGCCCATCGGCCTGGAACCAGGCAAACACTTTACGAACCGGTTGGATTGGCAATTGCGGGTAAAGCTGTTTAGCCCATGTACCGGCGCTGAGCAGCAATTTCTTCCCCTCAAAACGGCCTTCTGACGTTTCGATCGCCACACCGTCAGCGTGATGTTCAATCGCGGTTACCGGGCAATTGAAGAGCTGTGCGCAACCTGCGTCCTTTGCCAGTGCGATCAGCGTTTTTACCGCCAGCTCGCTTTTTAGTACGCCGGAGGCTGGCTCAAAAATGGCCTGGTAATTATCGGGCACCTGAATTTCCGGCCAACGCGCCATCACGCCTGCGGCATCCAGTCGCTCGACATCAAGGCCAAATTTTTCCGCACTCTGCGCCACGGTGGCCAGAAAGGTTGAATCTGCCGGGCCAAGGTTCACCACGCCGCTGCGTTCAAACAGTTCTTCACCGCTGGTGGCGGCAAGCGTGTCCCACAATTGCTGCGCGCGCAGCACCAGCGGGACATATTTTTCGCCTTCACCATACGCGTGGCGAATCAGGCGCGTATCACCGTGGTGGCTGCCTTCGGTATGAGGCGGCATGTGGGCGTCGGTCATCAGGACATTAAGGCCCGCTTTACGAGCGTAGTATCCGGCAGCCGCCCCGACGGAGCCACTGCCGACAATGATTAGGTCATATTGCATAGCGCTTCCTGGAATTGTTGTTTGATAAGTCGCATCAGCATGATGTGTATAGCAGGGTAATTAACAAGGAGGATGGATACAAGTCTGAAAATAAAGAAGGCACCCGAAGGTGCCTGTTGATAATTATTCGTATCAGCGCTAATGCCTGCGATACTCATTCGCCTGGTAATCGCCGGATTCAATTTTGGCGATCCCCGCCTCTAATATTGAAATAAATTGACGAGCGACATCGGTAGTCAACCAAAGCGTTTGACCTATTTCAGCTTCTTTCTTGCTCGATTCATTGGGGTCTTGGTAGTGCAGGCGCAACATCAGCGCATCGTAGCTATCAACGGTGCTGATGTCCCATCCGACGAGAGGATGGGTCTGGATGACTTCATTATTCTTTTCCATCATAACCCCTTATATCTTTGTTAAAAGGCAACAACTCTCGAGGTTCAATGCAGGTTTTTTTCGAAGCTTTTTCAGTATACCAACAACTTACTTAATATTCGAGATTTTAAATAAAATGCAACACAAATTCCTAAAGCACGCGTTTTGTTGCGCAATAAATCACCATTATGGCTGAGATTTTATTAATGGAATCAGAATAAGGCCAAAAGAAGCGGGGCGGGAAGAAATAAAAAAGCCGGGGCGACCCGGCAAAGAACACAATGAGGGAGCAAATTAATCGGTTATATCCGTCATACTTCAGGTTGCAGATGCGTTGGCTGCGTTCGTTCACCCCAGTCACTTACTTGAGTAAGCGCATAGGGAGTCTCTGACTTGCCACCTTCCTGCAACTCGAATTATTTAGGGTATGAACCAGTCATCCGCGCTTTCCCAGGTCTCCTGGAGAATTTCGCTGATCCGGTCTTTGTCTTCTTTTATGCCACCGATAACCGAAAGATTATTTGCCGATGCGTAGCGTACCGACACGGTGCCGCCGCTATCCGGAAACTGATTGTTAATTCGTCGGGAGAGTTCACCCGCCAGAGCGTCAAGCGCGCCAGCGGGGAGGGTTGTGGTTTTAGCAATAGTCACTTCAATGCGCATGGTTGCCCCCTGTATGTGTGCTGTATATTTATACAGTTAAAACAAAAAACTTACAACAGGGAGCGGGCGATTTATTTTTTAACCGTCCAGCGCACGGTTTCACCCGCGAGGAAGGGAATCAGGGTGTCGTCAGAAAGGGCAATGCTCTCAACCACCTGGCTTTCTTCACGCACCAGCTCAACGGTCGATTCATTCACCGGTAGGCCATAGAAACGAGGGCCGTTTAGCGAGGTGAAGGCTTCGAAGTGCTGTAGCGCATTCATCTCTTCGAAAACGGTGGCATAGCTGCTAAGCGCGGTAGGGGCGTTAAAGCAGCCCGCGCAGCCGCAACTCGCTTCTTTGCGATGACGCGCATGCGGCGCGGAGTCCGTTCCGAGGAACGCGCGCTCGAAGCCGCTGGCGACCAGTTCGCGCAGCGCCTGCTGATGAATATTGCGCTTGAGGATAGGCAGGCAGTAAAGATGCGGTCGCACGCCGCCAACCAGCATGTGGTTGCGGTTAAACATCAGATGCTGCGGGGTAATTGTTGCAGCCAGCAGTTCATTACCATCACGGACATAATCTGCAGCGTCTTTGGTGGTGATATGTTCGAACACCACTTTTAGCCCCGGTAAACGCTGACGCAACGGCTCCATAACCGTTTCGATAAAGCGCGCTTCGCGGTCAAAGATATCGATGTCCGCGTGAGTGACTTCACCGTGAACCAGCAGGGGCATCCCGAGTTTTTCCATCCGTTCCAGCACCGGCATAATGGCATCGATACTGGTGACGCCGTGGCTGGAGTTGGTGGTTGCGTTAGCCGGATACAGTTTGGCCGCCGTGAATACGCCTTCCTGAAAACCGCGTTCTACTTCGTCCGGATCGAGGGAGTCGGTGAGGTAACAGGTCATCAGCGGGGTGAAATCGTGGCCAGCCGGAACGGCATCCAGAATGCGCTGGCGGTAGCTGATAGCCGCTTCCACGGTAGTAATAGGCGGCACCAGATTTGGCATGATGATCGCACGACCATAGAGCTCGCTGGTATAAGGCACGACGGTCTTCAGCATCTCGCCATCACGCAGATGGATATGCCAGTCGTCTGGGCGGCGAATTTTCAGAACTTGCGGTAATGCGGTCATGTGTGTGCTCCGGCCTGGTGGGAAATCAGTCATTAGGGCTGTTTTTTGCCGGGCACTAAGGATAAACGTAAACGTTTTCCTTTGCACTCCTTTCTGTAAAAAAAGACGCCGACGAAAACAATCGACGGGCGTCTTTTTTACGCTGCTAAATCGTTAATCAGTAAACGGGATAATAATTTGCCCTGGTTTTACCTCAATGCCTTTGGCGTATTTTTTGGCCAGCGCTTCACCTTTGCTGGCATCTTCTTTCAGCACGTAAGCCGGTTGCTGATTAAAGTAATTGCGCAGTGACTGGTTCAGATAAGGCACCAGCGTTTGCACCACCGATTGCATTTTCTCCGGCGTCACTTTGGCATCAACCACTTCCATCTCTTGCAGGAAAATGGCGCCTTTCTCTTTGTTGAAGACCGGCAACGCTTTCAGTTTCAGGTCAATGGTCGCTTTCTGACTGCCAAACAGCGAGTTTAAATCCAGTTTAGCGTCACCGGTAAGGGTAACTTTATTCGGCTCTTCACGGCCAATGGCGCTGGTAAGATTATTCAGCACGATGTGCGCGTCGGCCACACCTGGAAGGCCAATATCTTTCGAGAAATTATTGTGCTTTTGCAGCGCCTGATTAATTTCCTGTTCACTCACTGTGTATTGCGTCAGTTGATTACAACCCGCCACCAGGCCGCCAACGATCAGTGCGGCAATGACAAAAAATCTCTTCATGAAGTTCCTCAATATGATGCTGTGCTGTAATCCTGTCCACAGGCAGCTTGCGCTTTCAGTCGTGATTATGACAGCGGAAAAGACTGAAAGTGCCATCTCTTCTTTCTTAGGATGAGATTCTACTGATGGCCTGCGTAATTTGCAGGCCAAAAATTATGCGTAATAAAAGGGTTAAAGGCGGGGTTCAAGCATGCGCGAGGTCGCGCGTTTAGGACTGAATTGCCACCATAAGGCAACGAACGTGATGATGCCGATAAGCCCTAACATCGCCCACGGCAACTCAGGCTGGTTCAGCGCTTTCCCGCTGTCGAACAGCCAGCCGCCACCGGTGTAGCCGAGTGCGCCGCCAAAGGCCAGGCCCAGGCGGCTAAAGCCCATATAGCTGCCGCGCGCGCGGGCATTTGCCAGATGTGCGCTCAGCGTTTCACGCGCCGGTTCCGCAATGATCGAACCGATGTAGAACGTACAAATTAATGTGAACAGCTGTTGTAGTGAGTCTGCCAGACCAATCGGCAAAAGGGAAATCGTCATGATCAATAGCCCTCCCATTAAACGCTGCTCAAGGCGAAAGCGTTTTTCGCTCCAGCGTGCAATGGGGTAGAGCAGCGTCAATGACAGCGCCGCCTCAATGGCGTACATCCATTTCACGGCAGAAGGCGAGCCCGCGATATCGTTCACCATGATCGGCAGCATTAGCATTACCTGCACCGCCAGCATGTAGTAACCGGTGAGGGTTAACACGTAGGTGACAAAACGCTTGTCACGCAGCACCTGTGCAAGCCCTTCGCGTACCGGTGTTCTTACAGTCGAGAGCTTCCACGCCGGGAGGTAGCAGGCGTTAAAGATAGCGCACAGGATAAACAGTACTGCACCCGCGCTACACACCAGGCGGAAGTCATATTGCAGTAGCCAACTGCCCATCAGTGCACCGATGACTGCGCCAGCGCTGTCCTGCATCATCAATAGTGAGAAAAAACGGCCCCGATGCGCCGGGCGCACCAGTTTCACCACCAGCGCGGAACGCGGTGGATCAAACAGTGTACCGCCGAGCCCGGAGAGTAAGCAGGAGAGCCACAATACCCACGGTTCGTGCGCGACCGCCATAATGGCAAACCCGCCCGCGCGCATCAGCATGCCGGTTACAATCATCGGTTTGGCGCCGAAGCGGTCTGCAATCGCGCCGCCAAAAATACCCAGACCTTGTTGTATTAACTGGCGCAGACCGAGCGCAATCCCGACCATTAATGCCGCCCAGCCCATCTGATCGACAAAACGAATAGAGATCAGCGGAAAGACGACAAAAAAGCCCAGCACAACCAGCATGTTATCGACTAAGAGGAAGTATTTACCCAGGCTCCTTGCCTGCGATACGCGGGACATTTCCCCTCCAGGGGAATAAAAAGAGATGAACATCTCCATTCTGCCGGGTCGCTTCACCTTTTCCCATATTGCCAGCGACAATATTTTTTTATCAAAATGCTGCTTTGATTGAGCTTGTTTATCGAAATCGCGATCGGGGTATGAAAAAAGGTATGTTGCTGTTTTCACAGACCCCCTGCAGACAGGTATAGTGAGTTAACCCGGGTTATTATTCAGGTACAGGAGTAAGAGATGTTTGGCTATCGCAGTAACGTACCGAAAGTGCGTTTGACAACCGATCGTCTGGTTGTGCGTCTGGTCCATGACCGTGATGCATGGCGTCTTGCCGATTATTACGCAGAAAACAGGCAGTTTTTGAAACCCTGGGAGCCCATCCGTGACGATAGCCACTGTTATCCTTCCGGCTGGCAGGCTCGCTTGTCGATGATTAATGAATTTCACAAGCAGGGAAGCGCGTACTATTTTGCGCTGCTCGACCCGGAAGAGAAAGAAATCATTGGCGTCGCCAATTTCTCTAACGTAGTGCGCGGATCGTTCCACGCCTGCTATCTCGGTTACTCGATTGGGCAAAAATGGCAGGGGCAGGGGTTAATGTTCGAAGCGCTGACCAGCGCTATCCGCTATATGCAACGTACCCAACATATTCACCGTATTATGGCTAACTATATGCCGCATAATCAGCGCAGCGGCGATTTACTGGCGCGGCTGGGGTTTGAAAAAGAGGGGTATGCGAAAAACTATTTGCTGATCGACGGCGAATGGCGAGACCATGTTTTAACTGCCCTCACCACACAAGAATGGACTGCTGGTCGCTAAGGAGAAGAGATGAAATACGAGTTAACCCCGCTGGAAGCACGCGTGATTGGCTGTCTGCTGGAAAAGCAGGTCACTACACCCGAGCAGTATCCGCTGTCGATTAACGGCGTGGTGACGGCCTGTAACCAGAAAACCAACCGCGAACCGGTGATGGCCCTCAGCGAGTCCGACGTGCAGGAGCTGCTGGATACGTTGGTTAAACGTCACTATCTGCGTACGGTCAGCGGTTTTGGCAATCGCGTGACCAAATATGAACAACGCTTCTGTAATTCTGAGTTTGGCGATTTAAAACTCTCCAGCGCCGAAGTGGCCATTATCACCACGCTGCTCCTGCGAGGCGCGCAAACACCGGGTGAATTGCGTGGCCGCGCGCAGCGCATGCATGAATTTAGCGACATGGCAGAGGTGGAAGCCACGCTTGAACGGCTGGCAACGCGCGAAGATGGCCCGTTTGTAATGCGTCTGCCGCGCGAGCCGGGCAAGCGTGAGAGCCGCTACACGCATCTTTTCAGCGGTGAGATGGAGGTGCTGGCCCAGATTGCTGATGACGTTGCCCCGGCGGATGACGATCTCCACGCGCGCGTTGAAGCACTGGAAGGCGAAGTTGCGGAGCTGAAACAGCGCCTGGATTCCCTGCTGGCGCATCTCGGAGAATAACGATGGCAAAATTACGCGTAGGCGTGGTGGGGCTCGGCGGGATCGCGCAGAAGGCGTGGCTCCCGGTACTCAGCGCCGCCACCGACTGGACATTGCAGGCGGCCTGGTCACCCGGTAAAGAGAAGGCACTTAAGATTTGCGAAACCTACCGCATGCCGTATGCGGATTCATTGGCTTCGCTGGCGGCGCAGTGCGATGCGGTGTTTGTCCACAGCGCAACGGCGTCGCACTCTTCGGTGGTCAGCGAATTGCTGAATGCGGGCGTTCACGTCTGTGTCGACAAACCGCTGGCGGAGAAACTGAGCGATGCCGAGCGTCTGGTTGAACTGGCTACACGCAAAAAATTAACGCTGATGGTCGGCTTTAATCGCCGTTTTGCGCCGCTGTACCGCGAGCTAAAAAGCAATCTCACGCACGCCGCGTCGCTGCGGATGGATAAACACCGCACTGACAGCGTCGGCCCGCATGACCTGCACTTCACCCTGCTGGATGATTATCTGCATGTGGTCGATACCGCGCTGTGGCTGGCGGGCGGTAATGCGCCCTTAAGCAGCGGCACGCTACAAACCACAGACGATGGTGAGATGCTCTACGCAGAGCATCACTTCAGCCATCCTACGCTTAGCGTCACGACCAGCATGCATCGCCGCGCCGGTAGCCAGCGCGAGTGGGTGCAGGCGGTGACGGACGGCGCGCTGTATGACATCACCGATATGCGTGAATGGCGGGAAGAGCGGGGCGCAGGCATCGTCACACGCCCCATACCCGGCTGGCAGACTACGCTTGAGCAGCGCGGATTTGTCGGCTGTGCGCGACACTTTATTGAATGCGTGCAAAATCAGACGGTTCCGGAAACGGCAGGCGACCAGGCGCTGATGGCGCAACGTATCGTAGACGCGCTGTGGCGCGAAGCCGTTGATGAATAACCTGCTGTAACATCTGGCAGTAGCAATTCATCCCGAACCCGGTAGACTAACGCCTCTTCAGGCTCCTGCCTGTAAACCGCAGCCCGGCAATCGCGCCGGGCTGTTGCAGGCATTTTGCTTCCGGTTGTGGAATAACACGTTAATGAATCTATTAAAATCGCTGGCGGCTGTCAGCTCGATGACCATGTTTTCGCGCGTGCTGGGTTTTGCACGTGATGCCATTGTGGCAAGGGTATTTGGCGCGGGAATGGCAACCGATGCCTTCTTTGTGGCGTTCAAACTGCCTAACCTGCTGCGTCGTATTTTTGCCGAAGGCGCATTTTCGCAGGCTTTTGTTCCGATTCTCGCAGAATATAAGAGCAAACAAGGCGAAGACGCGACCCGCGTATTTGTCTCGTATGTTTCCGGTTTATTGACGCTGGCGCTAGCGCTGGTGACGGTCATTGGCATGCTGGCGGCACCGTGGGTAATCACCATTACCGCGCCGGGTTTTGCCGATACCGCAGACAAATTTAACCTTACCTCGCAGCTACTGCGCATTACCTTCCCCTATATTTTGCTGATTTCACTCGCCTCGCTGGTGGGGGCTATCCTCAACACCTGGAACCGCTTCTCGGTGCCTGCGTTTGCGCCGACGCTGCTCAACGTCAGTATGATTGGCTTTGCACTGTCTGCAGCACCCTATTTCCATCCCCCGGTGCTGGCGCTGGCGTGGGCGGTGACCGTTGGCGGTGTGCTTCAGTTGGCTTACCAATTGCCGCATCTGAAGAAAATCGGCATGCTGGTGCTGCCGCGCATCAATTTAAAAGATGCGGGCGCGATGCGCGTAGTGAAGCAAATGGGGCCGGCTATCCTGGGCGTCTCCGTCAGCCAGATTTCGCTAATTATCAACACTATTTTTGCCTCTTTCCTGGTGTCTGGCTCCGTTTCGTGGATGTACTACGCTGACCGTCTGATGGAGTTTCCGTCCGGCGTGCTGGGCGTGGCGCTGGGGACGATTCTTCTGCCGTCGCTGTCGAAAAGCTTTGCCAGCGGTAATCATGATGAGTATTGCCGTCTGATGGACTGGGGGCTGCGTCTGTGCTTCCTGCTGGCGCTGCCGAGCGCCGTGGCGTTGGGCATTCTGGCGAAACCGCTGACGGTTTCCCTGTTCCAGTACGGTAAATTCACCGCGTTTGATGCGGCGATGACGCAGCGTGCGCTGGTGGCCTATTCCGTCGGCCTGATGGGGCTTATCGTGGTGAAAGTGCTGGCACCGGGATTCTATTCGCGTCAGGACATCAAAACACCGGTGAAAATCGCCATTGTGACGCTGATTATGACGCAGTTGATGAACCTCGCGTTTATCGGCCCCCTGAAGCATGCAGGTCTGTCGCTGTCGATTGGTCTGGCGGCCTGCCTGAACGCCAGCCTGCTCTACTGGCAGTTGCGTAAGCAGAAAATTTTCACCCCGCAGCCGGGCTGGAGCAAATTCCTCGTGCGTCTGATTGTCGCGGTGCTGGTGATGGCCGCGGCCCTGCTGGGGATGATGCACGTCATGCCAGAGTGGTCGCAGGGGACGATGCCGATGCGCCTGTTGCGCCTGATGGCCGTGGTTGTCGTCGGGATTATTGCCTACTTCGCCACGCTTGCGGTGTTGGGTTTCAAAGTCAAAGAGTTCGCACGCCGGACGGCGTAAAATGATGCGGCGGCGGGAGCGTAATTTTTCCCGCCGTCCTGATTGCGGTTAGACGGTGAATTTCTTGCCGCTACGCGGTTGTCCCGCCGTTTGCCCATCCTTGCCATACAATCCCGTCTCCTGATAAGGCTTCAGCACCTCCAGCGCCTGCTGGTTACGCGCGATTTGTCCTTCCAGCAACCAGCCATTGTGCTGATTAAGGTCACGCAATTGCTGCGTTTTCTGCGTAATGTTCAGCCAGCGCGAAGCCACGTCATCGTCATTGGCGCAACGTTGCGCTTCCTGCTCCACGCGACGTTGTTGTTCAAGATAATCGAGCGCCGCCAGCAGCGAGCTTTTATCTTCGGTTATGCGCTGCAGCAGGCTTCCGTTCACACTTCCGGCGGAAAGCTGCTGTTGTTCGGCATCCATCACCTCTTTCAGCGAGTTCAGGATAGCGGTCATTTGATCCAAAATATCGGGCAGACGACTCATGCGGTTAGTTACTCTGTAGATAATTCTGCGTTTCCTGAATCAACGCATCAGCAATTTTACCGGTATCCATCTTCAACTCACCGTTGCGAATGGCGATTTTCAACGCTTCGACGCGCTCCATGTTGATATCACGCGTATCCGATTGCGTTAAGGTCGTTTGTGCGTCACTCAGCTTGACTCGGGTGCTGTTGATTTCAGCGTTTTTTTCCACACGCGCTTTTGGCGTCTGGGTCTCGTTCGGCTCGCGAGACTGTACTGCGTTAACAGGATTCAGAGGCGATGTACGTTCAATGCTCATGTGATTTCCTCATGGAGGCTTATGATGGCGCGGGGATTGCCATATTCATTTGTTAATACTTTATCGGCAATCGCCGTACTTTCTTTATCAGGATTATAGGTTAATCAGAACATTCCCATCCGCGTTCACTTCACCGCTGACCACCTGGCCTGAGGACATCCGCACACGTGCGTTTTGCGCCACGGCGGCGTTATTCAGCGCCTGACCTTCGCTGTTGACGCTAAAGCCATCACCTTTCGCGATGACCTGGACGCGTTGCCCGGCTTTTACCCGCCACGCGGGGCGAATCATGGTTAGCTGCAACGCTTGTCCGGCGGCAACATCGCGAAGGCTGACTGCGTCCTGCGCCTGATTGATGTCCAGCATGGTGCGCGGCGGCAACTGATCCAGACGGCCACGTTTTAGCGTTACTGATTGTGCATTCAGCATTGTGCCCCGCGCGATCGGCCCGGCAGCGACCACATAATTGCCCGTGGCTTGCACCGTCACCTGCAAATAGCGTTTCTCATTACCGCAGCGTGCCACCACATTCAGGTTTCCCCACAGCCGGGCATTGCCTGGCGTACTGAGCACCGGTTGCTCACAGGAGGGCCACATCGCAAGAGGGCTACGCAGTTGCACCACCACCTCGTCACTCAACCCTTCCAGCCGCTGGCTGAAAAATGTCGACAACTGGCTTTGCAGATCCTGCGCCAGGGCGATCGGGCTGGCGAGCAGTATACACGCGGCCAGCGAGGTAGTGAGCTTCGGCATCGAACACTCCGTCAGAGAGGGTAGTGTGAGTATTTTACGCATCCGCCGCTGACATCAACGGAATAAATAGCGACGCATATTGCGTTTATTCCGGCGATAACGCACGCACAAGGCGAATTAAGCTGTCGACTGAAATTTTGCCATCTGCGGAGGAGCCATGCTCGATAAACTCGACGCCGCGCTGCGTTTTCAACAGGAAGCCCTGAATCTGCGCGCTGAGCGCCAGGAGATTCTGGCCGCCAATATCGCCAACGCCGATACCCCGGGGTATCAGGCGCGCGATATCGATTTTGCCAGTGAAATGAAAAAAGTGATGGAGCGAGGGCGGGCTGGTACCAACGGCGTGGCGCTGTCGCTCACATCCGTTCGTCATATACCCGCACAAAACTTCTCATCTGCTGCCACCGATTTGCTCTACCGCATTCCCGATCAGCCCGCGCTGGATGGGAATACCGTCGATATGGATCGCGAGCGCACGCAGTTCGCTGACAACAGTTTGCAGTACCAGACCGGGCTTACGGTACTGGGCGGGCAAATCAAGGGGATGATGAGCGTCCTCCAGCAGGGGAATTAATGCATGGCTTTACTGAATATTTTTGATGTGGCGGGCTCAGCGCTTACCGCACAGTCCAAACGGCTGAACGTGGCGGCCAGTAACCTGGCGAACGCCGACAGCGTGACCGGCCCGGATGGTCAACCGTATCGCGCAAAGCAGGTGGTTTTTCAGGTTGACGCACAGCCAGGCGCGGCAACGGGCGGCGTCAAAGTTTCCGATGTCATCGAAAGCCAGGCGCCCGACAAGCTGGTTTACCAGCCGGGTAATCCATTGGCGGATGCCAAAGGTTATGTGCGCATGCCAAACGTTGATGTGGTTGGCGAAATGGTAAACACCCTGTCGGCCTCGCGCAGCTATCAGGCTAACGTCGAGGTGATGAACACCGTGAAAAGCATGATGCTTAAGACCCTCACGTTGGGCCAATAACGGAGAGAACAATGTCCATTGCAGTGAACGTCAATAGCACCAGCGCGACCAGCGCAACCAGTAACAGCGGGTCGCTGACCAGCAGCAGCGCGGATGATTTACAGAACAGTTTCCTGACGCTGCTGGTGGCGCAGCTAAAAAACCAGGATCCCACCAACCCGATGGACAACAGCCAGCTTACCAGCCAACTGGCGCAAATCAGCACCGTAAGCGGCATCGAGAAACTGAATACGTCGCTGGGCTCTATTTCCGGGCAAATCGACAGCAGTAAATCATTGCAGGCATCATCGCTGATTGGTCACGGTGTGATGATCCCCGGAACGACAGTGCTGGCGGGCAAAAACAGCGATGGCGACGGCACGGACACCACGCCGTTTGGCGTTGAGCTGGAGCAGGCGGCCGACAAAGTGACCGCCACGATAACCGACAGTAACGGCAATGTTGTGAAGACGCTGGATATCGGCGCGCTGACCGCCGGTGTTCATACCTTCACCTGGGACGGTACTGGCACGGACGGTGCGGCAGTGGCGGATGGCGCATACAACGTCAGCATTACCGCCAGCAGCGGCACCACGCAACTGGTGGCGCAACCGCTGAAATTTGCGCTGGTTCAGGGGGTAACGCTGAGTGGGAACGGCAATCAGTTGGATCTCGGCACCTACGGCACCACCACGCTCGACGAAGTTCGTCAGATTATTTAATTCAGGAGTGAATCATGGGCTTTTCTCAAGCGGTCAGCGGCATGAATGCCGCGTCCAGTAATCTCGATGTTATCGGCAACAACATTGCTAACTCCGCAACCTACGGCTTTAAATCAGGCACCGCCTCGTTTGCTGATATGTTTGCCGGTTCGAAAGTGGGGCTAGGGGTCAAAGTGGCCGGGATCACCCAGGACTTTACTGACGGTACGACCACCAGCACCGGACGCGCGCTGGACGTCGCCATCAGCCAGAACGGTTTTTTCCGTCTCACCGACAGCAACGGTTCCGTTTTCTATAGCCGTAATGGCCAGTTTTCCCTCGATGCAAACCGTACGCTGGTGAACTCGCAGGGCTTGCAGGTAACAGGTTATCCGGCGTCCGGCACGCCGCCAACCATTCAGCAGGGGGCGAACCCCACGGCGATCACCATCCCGAACTCGCTGATGTCGGCAAAAGAGACCACCACAGCGGCGATGCAGGTCAACCTCAACTCGACAGATGCCAAACCGAGCGTCGCGACGTTCGATCCGGCTAATGCCGACAGCTACAACAAGAAAGGTACAGTAACCGTTTATGACAGTCAGGGTAACGCCCATGACATGAATATCTATTACGTCAAAACGGATGACAATAAGTGGGATGTTTACACCCAGGACACCAGTGTTAGCGGTGCGGCAGCGAAGAAAGCGGCGCAAATGTCCTTTAGCAGCAATGGCACGCTGAGCGGGATCCGTAATTACGACGACACGGGTACCCTCGCAACCGATGCCAACGCAAACCCTGAAATTCAGGTCGCTATTGATGCACTCAATGGCTCTGCCGCCGGTTCTTTCTCTCTGAGCTTCCTCAATTCCATGCAGCAGAACACCGGCGCAAATAACATCGTCGCCACCTCGCAGAACGGCTATGCGCCGGGCGATCTGGTGAGCTATCAGATTAACGAAGACGGCACCGTGGTCGGGAACTACTCCAACGAACAGAGCCAGTTGCTGGGGCAAATCGTGCTGGCGAACTTTGCCAACAACGAAGGCCTGCAATCGGAAGGCGATAACGTCTGGTCTGCAACGCAGTCTTCCGGCGTGGCACTGCTGGGTACGGCGGGCAGCGGTAACTTCGGCAGTTTGACCAACGGCGCGCTGGAAGCGTCTAACGTCGATCTCAGCAAAGAGCTGGTCAATATGATTGTCGCCCAGCGTAACTATCAGTCCAACGCTCAGACCATTAAAACCCAGGATCAGATCCTGAACACGCTGGTTAACCTGCGTTAATCCCGATAAGGCAGCTTTATGGATCACGCAATTTACACGGCGATGGGCGCGGCGAGCCAGACGATGGAGCAGCAGGCAGTCACCGCCAGCAACCTCGCCAACAGTTCAACGCCGGGGTTTCGCGCCCAGCTCAACGCCATGCGTGCGGTGCCGGTCGAAGGGATGTCCGTGCCGACGCGTACGCTGGTGACGGCTTCCACGCCGGGTGCGGATATGACGCCAGGCCAGCTCGACTACACCTCACGCCCGCTGGATGTCGCGCTGCAACAGGATGGCTGGCTGGCGGTGCAAACCGCCGATGGCGGGGAAGGATATACCCGCAACGGTAACATTCAGGTGGGGCCAACCGGGCAACTGACCATTCAGGGTAATCCGGTGATGGGCGATGGTGGCCCGCTCACCGTGCCGGAAGGCGCGGAAATCACCATCGCGGCGGATGGTACCATTTCGGCGCTTAACCCAGGCGATCCGCCGAATACGGTGGCTCAGGTGGGGCGACTGAAAATGGTAAAAGCGGATAACACGGAAATCGTGCGCGGCGATGATGGCGTATTTCGCCTGACCGCTGCGGCACAAGCCACCCGCGGCCCAATGTTGCAGGCCGATCAGACTATCCGCTTGCAGTCCGGCGTGCTGGAAGGCAGTAACGTCAAACCCGTGGCGGCGATGGCCGATATGATAGCCAGCGCTCGCCGATTCGAAATGCAGATGAAGGTTATCAGCAGCGTGGATGAAAACACGCAGAAAGCTAACCAGTTGCTGTCAATGAGCTAAGGAAAATCATGATCAGTTCATTATGGATCGCCAAAACCGGCCTCGACGCGCAGCAGACCAATATGGACGTTATCGCCAACAACCTGGCGAACGTCAGTACCAATGGTTTTAAGCGTCAACGCGCGGTGTTTGAAGATCTTCTTTATCAAACGGTTCGTCAGCCGGGGGCGCAATCTTCAGAGCAGACCACGCTGCCATCTGGTTTGCAGATTGGTACTGGCGTGCGCCCGGTTGCGACCGAACGTCTGCACAGCCAGGGCAACCTGTCGCAGACCGATAACAGCAAAGACGTGGCGATTAAAGGCCAGGGCTTCTTCCAGGTGCTGCTGCCGGATGGTACGTCTGCGTATACCCGCGATGGTTCATTCCAGGTCGATCAAAACGGTCAACTGGTGACGGCGGGCGGTTTTCAGGTGCAGCCAGCGATCACCATTCCGGCGAATACGCTGAGCATCACCATTGGCCGCGATGGCATTGTCAGCGCGACCCAGCAGGGGCAGACCAACCCGGTGCAGGTGGGGCAGCTTAACCTGACGACCTTTATGAACGACAGCGGGCTGGAAAGCATTGGCGAAAACCTGTACGTCGAGACGCAGGCTTCCGGTGCGCCGAATGATTCCACCCCGGGGTTAAACGGCGCGGGGCTGCTCTATCAGGGATATGTCGAGACCTCTAACGTTAACGTGGCGGAAGAACTGGTCAATATGATTCAGGTACAGCGCGCCTACGAAATTAACAGTAAAGCGGTATCGACCACCGACCAGATGTTGCAGAAATTGACCCAGCTGTAACGGTGGTGCCGGATTTGTCGGATGCGCTGCGCTTATCCGACCTACAGAGTTCATACGTTCGTAGGCCGGATAAGCGCAGCGCATCCGGCGCAAACCAAAAGATGAAAACCATGCAAAAAACCGCAGCGTTTCGTTATCCACTTTTAACGGCACTGGCGCTCTCTATGACCGGATGCGCCTTCATTCCCAGCAAGCCGCTGGTAGAAGGCGCAACCTCGGCGCAGCCGATCCCCGGCCCGGTGCCGGTAGCGAATGGCTCAATATTCCAGACCGCGCAGCCGATTAACTACGGTTATCAGCCACTGTTTGAAGACCGTCGCCCGCGCAATATTGGCGATACGCTCACTATCGTGCTTCAGGAAAACGTCAGCGCCAGCAAGAGTTCATCGGCCAATGCCAGCCGCGATGGCAAAACTAACTTCGGTTTTGATGTGGTGCCGCGCTATCTGCAGGGGCTTTTTGGCAATGCCCGTGCGGATGTTGACGCCTCCGGCGGTAACACCTTTAACGGCAAAGGCGGCGCGAATGCCAGCAACACTTTTAGCGGTACATTGACCGTCACCGTCGATCAGGTTCTGGCGAACGGCAACCTCCACGTGGTGGGGGAAAAACAGATTGCCATCAATCAGGGCACCGAATTTATCCGCTTCTCGGGCGTGGTTAACCCGCGCACCATCAGCGGCAGCAATACCGTACCGTCCACCCAGGTGGCGGATGCGCGAATCGAATACGTGGGTAACGGCTACATCAACGAAGCACAGAATATGGGCTGGTTGCAGCGTTTCTTCCTGAATTTATCGCCGATGTAATGAGGTGGATTATGTTTAAAACCCTGATTAGCGTAACGCTGGTTTTGGTGAGTACTCTGGCGCAGGCTGACCGCATTCGCGATCTCACCAGCGTACAGGGCGTCAGGGAAAACTCCCTCATTGGCTATGGCCTGGTGGTCGGGCTGGACGGTACGGGCGATCAGACCACCCAGACGCCGTTCACCACCCAGAGCCTGAACAACATGCTGTCGCAACTGGGGATCACCGTTCCGGCAGGCACGAACATGCAGCTGAAAAACGTGGCGGCAGTGATGGTCACCGCCCAGTTCCCGGCGTTTGCGCGTCAGGGGCAAACTATCGATGTGGTGGTCTCGTCGATGGGAAACGCCAAAAGCTTGCGCGGCGGCACACTGCTGATGACGCCGCTGAAAGGGGTTGATAGCCAGGTGTATGCCCTGGCGCAGGGTAACATTCTGGTGGGGGGCGCGGGCGCATCGGCGGGCGGCAGCAGCGTACAGGTTAACCAGCTTAACGGCGGGCGCATTACCGGCGGGGCCACCATTGAACGCGAGTTGCCAACGCAGTTTGGCGCGGGGAATACCATTAACCTTCAGCTGAACCAGGATGATTTCACCATGGCGCAGCAGATTGCCGACACCATTAACCGCCGCAGCGGATTTGGCAACGCCACCGCGCTGGATGCGCGTACCGTGCAGGTTCGCGCACCGCAGGGCGGCAGTGGTCAGGTGCGTTTGCTGGCGGATATCCAGAATCTGGAAGTGGGTGGCGTACCGCAGGATGCGAAGGTGATTATTAACTCGCGTACCGGTTCGGTGGTGATGAACCGCGAAGTGACGCTGGATACCTGTGCCGTGGCGCAGGGTAATCTGTCCGTCACCGTGAACCGTCAGGCGCAGGTTAGCCAGCCGGATACGCCATTTGGCGGCGGCCAGACGGTGGTAACACCGCAAACGCAGATCGATCTGCGTCAGAGCGGTGGTTCGCTGCAAAGCGTGCGCGAGAGCGCCAATCTGAATAATGTGGTGCGCGCACTGAACGCGCTGGGCGCGACGCCGATGGAGCTGATGTCGATTCTGCAATCGATGCAAAGCGCCGGGTGTCTGCGTGCGAAAGTGGAGATCGTCTGATGCTGGGCGACAGCAAGTTGACTGCCAGCGCGGCGTGGGATGCGCAATCGCTTAACGAACTCAAGGCGAAAGCCGGACAGGATCCGCAGGCTAACCTGCGGCCTGTCGCCCGTCAGGTGGAGGGCATGTTCGTGCAGATGATGTTGAAGAGTATGCGCGAGGCGCTGCCGAAAGATGGCCTTTTCAGCAGCGACCAGACCCGGCTCTACACCAGCATGTACGATCAGCAAATTGCCCAGCAGATGACCGCCGGGAAAGGGCTGGGGCTGGCAGAAGAGATGGTGAAGCAGATGCAGACCCAGAAGGAGCCGTCCGCCACGGCGGGTCAGGTACCGATGAAATTTGATCTGCAAACGGTCACCAGCTTCCAGAACGATGCGCTGACTCAGATGGTGCGCAAGGCACTGCCGAAAACATCTGGCGGCAGCGATGCGCCACTCTCAGGAAACAGTAAAGATTTCCTCGCGAAACTGGCGCTTCCGGCGCAGGTGGCGAGCGAGCAGAGCGGTATTCCGCACCATCTGATTCTGGCGCAGGCCGCGCTGGAGTCGGGGTGGGGCCAGCGACAGATCCGCCGTGAGAACGGTGAGCCGAGTTACAATCTTTTTGGCGTGAAAGCGTCAGGGAACTGGAAAGGGCCGGTGACGGAAATCACCACCACCGAATATGAATACGGTGAAGCGAAAAAGGTGAAAGCGAAATTCCGTGTCTACGGTTCGTATCTGGAAGCGTTGTCGGATTACGTCGGCTTGCTGACACGCAATCCGCGCTATGCGGCGGTCACTAACGCGTCGACGGCTGAGCAGGGCGCGCAGGCGTTGCAGAATGCCGGCTACGCCACCGATCCCCAGTACGCGCGCAAGTTAACCAATATGATTCAACAGCTTAAATCCTTAAGCGACAAAGTCAGCAGCGCGTACCGAAATGATATTGAAAATCTCTTCTGATACACCTCAAGTTTGCCAGATGGTGACCGATAACGATTAAAGGCCACGCGTCTGAACGTATAAAAGGAAGAACATGTCCAGTTTAATCAATAGCGCCATGAGTGGGTTGAGTGCGGCACAGTCGGCACTGAATACCACCAGTAATAATATTGCCAGCTACAACGTCTCGGGCTATACCCGCCAGACCACGGTGCTCGCTTCGGCGAACAGTACGTTAGGTGCGGGAGGCTGGGTCGGCAATGGCGTCTACGTTTCTGGCGTTCAGCGCGAATACAATGCATTCATTACCAACCAGCTGCGTACGGCGCAGAGCCAGAGCAGCGGGTTGACCACGCGTTATGAGCAGATGTCGAAAATCGACGATATGCTTTCCGGCACCACAAACTCCCTTTCCACCACGCTTCAGGATTTCTTCTCCAGCATGCAAACGCTGGTGAGCAACGCTGAAGATCCCGCCGCGCGTCAGACCGTTTTGGGTAAAGCGGATGGTCTGGTCAATCAGTTTAAAGTCGCCGATCAGTATCTCCGCGACCAGGATAAGCAGGTGAATCTTTCTATCGCTACCACCGTTGATCAAATCAACAACTACGCGAACCAGATTGCCAGCCTGAACGATAAGATTTCTCGCCTGACCGGCGTCGGCGCGGGCGCGTCACCTAACGACTTGCTGGATCAGCGCGATCAGTTAGTCAGCGAGCTCAACAAATTGGTGGGCGTAGAAGTAAACGTGCAGGATAGCGGAACGTTCAACGTCACCATGGCGAATGGCTATACGCTGGTGCAGGGCAGTAATGCACGCCAGCTGGCGGCTGTGCCGAGCAGCAGCGACCCAACGCGTACCACCGTTGCGTATGTGGATAACGTTGCGGGAAATATTGAAATCCCGGAAAAACTGCTTAACACGGGCTCACTTGGCGGCTTGTTGACCTTCCGCTCGCAGGATCTCGATCAGACTCGCAATAGCCTTAACCAAATGGCACTGGCCTTTGCGGATGCGTTTAACGCCCAGCACAAAGAGGGTGTGGATGCGAACGGAAAAGAGGGGAAGGACTTCTTCACGATTGGTAATCCTTCCGTAGTGGCGAACAGTAAAAATAGCGGTAAGGCGTCGCTGACGGCGGACGTGACCGATGCCTCCAGCGTGCAGGCCACGGATTATCGCGTGAGCTATAAAAACGGTGAATGGCAGGTGACGCGTCTTTCCGACAACACCACAGTGAAAGCGGAACAGAAGGATGGCGCATTAAACTTTGACGGGCTCTCCGTCACGGTGAGCGGCACGCCGGCCGAGAACGACAGCTTTACCGTCAAGCCGGTCAGCGATGCGATCGTGAACATGAGCGTGGCGATCAGTGATGAATCAGAGCTCGCGCTGGGTATTGATGACGCGGAAAATGGCGAGAGCGATAACCGTAATGGCCAGGCATTGCTCGATTTGCAAAACGCGAAGCTGGTGGGAAATTCCAAAACCTTCAACGACGCGTATGCGGCGCTGGTCAGCGATATCGGCAATAAAACCTCAACGCTTGAGACCAGCAGCACCACGCAAAGCAACGTCGTCACCCAGCTCAGTAAACAGCAACAATCTATTTCCGGCGTAAACCTGGATGAAGAGTACGGCAACCTGCAGCTCTTCCAGCAGTACTATCTGGCGAATGCCCAGGTGCTGCAAACGGCAAGCACGCTGTTTGATGCTCTGATTAATATTCGCTAAGGAGAGGAATAACGCATGCGTGTCAGTACCCTGATGATGTATCAGCAGAATATGCGCGGGATCACCAGTTCCCAGTCAGAATGGCTGAAGTACGGTGAACAGATGTCGACCGGCAAGCGGGTGAACCGTGCCTCCGATGACCCGGTAGCGGCCTCACAAGCGGTAGTGCTTTCGCAGGCTCAGGCGCAAAACAGCCAGTTTGCTACCGCGAGGACGTTTGCTACTCAGCGCGTGTCGATGGAAGAAAATACGCTGGCGCAGGTGACGACTGCGATTCAATCGGCGCAGGAAAAAATCGTTTACGCCGGGAACGGCACATTAAGCGATGACGACCGGGCCTCGCTGGCGACCGACCTGCAAGGGATCCGCGATCAGCTTCTCAATCTGGCGAACAGCCAGGACGGAAACGGGCGCTATATCTTTGCCGGATATAAAACCGATACGGCACCGTTTACTGATGGCGGTACGTACGTCGGCGGATCGGCGAATGTCGCGCAGCAGGTTGACGCTTCACGTTCAATGGTGATTGGCCATACAGGCGATAAAATCTTTGATAGCCTGACCAGCAATGCGAAGCCGGATACCGATACGAATCTGTTTGCGATGCTGGATAGCGCCATTGCCGCGCTCAATACGCCTGTAAGCGATGACGAAGACGCGCAGGCTCTTGCCAGCGCCGCTATCGACAAAACCAACCGTGGGCTAAGCAACTCGCTCAACAATGTGCTGAGCGTGCGTGCTGAACTGGGTACACAGCTTAATGAGCTGGATAAACTCGACGCGCTGGGCGATGACCGCGCGTTGAGCCAGACGCAGCAGATGAGTAACCTGGTGGATGTGGACTGGAATGAGACCATCTCTAACTACGTGATGCAGCAAACGGCGCTACAGGCATCGTATAAAGCGTTTAGTGATATGCAGGGAATGTCGCTGTTTCAGTTGAATAAATAATGTTACAGGCCGGATACGGCTATCCGGCCTGTAAGCGTGACTATGCAGTTTGCAACGCGGTACGGCGCAGACGACGGGTTTCCACCCAACGAACACCCCATGCGCAGGCACCTGCAAGCGTCGCCAGCCCGACAACCCCTTCCCAGCCGGCCAGCGCATACAGCTGACTACCCAGAACTGACCCCAGCGCCATGCCAATAAAGACCACCGTAAACAGCAGTGCGTTCAGGCGACCCCGCGCCTGAGGTTCCAGGCTATAAACCAGGTTCTGGTGCGCAACCAGGCTTGATTGCAGGCCCAGGTCGAAGCCGATGGCGGAGAGGGCGATTATCGCCAGTTGGGCCATCGGTGGCAAAACGGGCAGAATAAACATCAGTGCAAAGGAAACCGTGACCAGTGCAGCGCCTAACTGGGTGACTTTCTCCGCACCTACTTTATCTGCCAGCCCACCGGCCAGCGGCGCGGCAAGCGCGCCCGCCGCACCCGCAATCCCAAAACCACCCGCGACGGCGCTGCCCATATGATGATGTTCCAGCAGCATGACCGCGAGCGTTGACCAGAATGCGCTAAACGCAATTGAAAGCAAGCCTTGTGCCAGCGCGGCGCGGCGTAATGTGGGATAACGCTGCCACAGATGCACCAGTGACGCCATTAATGCCGGATAGCTCAGACTGGAGTGCGCGGTAAAGCGTGGCAGTACGCGCCACATCAGCACGCCAATCAGCGCAATACTGACCGCAGCAGCCTGATACACCACTCGCCAGCCAAAGAGTTCACCAATCACGCCGCTCACGGTGCGCGACAGCAAAATTCCCAGTAACAACCCCGTCATCACTGTGCCGACCATTTTCCCTTGCTTCCCGGCAGGGGCGAGGATAGCGGCGGCAGGCACAATATCCTGCGCCATCGTTGCCGCCATACCGATCAGCAGGCTGACAACCAGCAGCGGATGAAAATGCTGCGTCACGCTGCACAGCAGCAGAAGGGCTGCCAGCATGCCGCTTTTTAACAGGATTAGCGTACGACGATCGTAGCGGTCGCCGAGCGGCAGCAGAAATAGGATTCCCAGCGCGTAGCCCGCCTGAGTGAGCGTGGGGATGAGCCCCATGCCTTCAACACTCAGATGCAAAGTATTGCCCATCAACGGCAGCAGCGGTTGGGCATAGTAGATGGCGGCAACGCTGAAGCCTGCGCCTAACGCAAGGATAAAGATAAGCCAGCCCGGATTAACGTGTGTTTTCATCAGATGTTCCTCAGATACGGTATGGCGCTATTTTTCCCTGAAGCGTGCTGGCACGGTAGCCAGCGCAGTGGTAAAACAGTTATACGTTTGACGTATAGGTAAGTGGATAATGAAGAAGCAGGAGCGTATAGACAGAGTTGAGCTGATGCGAACGTTTATTCGCATTGTCGAATCGGGTTCGCTATCGGCGGCGGCGCGTCAGCTTGAAACCACCCAGGCGACCATCAGCCGTCGTTTGCAATCGCTGGAGTCACTGTTGGGGGCGAAATTAATTCTGCGCTCCACGCATGCGATGAAACTCACTGACGATGGCGAGCGCTGTTACCAACATGCGCGACAGGTGGTGGATGCCTGGCTGGCGCTGGAGGATGAATTACAGCTTACGGACGATCAGCCCGTTGGTACGTTGCGGGTGCGTGCGCCGCATGCATTTGGCCAGGAACAATTGTTGATGCCACTGATTGGTTTTCTGGCCGAACATCCACAGCTGTCGGTCGAATGGATGCTCAATGATAAAAACGTCGACTTTATCAGTGACAATATTGATTGCGCGATCCGCGTTGGGACGGAAGTTGACCCGGCCACCATCTCTGTGCTGCTGGCTGAAGTCCCACGCTGTACGGTGGCCTCTCCTGAACTGTTAGCAAAGTTCCCCGAAATTACCCATCCCAGGATGATGTCGGCATTGCCATGGATTGCGATCAGTACCTTCTATCAGCATGACGTCACGCTGCATCGTCATGAGGAGAGTGTGACGTTTTCACTGGTGCCGCGTCTGAGTACGGACAGTCTCTACGTCGCGAAAAATGCCGCGCTGGCGGGGCTGGGGATCGCTATTGTATCAACATGGACGGTGGAAGAGGATCTGGCACAGGGTAGGCTGGTTGAACTGTTACCGGAGTGGCAGGTGGCCGCGCTGCCTGTTCATCTGGTCTATCCGTGGGCGCGTTATTATCCAACACGGTTGCGTAAGTTTCTCGATTTGATGCGTGAAGTGATGCCGAAAATTGCCGGGATGCAGCTACCGGGAAAGGCATAAAAAAAAACCGGCCACAGGGGCCGGTTTGCTTTTTAGCGTATCGGTTACTCAACAGGCTGCGGACGCGTCGGCGCCGCAGAGGCCTGATGGGTTGCGCTATGGCCACCCGCAGCACCTTTACCGTCGAAGCCGAATGCCGGGCGAACCCAGTCGCTATGGCGCGGCGCTTCCGGCACATAAGCTGGAGCCGGTGCGCGAGTCATCGGCGCGCTGGCGTGATGTGCCGCAGCAGGTGCAGTTTCGACAACAGGCTCTGCCACCACTTCTGGCTCGGCGACGGCAACCGGTGCTTCTTCGACCACTGGCGCTTCTACCGGTGCAGCGGTTTCAGCAACCACTTCTGCAACCGGCGCTTCCGGCTCAACTGCGGCAGGCTGCACTTCTTCAACCACTTCCTGCGCAACCACGGCGTCTTCTTCGGCGATGATCTGCGGTTGTTCAGTTACCGGCGCTTCAATCACTTCCGGATGGGTGGTTTCAACTGCCGGTTCAACAATCTCAGCAACAGGCTGCGCTGCGGCGGCAGGTTCAACGGTTTCAACCGCTGCTACTGGCGCTTCGGCAACCACAGGCTCAATCGCTGCAACTGGCGCAACAACCTGCTCTACGGTTTCCTGAACGACAACATCCTGTTCGCGTTGCTCTTCAACCACCTGATCCTGCGGACGGGTTACCGGATAACGGATCCACACTTTACCTGACGCCAGCTCCGGCGATGCGCACGCGACGGTCAGCGGCATCGGAGACTGGGTCGGATAACGCTCGTCACGATAGCGACGACGACGCTGACCGCTCACGCGCAGATGACGCGGGGAACGGCGTGAACGACGCGGCATACCCGCTGTATCACGTGCTTCACCGTTGTCATCATGCTCGGCCTGAGCCGGCGCGCTTTCAACGACGGCAGGCAGATCGACTTTTGCCAGCTCGGTACGCGGTGCGGACGTTTCCTGCGGAATATCGTCTTCGAAGGTTTCGCGCGCTGCCGTCTCTTCCGCGGTTTCAATGCGGATTTTTTGCGTCAGCTGGCGTTGCTTACGACGCGGCATAGTCTGCACGCGCTCTTCCTGTGCATTGTCCTCTGCAACGATTTCGTCACGAACTTGTGATTTGGCTTCCTGCTGTGCCTGACGTTTTTCATCGTTGTTGCGACGACGATTACGTTCACGGCGCGGCTGCTGCTCGTCACGGGATTTTGCTTTCTCGCCATCGTCCGCGATGTTCTGCTGACGGTTGTCGCGCGTTTCCGCATTTTGCTGCGGTTTTTCGCGACGGTTGCGGCGGTTGTCCTCACGACCCTCGCGGCCTTCACGTGGTTCGCGGGCTTCGCGTCCTTCGTTATCGCCACGATTGTTATCACGACGTTCGTTGCGGTCGCCACGATCGCCTCGGTCGTTGCGGTCATTACGATCGCGACGATTGTTTTGACGCGGCTTGCGACGCTCCTGCTGGCGAGCAGGTTTCTCTTCTTTCTTCTCAGGCTGCGGCTCAACGACTTTCTCTTCGCTACCACCGAACAGGTTTTTCAGGGCGCTGAAGAAGCGAGACACCAGGCCAGGCGCGGCAGGCGCAGCGGCTGTTTTGGCTGCGGTCGGCGCGGAGACTGCCGGTTTTGCCGTTGTCGGTTCAGGCGGAACGTCTGGCATCACAAAGGTCGCGAGAGCCGGTTGCTCAGGCAGTTTACGTTCAGCAGGTTCGTCTTCAGACGGCAGTGCCATCTCTTCTTCGTGCAGTTTCGGCAGCAGATAGCTCAGGGTCGAGGTCTCTTCGCCTTTACGAACGCGCAGTACATGATAGTGCGGCGTTTCCATCTGATCGTTCGGCACGATAATGCAGCGAACGTCGCCACCCTGACGGCTTTCAATGGCGCTTACCGCGGCACGTTTTTCGTTCAGCAGGTAAGACGCAATTGGCACAGGGACGATGGCGTGTACTTCTTTGGTGTTCTCTTTCAGCGCTTCTTCTTCAATCAAACGCAGGATCGAGAGAGCCATGGATTCGTTGTCACGCACGGTGCCGGTACCGGAGCAGCGCGGGCAGACGTGATGGCTGGATTCACCCAGTGACGGGCTCAGACGCTGACGCGACATTTCCAGCAGGCCAAAGCGTGAGATGTGGCTGATTTGGATACGCGCACGATCCTGGCGAACCGCTTCGCGCAGGCGGTTTTCTACCGCGCGCTGGTGGCGTACCGGCGTCATATCGATGAAGTCGATAACAATCAGACCGCCGAGGTCGCGCAGGCGCAGCTGGCGGGCAATTTCATCAGCGGCTTCAAGGTTAGTGTTGAACGCGGTTTCTTCGATATCGCCGCCGCGGGTTGCACGCGCGGAGTTGATGTCGATGGCGGTCAGGGCTTCGGTGCTATCGATAACGATAGACCCACCGGAAGGCAGACGCACTTCGCGCTGGAATGCGGATTCAATCTGCGATTCGATTTGGTAATGGCTGAACAGCGGGATTTCACCGGTGTACAGTTTGATTTTGCTGCTGAAATCCGGACGACCCAGCGCGGAAATATGCTGGCGAGCCAGCTCCAGCACTTTCGGGTTGTCGATGAGGATTTCACCGATGTCCTGACGCAGATAGTCGCGGAAGGCACGCACAATGACGTTGCTTTCCTGGTGAATCAGGAACGGCGCAGGGCGGCTTTCAGCGGCTTTTTTGATGGCTTCCCAGTGTTTCAGGCGGAAGCTTAAATCCCACTGCAATGCTTCGGCAGATTTGCCAACGCCTGCGGTGCGAACGATAAGGCCCATGCCATCCGGCAGCTCAAGGCTTGCCAGCGCTTCTTTCAGTTCAGTGCGATCGTCGCCTTCGATACGGCGAGAGATACCGCCCGCACGCGGGTTGTTCGGCATCAGCACCAGATAACTGCCCGCCAGGCTGATAAAGGTTGTCAGCGCAGCGCCTTTATTGCCGCGTTCTTCTTTATCGATCTGGACAATCACTTCCTGACCTTCACGGAGCACGTCTTTGATATTCGGACGGCCATGTGCGCTGTAGTTAGCGGGGAAGTATTCGCGGGCAATTTCTTTGAGAGGGAGGAAACCGTGACGTTCAGCGCCGTAGTCAACAAACGCTGCTTCAAGACTCGGTTCAATACGGGTAATTTTGCCTTTGTAGATGTTCGCTTTCTTCTGTTCATGGCCTGGGCTTTCAATATCCAGATCATACAGACGCTGCCCATCAACGAGGGCGACACGCAACTCTTCCTGCTGAGTTGCGTTGATTAACATTCTTTTCATCGTAACTTACTCATTATTCTTACATTGACGACTAAGCTGCGAGCAGAGTGATACCTTTCCGGGGTAAACCGATGGCCTCGTGACTGTTCACGTCGCCAACCTCACGGTTGTCGCTCGCTTAAGAGGCGCAGAGTGTCGGTCGCCTGTATTTCAAACGGAAACACAGCGCAATTATCAGGGGAACAGCCTGGGATAACTCTCCAGAGAAGATTCCATTTATACTCATCGTCATTCTCTCACCAGACGCGTGGCTTCGCCTGCTTACCCCAGTTGCTTTGACTTAGGTAAGCTTCCGGGGACGCCCGGCTTGCCGTCATTCTGTTGAGTGAAATCCAGTAAAGTATCTACCGGTAAGGACTGCAACCCGCAGCCCGCTAACTGTCTGAAAGATCAATACGTCTTACGCCATTGCTGCGTGGATGATCGGACAGACAAAACTGGTCATTCCGTTTAATTCCTTGCACTAACAAGATGAACACGGAAAACGTCTTCATTATTCCTTGCTAACCTTGTTATAGCAAGTTGACTTTCACCTTTTATCACCCGGTTAATCACAGTTTTTTCACTTGCTCGTTGAGATTGCTCTAATAACAATCAACGCATTCAGTGAAGAAGACCCTGAGTCAGGGTAATGATAAAAATCTATTCGAACTATGAAGAGTATAAGCACAGAAAAATGAGTGGCGCTATTGAGCAGGGATATTTAGAATCGCCCACCATGAAAACTGAGACTCCAACCGTAAAAATGGTTGCCATCAGCGCTGATGAAGCCGGGCAACGAATTGATAACTTTTTGCGCACCCAACTGAAGGGCGTGCCGAAGAGTATGATTTACCGCATCCTGCGTAAGGGTGAAGTGCGGGTGAACAAAAAACGCATCAAACCCGAGTACAAACTGGAGGCGGGCGATGAAGTGCGTATCCCGCCAGTGCGCGTTGCGGAACGCGAAGAAGACGCCGTTTCACCGCATCTGCAAAAGGTGGCCGCGCTGAGCGACGTTATCCTTTATGAAGATGAACATATTCTGGTGCTGAATAAGCCATCCGGTACGGCAGTACACGGTGGCAGCGGTTTGAGCTTCGGCGTGATTGAAGGCCTGCGCGCGCTGCGCCCGGAAGCGCGCTTCCTGGAACTGGTGCACCGTCTTGACCGTGATACATCAGGCGTGCTGCTGGTGGCGAAAAAGCGCTCTGCGCTGCGTTCGCTGCATGAACAACTGCGTGAAAAAGGGATGCAGAAAGATTATCTGGCCCTTGTGCGCGGTCAGTGGCAATCGCACGTTAAAGCGGTGCAGGCGCCATTGCTGAAAAATATTCTGCAAAGCGGTGAGCGTATTGTACGCGTGAGCCAGGAAGGCAAACCGTCAGAAACGCGTTTTAAAGTCGAAGAGCGCTATGCGTTTGCCACGCTGGTGCGCTGTAGCCCGGTGACGGGGCGTACGCACCAGATCCGTGTGCATACCCTTCATGCGGGACATCCGATTGCCTTTGACGATCGCTATGGTGACCGCGAATTCGATCAGCAACTTACCGAAGCGGGGACCGGGCTTAAGCGTCTGTTCCTGCATGCGGCGGCGCTGAAATTCACTCACCCAGGCACGGGCGAAGTGATGCGCGTAGAAGCGCCAATGGATAACGCCCTGAAGCGCTGTTTGCAGGTGTTACGTACTATCAAATAAAAGAAGGGCAGCCTCAGGCTGCCCTTCTTGTCAGTATGTACACTCTATCTACTTAACGGATTAAACCCTTCCCGGCGCAGCATCTGGCACAGTGCAATCAGCGGCAGCCCCACCAGCGTGTTTGGATCGCGACCTTCGAGACGTTCAAACAGCGCGATGCCTAATCCCTCGCTTTTAAAACTGCCTGCGCAATTCAGCGGGCTCTCTTTTTGCACATAATGGTTTATTTCTTGCTCAGTCAGATGACGAAAATGGACATCAAAAGGTTCGCATTCAGTTTGTAACTGGCCATTAACAGAATTATAAAGCGCCAGGCCCGTATAAAAAGTCACAATATTGCCACTGGCTTTCTTTAATTGTTTACGCGCATTTTCTTCCGTATGCGGTTTGCCGGTTATTTCGCCATCCAACACGCAAACCTGGTCAGAACCAATAATCAGATGATGCGGAAAACGTTCAGCCAGCGCCTGCGCTTTCGCCTGCGCCAGACGCAGCACCAGATGGCGCGGGGTTTCGGCGGGGAGGGGAATTTCATCGACCTCGGGCGCGGCGCAGGTGAAAGGGATACCGAGTTTCTCTAACAGCAGGCGGCGATAAGGCGATGTGGAGGCTAAAATAATTTCAGGCATAATTTTTTAGGTAAACTCTGGCGAATTAGATTGCGACATTTTAAACTACACGCCGCAATGTGTGCGAATTATTGGCAAAAGGCAACCTGAGGCTGCCTTTTTCTTTGACTCTATGACGTTACAAAGTTAATATGCGCGCCCTATGCAAAAGGTAAAATTACCCCTGACTCTCGACCCGGTTCGTACGGCTCAAAAACGCCTTGATTACCAGGGTATCTATACCCCCGATCAAGCGGAGCGTGTCGCCGCGTCCGTAGTCAGTGTAGACAGTGATGTAGAATGCGAGATGTCCTTCGCTATCGATAACCAACGCCTCGCGGTTCTGACCGGTGATGCGAAGGTGACGGTATCGCTGGAATGTCAGCGTTGCGGGAAACCGTTTACTCACCAGGTTTACACAACGTATTGTTTCAGCCCGGTCAAAAATAATGATCAGGTTGAAGCACTCCCGGAAGCGTATGAGCCGATTGAGGTTAACGAATTCGGTGAAATCGATCTGCTGGCGGTGGTTGAAGATGAAATCATCCTCGCCTTGCCGGTGGTTCCGGTGCATGATTCTGAACACTGTGAAGTGTCCGAGGCGGACATGGTCTTTGGTGAATTGCCTGAAGAGGCGCAGAAACCAAACCCATTTGCCGTATTAGCCAGCTTAAAGCGTAAGTAATTGAGGAGTAAGGTCCATGGCCGTACAACAAAACAAACCAACCCGTTCCAAACGTGGCATGCGTCGTTCCCATGACGCGCTGACTGCAGTTACCAGCCTGTCTGTAGACAAGACTTCTGGTGAATCCCACCTGCGTCACCACATCACTGCCGACGGTTTCTACCGCGGTCGCAAGGTTATCGCTAAGTAATCACGCGATACTCTAAGGATTTCGCGTTGCAGGAAGGCGGCAAGCGAGAGAACCTCCAATCGCATAGATGACTATGCGATTGGAGTGAACGAACGCAGCCAACGCCCCTGTAGCGTGAAAGACGACGAGTTCAAGCGTGGTGAAGCTTAGTGAGGCATTCCCCGTGTAAGCGGGGATTCCCAAACCGAGCGGCGACGATAACCTTGACACATCTAACCCTGGCGTTAGATGTCATGGGGGGAGATTTTGGCCCTACCGTGACAGTGCCTGCAGCACTGCAGGCACTGAATTCCTATTCGCAACTCACACTTCTTCTGGTCGGTAACCCCGACGATATTACGCCATTACTTGCCAAAGCTGATTTTGAGACGCGCTCTCGTCTGCAGATTATTCCTGCACAGTCAGTTATTGCCAGTGATGCACGGCCTTCACACGCCATCCGCAACAGTCGCGGAACATCGATGCGTGTGGCGCTGGAGCTAGTGAAAGAAGGGCGAGCTGAAGCCTGCGTTAGCGCCGGGAATACAGGCGCGCTGATGGGGCTCGCAAAATTACTGCTCAAACCACTTCAGGGGATTGAGCGCCCGGCGCTGGTGACGGTATTACCCCATCAGCAGAAGGGAAAGACGGTGGTGCTCGACCTGGGCGCTAACGTCGATTGTGATAGCACAATGTTGGTTCAGTTTGCGGTGATGGGCTCGGTGCTCGCGGAAGAAGTGGTTGGCATTGAAAACCCTCGCGTGGCGCTGCTAAACATCGGTGAAGAAGAGACGAAAGGGCTGGACAGCATTCGCGATGCTTCACAGATACTAAAAACATTGCCGTCTCTGAACTATATTGGCTACCTGGAAGCGAACGAATTGCTGACGGGGAAAACAGATGTTTTGGTTTGTGACGGGTTTACAGGTAACGTCACGCTAAAAACCATGGAAGGGGTTGTCAGAATGTTCCTTTCGCTGCTGAAATCGCAGGGCGAGGGGAAAAAAACGGCGTGGTGGCTGATTTTATTAAAACGTTGGTTACAAAAAAGTCTGACCCGGCGATTCAGTCACCTCAACCCCGACCAGTATAATGGTGCCTGTCTGTTAGGATTACGCGGCACGGTGATTAAGAGTCATGGTGCGGCGAATCAACGCGCGTTTTGCGTGGCGATCGAGCAGGCAGTGCAGGCGGTGCAGCGACAAGTCCCTCAGCGGATTGCCGCTCGCCTGGAATTGTTATACCCGGCTGGTTTTGAGCCGCAGAACAACGACGCAAAGTAAGCGAGCGGCGTGCTGATGTGCAAAGCTGATGGGTATGTTACCGGATAAGATTGAGCGTACATGTATACGAAGATTATTGGTACCGGCAGTTATCTGCCCAAGCAAGTGCGTACGAACGCCGACCTGGAAAAAATGGTTGATACGACTGACGAGTGGATTGTCACGCGCACAGGTATCCGTGAACGCCGTATCGCAGGCCCGGATGAATCCGTTGCAACGATGGGCTTTGAAGCCGCTCAGCGCGCGCTGGAAATGGCGGGCGTGGATAAAAACGATATCGGCTTGATCGTTGTTGCTACCACTTCTGCAACGCACGCTTTCCCAAGCGCTGCCTGCCAAATTCAGAGCATGTTAGGCATCAAAGGCTGCCCGGCATTTGACGTCGCCGCAGCCTGTGCGGGCTTCACCTACGCCCTGAGCGTAGCAGACCAGTACGTGAAATCCGGCGCGGTGAAAAATGCGCTGGTGATTGGTTCTGATGTGCTGGCGCGCACCTGCGATCCTGCCGATCGCGGCACGATCATTATCTTCGGTGACGGCGCGGGCGCCGTGGTTCTGGGGCAGTCTGAAGAACCGGGAATTATCTCCACCCATCTGCACGCAGACGGTAGCTACGGCGATCTTCTGACGCTGCCTAACGCCGATCGCGTTCATCCAGAAAATTCGATTTATCTGACCATGGCCGGGAATGAAGTGTTCAAGGTTGCGGTCACTGAACTGGCACACATCGTCGAAGAGACGCTGGCGGCCAACAATCTTGACCGTGCTGAACTCGACTGGTTAGTGCCACATCAGGCCAACCTGCGTATCATCAGCGCCACGGCGAAAAAACTCGGCATGTCGATGGATAACGTTGTGGTGACGCTGGATCGTCACGGCAATACCTCCGCGGCCTCTGTGCCTTGCGCATTCGATGAAGCGGTGCGTGATGGTCGTATTAAGCGCGGGCAACTTGTGCTGCTGGAAGCCTTTGGTGGCGGGTTTACCTGGGGCTCTGCACTGGTTCGTTTCTAAGTATAAGGATAAAAAAATGACGCAATTTGCTTTTGTGTTCCCTGGGCAGGGTTCTCAAACGGTTGGGATGTTGTCCGAATTAGCGGCAACTCACCCAATTATTGAAGAGACTTTCCGTGAAGCGTCTGACGCGCTGGGTTATGATCTGTGGGCACTGACCCAACAGGGCCCGGCGGAAGAGTTGAACAAAACCTGGCAGACACAGCCTGCACTCCTGACCGCATCCGTTGCGCTGTACCGTTTGTGGCAGCAGCAGGGCGGTAAAGCGCCGGTTCTGATGGCTGGCCATAGCCTGGGTGAATATTCTGCGCTGGTTTGCGCTGGCGTCATTAATTTCGCTGATGCGGTTCGTTTGGTGGAACTGCGTGGCAAGTTTATGCAGGAAGCCGTGCCGGCAGGCACCGGCGGCATGTCCGCTATTATTGGCCTGGACGATGCGTCTATCGCCAAAGCCTGTGAAGAATCTGCCGAAGGGCAGGTGGTTTCTCCGGTGAACTTTAACTCGCCGGGCCAGGTGGTTATCGCCGGACACAAAGAAGCCGTTGAACGCGCGGGTGCTGCCTGTAAAGCCGCTGGCGCAAAACGTGCGTTGCCACTGCCGGTCAGCGTACCGTCTCACTGTGCGCTGATGAAGCCTGCTGCTGAGAAACTGGCCGTTGAGCTGGCAAAAATTACCTTCAACGCACCGCAGATCCCGGTCATCAACAACGTGGATGTGCAGTGTGAAACCGCGCCGGACGCCATTCGTGATGCCCTGATCCGCCAGCTGTACAGCCCGGTTCAGTGGACGAAGAGTGTAGAACTGATGGCTGCGAAAGGTGTTGAGCACCTGTATGAGGTTGGACCGGGTAAAGTCCTTACCGGCTTGACCAAACGTATTGTAGATACCCTGACGGCATCGGCGATCAACGAGCCGGAAGCCCTGTCAGCGGCACTTGCGCAATAAAAGAGGAACGCATGAGCTTTGAAGGAAAAATTGCCCTGGTGACAGGCGCAAGCCGCGGTATTGGCCGCGCAATCGCTGAAACTCTCGTCGCCCGCGGCGCGAAAGTTATCGGCACTGCGACCAGTGAAAACGGCGCGCAGGCGATTAGCGACTACCTGGGTGCGAACGGTAAAGGTCTGATGTTGAATGTGACCGACCCGGCATCTATCGAATCTGTTCTGGAAAATATTCGCGCAGAATTTGGCGAAGTGGACATTCTGGTCAATAATGCCGGGATTACACGTGATAACCTGTTAATGCGCATGAAAGACGATGAGTGGAACGATATCATCGAAACGAATCTTTCATCAGTTTTCCGTCTGTCAAAAGCAGTAATGCGCGCTATGATGAAAAAGCGTCACGGTCGTATTATTACTATCGGTTCTGTGGTTGGTACCATGGGAAATGCTGGTCAGGCTAACTACGCTGCGGCGAAAGCCGGTCTGATCGGTTTCAGTAAGTCGCTGGCGCGTGAAGTTGCGTCTCGCGGCATTACGGTGAACGTTGTTGCTCCGGGCTTTATTGAAACGGACATGACGCGTGCGCTGTCTGATGACCAGCGTGCGGGTATCCTGGCGCAGGTTCCTGCGGGTCGCCTCGGCGGCGCACAGGAAATCGCCAACGCGGTTGCATTCCTGGCATCCGACGAAGCAGCTTACATCACGGGTGAAACTTTGCATGTGAACGGCGGGATGTACATGGTCTGACCGCGATTTGCACAAAATGCTCAGGATGCGCGCAGTCTACGTAGTTCTGGGCATAATTAGTGCAAAATGATTTGCGTTATTGGGGGGTATGGCCTCAAAATAACGTAAAATCGTGGTAAGACCTGCCGGGATTTAGTTGCAAATTTTTCAACATTTTATACACTACGAAAACCATCGCGAAAGCGAGTTTTGATAGGAAATTTAAGAGTATGAGCACTATCGAAGAACGCGTTAAGAAAATTATCGGCGAACAGCTGGGCGTTAAGCAGGAAGAAGTTGTGAACTCCGCTTCCTTCGTTGAAGACCTGGGCGCAGATTCTCTTGACACCGTTGAGCTGGTAATGGCTCTGGAAGAAGAGTTTGATACTGAGATTCCGGACGAAGAAGCTGAGAAAATCACCACCGTTCAGGCTGCCATTGATTACATCAACGGTCACCAGGCGTAAGTGAACATCTCCAGGCGGTCACTCGACCGCCTGAGTTTTATCTTTTTATCCCAACGAATCTTATTTATTCCCTCCCTGGAGGACAACCGTGTCTAAGCGTCGTGTAGTTGTGACCGGACTGGGCATGTTGTCTCCTGTCGGCAATACCGTAGAGTCTACCTGGAAAGCTCTCCTTGCCGGTCAGAGTGGCATCAGCCTGATCGACCATTTCGATACTAGCGCCTATGCAACGAAATTTGCTGGCTTAGTAAAGGATTTTAACTGTGATGACATTATCTCGCGCAAAGAACAGCGCAAGATGGATGCCTTCATTCAATATGGAATTGTCGCTGGCGTACAGGCCATGCAGGATTCTGGCCTTGAAGTGACGGAAGAGAACGCAACCCGCATCGGTGCCGCTATTGGTTCCGGTATCGGTGGTCTCGGCTTGATCGAAGAAAACCACAGTTCGCTGGTAAACGGCGGACCGCGTAAGATCAGCCCGTTCTTTGTTCCATCCACAATTGTTAATATGGTGGCCGGTCATCTGACCATCATGTTTGGTTTGCGTGGGCCAAGTATCTCTATCGCAACGGCTTGTACTTCAGGCGTACATAACATCGGCCACGCTGCTCGTATCATCGCCTATGGCGATGCAGACGCGATGGTGGCCGGTGGCGCAGAAAAAGCCAGTACTCCGCTCGGTGTGGGTGGCTTTGGCGCAGCGCGCGCACTCTCTACCCGCAATGACAACCCACAGGCAGCGAGCCGTCCGTGGGACAAAGAGCGTGATGGCTTCGTGCTGGGTGACGGTGCAGGTATGGTGGTACTCGAAGAGTACGAGCATGCGAAAAAACGCGGCGCGAAAATCTACGCTGAAGTTGTCGGCTTTGGTATGAGCAGCGATGCTTACCATATGACGTCACCGCCGGAAGACGGCGCTGGCGCGGCGCTGGCGATGGTCAATGCACTGCGTGATGCGGCGCTTGAACCGGGCCAGATTGGCTACGTTAACGCACACGGCACATCAACGCCGGCGGGCGATAAAGCAGAAGCGCAGGCGGTGAAATCTGTCTTCGGTGATGCAGCCAGCCGCGTAATGGTGAGCTCAACGAAATCCATGACCGGTCACCTGTTAGGTGCGGCGGGTGCGGTAGAATCAATCTACTCTATCCTCGCACTGCGCGATCAGGCTGTACCGCCAACCATCAACCTGGATAACCCGGATGAAGGTTGCGATCTGGACTTTGTTCCTCACGAAGCCCGTCAGGTAAGCGGAATGGAATACACCCTGTGTAACTCCTTCGGCTTCGGCGGCACCAATGGTTCGTTGATCTTTAAAAAGATCTAATGCTGACGGCGGGTTTGCCCGCCGACGCTAAGACCGTTTAAGAAGGCCCGCTTTGCGGGTCTTTTTTTATCTTCAGTTTTCTCTGCTTGTCCTGTGCTATTCATCCTGCGACACTATCCGCCCACCGAAAAGGAGCGCCTTATGTTCTTGATTAAC
The DNA here is from genome assembly GCF_003057695.2 of Pseudocitrobacter sp. RIT415. Classification (NCBI taxonomy): domain Bacteria; kingdom Pseudomonadati; phylum Pseudomonadota; class Gammaproteobacteria; order Enterobacterales; family Enterobacteriaceae; genus Pseudocitrobacter; species Pseudocitrobacter sp. RIT415. The sequence goes on along the minus strand of NZ_QBJC02000013.1, from coordinate 78,558 downwards.
GGCCTGGAACAGGACACCCTCGCGGTCAACGACAGAGCAACACAGTTCGGCGACGGCTGCTTTACGACTGCCCGGATAGCGCAGGGGGACGTATCCTTTCTCTCTGCCCATCTTGCCCGCTTACAGCTTGCCTGCCAGCGTTTAAACATCGTCTTCAATGACTGGACTCTCCTGCAAGACGAAATGCGTCAACTGGCGACTCAGCAACAGCAAGGCGTGCTGAAAGTCATTATCAGCCGCGGAGTGGGGGGCAGAGGCTACAGCGGTGCGGACTGTCTCGCTGCGACGCGAATTCTTGCTACCTCCTCGTCACCTGCCCATTACATGAACTGGCGCAGGGAAGGCATAACGTTAGCGCTGAGCCCGGTACGTCTCGGGCGCAATCCGTATCTCGCGGGTCTGAAGCATCTTAATCGGCTGGAACAGGTGCTGATCCGCTCTCATCTTGAGCAGACGGACGCCGATGAGGCGCTGGTTCTTGACAGCGAAGGGTGGGTTACGGAATGCTGTGCGGCTAACTTGTTCTGGCGTAAGGGGCGAGATGTTTTCACGCCGCGCCTTGACCAGGCGGGCGTGAATGGAATTATGCGCCAGCATATTATTGCGCAGCTTGCCGAATCGCCTTATCAATTGATTGAGGTGGTCGCACTGCCGGAAGCGTTAGCCGATGCAGACGAAGTGTTAATCTGCAATGCGTTGATGCCGATAGTACCGGTGCAGCATTATGCCGGGCACGATTGGCCGTCACGCGAACTTTACCTCTATTTAGCCCCACTTTGTGAGTTGTCTGATTAGCATGAAGAAATTGTTAGGCGTTATTTTGATACTGCTGGTAGTGATGGCTATCGCTGCGGGCATTGGCGCATGGAAAGTTCGTCAACTGGCGAACAGTACTCTGTTAATTAAGGAAGAGACCATTTTCTCCCTCAAAGCGGGAACCGGCCGCCTGGCGCTGGGCCAACAGCTTTACGGCGAAAAAATCATTAATCGTCCGCGCGTCTTTCAGTGGCTGCTGCGTCTTGAGCCCGAGCTCTCTCACTTCAAGGCTGGTACCTATCGCTTTACGCCATCCATGACCGTACGCGAAATGCTGCAATTGCTTGAGAGCGGTAAAGAGGCACAGTTCCCGCTGCGCTTCGTCGAAGGTATGCGGGTGAGTGACTATCTGCGTCAGCTACGCGAGGCGCCGTATGTAAAACATACGCTGGCCGATGACAGCTACGAAACCGTTGCAAAAGTGCTTGAGCTGGAACACCCGGATTGGGTGGAAGGCTGGCTGTGGCCGGATACCTGGATGTACACGGCCAATACCAGCGATGTGGCGATTCTCAAACGTGCGCACCAGAAAATGGTGGCCGAGGTCGATAAGGTCTGGGAAGGGCGTATGGAAGGGCTGCCGTATAAAGATAAGAATGAACTGGTGACGATGGCCTCAATTATTGAGAAAGAGACTGCCGTGGCTGAAGAGCGCGATCGTGTGGCCTCTGTCTTTATTAACCGCCTGCGTATCGGTATGCGCCTGCAAACCGACCCAACCGTGATTTACGGCATGGGAGAGCGTTATAATGGTAAATTGACGCGTAAAGATCTGGAAACGCCAACGGCTTACAATACTTATGTGATTGCTGGTATGCCGCCGGGGCCGATCGCGGCACCTGGGGAAGCGTCGCTGAACGCTGCGGCTCATCCGGCCAAAACGTCGTATCTCTATTTTGTTGCTGACGGAAAAGGCGGACACACCTTTAATACCAATCTGGTCAGCCATAACCGCTCAGTGCAGGACTATTTAAAAGCCCTTAAGGAAAAAAATGCGCAGTAACTATATCGTCATCGAAGGTCTGGAAGGCGCAGGGAAAACCACTGCACGCGATGTGGTGGTAAAAACCTTGCAGGAACTGGGCATCACGGATCTGGTTTTTACCCGTGAGCCGGGCGGGACTGTCCTTGCTGAAAAACTGCGTAGTCTGGTGCTGGATATCAAATCTGTCGGCGATGAAGTGATCACCGACAAAGCCGAAGTTTTAATGTTCTATGCCGCACGCGTACAACTGGTTGAGACGGTCATTAAACCGGCGCTGGCAAAGGGCGAGTGGGTGATTGGCGATCGCCACGATCTCTCCACCCAGGCGTATCAGGGCGGCGGACGTGGTATCGATCAACATATGCTGGCGACGTTGCGCAATGCAGTGCTGGGGGATTTCCGCCCGAACCTGACGCTTTATCTGGATGTTACGCCGGAAGTGGGCCTTAAGCGCGCCCGTGCGCGCGGCGATCTTGACCGTATTGAGCAGGAGTCGCTGAACTTCTTCAACCGTACCCGCGCGCGTTATCTTGAGCTGGCGGCGGCCGATGACAGCATTCGCACTATCGATGCGACGCAACCGCTGGAGCAGGTTATGAGCGACATCCGCCAAACGGTTATTGACTGGGTTGCGGAGCAGCAGGCATGAAGTGGTATCCGTGGCTGCGTCCCGCTTTTGAACAGCTGATTACCAGCTATCAGGCCGGTCGGGGTCATCATGCGTTGCTGGTACAGGCGCGCGCTGGCATGGGCGATGAAGCACTGGTCTATGCCCTGACGCGTTACCTGATGTGCCAACAGCCTGAGGGCCATAAAAGCTGCGGAAAATGCCATAGCTGTCAACTCATGCAGGCTGGTACGCATCCGGACTATTACGCGCTTGCGCCGGAAAAGGGCAAGAGCACGTTGGGTATTGATGCGGTGCGTGAGGTCAGCGAGAAGCTGTACGAGCATGCCCGCCTGGGCGGCGCTAAAGTGGTATGGATTGCCGATGCCGCGATCCTCACGGAAGCCGCCGCCAATGCGTTGCTGAAAACGCTGGAGGAGCCGCCGAAAAATACCTGGTTCTTCCTCGCCTGTCAGGAACCTGCGCGTTTGCTGGCAACCTTGCGCAGCCGTTGTCGTCTTTTCCATCTCGCCCCACCGTCTGAACAATACGGTTTAGCGTGGCTGGAACGTGAAGTGACAATGTCACAAAATGAACGGCTGGCGGCGTTACGCCTCAGTGCCGGCGCGCCTGCTGCGGCGCAAACGCTACTGTTGGAAGAGAACTGGACACCCCGGGCAAAACTGTGTCAGGGACTCTCTGCTACCCTTAGCAGCGGTGACTGGCTGGCACTGCTGCCGTTACTAAACCATGAAACGGTGGCCCAGCGTTTGCACTGGCTGGCATCGTTACTGTTGGACGCGCTCAAGCAACAGCAGGGGATTCGCACTATCGTGAACGTCGATTACGCCGCGTTAGTGCACCAGATTGCTCATGGGGTAACGACCACGCGTCTTCAGGCTATCGTGGCGGATATCTGTACCTGTCGCGAACAGTTGCTGAACGTGACGGGCCTGAACCGCGAACTGATCCTCACCGAGCGCCTTCTGCGCTGGGAACATTACTTGCAACCTGGTGCGGTACTGCCGGTATCGCATCTCTAAGAGAGACATTATGTTTTTAGTCGACTCGCACTGCCATCTTGATGGCCTCGATTATGAAAACCTGCATAAAGATGTAGATGACGTGCTGGCCAAAGCCGCCGCACGCGATGTGAAATTTTGTCTGGCTGTCGCCACAACCTTACCGGGTTATCGCAGCATGCGCGATCTGGTCGGCCAGCGTCCTGATGTTGTTTTCTCCTGCGGCGTCCACCCTCTGAATCAGGATGAAGAGTACGATGTAGAAGAACTGCGCCGTCTGGCGGCAGAAGAGGGCGTGGTCGCTATGGGGGAGACCGGGCTCGACTATTATTACACGCCGGAAACGAAATCCCGCCAGCAGGTCTCTTTCCGCCAGCATATTCAGATTGGCCGCGAACTGAACAAACCTGTCATCGTGCATACCCGCGACGCACGTGTTGATACGCTGGCGATTCTTCGCGAAGAAAAAGTGACGGATTGCGGTGGCGTACTACACTGTTTCACAGAAGACAGAGAAACCGCAGGTAAGTTGCTGGATATGGGGTTCTATATCTCTTTCTCCGGGATTGTCACCTTCCGGAATGCTGAACAACTGCGCGATGCCGCACGGTATGTGCCGTTGGATCGTCTGCTGGTTGAAACGGATTCGCCGTATCTGGCGCCAGTACCGCATCGCGGGAAAGAGAATCAGCCCGCGATGACGCGTGATGTTGCGGAGTACATGGCCGTTCTGAAGGGCGTTTCCGTCGAAGAACTGGCGCAGCAGACAACACAAAACTTTGCCCGTCTCTTCCATATTGAGCCCGCCCGCCTGCAACTTCCCTGATTTCACGGCTTATTTTAAAGCTCGTAATTAATAATCAAAGCGAGTAAAGTTCACCGCCATAAAAATGGCGGTGGATGGATTTTTTGTAACATTTGGCAATCAGTTATGTAAAGTTTCATAAGTATTTCATCTGTCGCTCATTGAAACGTGATAGCCGTCAAACAAAGTTCAGGGTATTTATTTTACTCTGTGTAATAAATAAAGGGCGCTTAGATGCCCGTTACATCGCGAGGTTACTCCCCCCTCGCTAATGCGTGAAAACGTAGAAAAAATACACAACATCATTCTTGTTGCGTCAGCAGGCACCGTAACTGCCGCTCACGCAGACGTAGCCCGAAAGGTGATGTGTAAAAGCACAAATACTCAGGAGCACTCTCAATTATGTTTAAGAATGCATTTGCTAACCTGCAAAAGGTCGGTAAATCACTGATGTTGCCAGTATCCGTACTGCCTATCGCAGGTATCCTGCTGGGCGTCGGTTCTGCAAACTTCAGTTGGCTGCCAGCCGTCGTTTCCCATGTTATGGCGGAAGCGGGCGGTTCCGTTTTTGCCAACATGCCGCTCATCTTCGCTATCGGTGTTGCACTGGGCTTCACCAATAACGACGGTGTTTCCGCTCTGGCTTCCGTTGTGGCCTACGGCATCATGGTAAAAACCATGGCTGTGGTTGCGCCGCTGGTTCTGCATCTCCCGGCTGAAGAAATCGCCGCGAAGCACCTGGCGGATACCGGTGTTCTCGGCGGTATTATCGCCGGTGCGATCGCCGCGTACATGTTCAACCGCTTCTACCGTATCAAGCTGCCTGAGTATCTGGGCTTCTTCGCCGGTAAACGTTTCGTTCCGATCATTTCTGGTCTGACCGCAATCTTTATGGGCATCGTGCTCTCCTTCATTTGGCCGCCGATTGGTACTGCTATCCAGACCTTCTCACAGTGGGCTGCTTACCAGAACCCGGTCGTGGCATTTGGTATTTACGGCTTCATCGAACGCTGCCTGGTGCCGTTCGGTCTGCACCACATCTGGAACGTACCTTTCCAGATGCAGATTGGTGAATTCACTAACGCAGCAGGCCAGGTGTTCCACGGTGATATCCCGCGTTACATGGCCGGTGACCCGACTGCGGGCAAACTGTCCGGTGGCTTCCTGTTCAAAATGTACGGCCTGCCGGCTGCGGCGATTGCTATCTGGCACTCTGCTAAACCGGAAAACCGTGCAAAAGTGGGCGGTATCATGATCTCCGCGGCGCTGACCTCGTTCCTGACCGGTATTACCGAGCCGATCGAGTTCTCCTTCATGTTCGTTGCGCCGATCCTGTATGTCATTCACGCGATTCTGGCTGGCCTGGCATTCCCGATCTGTATCCTGCTGGGTATGCGTGACGGTACCTCGTTCTCTCACGGCCTGATCGACTTTATCGTTCTGTCTGGTAACAGCAGCAAACTGTGGCTGTTCCCGATTGTCGGTATCTGCTATGCGATCGTTTACTACACCGTCTTCCGCGTGCTGATTAAAGCACTGGACCTGAAAACGCCGGGTCGTGAAGATGCATCCGAAGACAGCAAAGCTGGCGCGACCAGCGAAATGGCACCGGCTCTGGTGGCTGCTTTCGGCGGTAAAGAAAACATCACTAACCTTGATGCCTGCATCACCCGTCTGCGCGTTAGCGTGGCGGATGTCGCGAAAGTTGACCAGCCTGGGCTGAAGAAACTGGGCGCGGCAGGTGTGGTTGTTGCGGGTTCCGGCGTTCAGGCGATTTTCGGTACGAAATCCGATAACCTGAAAACCGAAATGGATGAATACATCCGCAATAACTAAGCTCGGTTGAGCGAAGTTGGGGAGAAGAAAAGGGGAGCCGAATGGCTCCCCTTTTTGCATCCTGAGGTTGCCTGATGCTCTGCGCTTATCAGGCCTACAGTTCAGTGAAGGGTAGGCCTGATATTGGGTATTACGCGATGGCGTTCTCTTCTAACTGGCGCATAAATTGCCGCACCCATTCCATCCGTGTTTTACGCTCGCTCAGGTCCTGGAAGAACTTCAGCCGCGTTGGGCCGTCCAGGCGAAAGTGCTGCGGCTGTTTCTGCAGCAGGCCAATCAACCAGCTCGGGTTCACATGGTTTTTCTCTGCGAACTCAATCACGCCGCCTTTCTCATTGCCTTCCAGCTTCCGAATACCCAGCTTCTGCGCCTGTTGACGCAAACGCGCGATATCCAGCAGCGTTCGCGCCGCATCCGGTAACAGACCAAAGCGGTCAATCAGTTCCACTTTGATTTCGTCCAGCTCGCTTTCACTTTTTGCACTGGCGATACGCTTATAGAAAGAGAGACGTGTATTGACGTCAGGAATGAAATCGTCCGGCAGCAGCGACGGCATACGCAGTTCAACTTCCGTTTGCTGGCTGGTGAGATCTTCCAGCGACGGCTCGCGGCCCTCTTTCAACGCATCGACGGCGTTTTCCAGCAGTTCCATATAGAGCGAGAAGCCAATGGTTTCCATTGAACCGCTCTGATCTTCACCAAGCAGTTCACCCGCGCCGCGAATTTCAAGGTCGTGGGTCGCCAGCGCAAACCCCGCGCCGAGATCTTCCAACGAAGCAATGGCTTCCAGACGTTTCTGCGCGTCGGTGGTCATCGCCTTTGGATGCGGTGTTAGCAGCCAGGCATAGGCCTGGTGATGCGAACGCCCCACGCGGCCACGCAACTGGTGCAGTTGCGCCAGACCGAAGTGATCCGCCCGTTCAATAATGATGGTATTGGCGGTGGGAATGTCGATCCCGGTCTCGATGATAGTGGTACACACCAGCACGTTAAACCGCTGGTGATGGAAATCGTTCATCACGCGTTCCAGTTCGCGTTCGCGCATCTGTCCATGGCCTATTGCGATACGCGCTTCTGGCACCAGTTCAGCCAGTTTATCCGCTGTTTTCTGGATGTTTTCAACGTCATTAAACAGGTAATAGACCTGACCACCGCGCAGAATTTCACGCAGAATGGCTTCACGCACCACCAGATTATCGTATTCACGCACGAAGGTTTTCACCGCCAGTCGACGCGCAGGCGGGGTGGCAATAATCGACAAATCACGCATGCCGCTCATCGCCATATTCAGCGTCCGCGGGATTGGCGTGGCGGTGAGCGTCAGGATATCCACGTCGGCGCGCATCGCTTTAATGCGTTCTTTGTGACGCACGCCGAAGCGGTGCTCTTCATCGACAATCAGCAACCCTAAATCTTTCAGCTTCACGTCGCTTTGCAGCAACTTGTGGGTGCCGATCAGTATGTCGATTTTACCGTCTGCCGCTTGCTCGAGAATTTGTGTCTGCTCTTTGGCACTACGGAAGCGAGAGAGCATTTCAATACGCACCGGCCAGTTGGCGAAGCGGTCACGGAAGTTATCGTAGTGCTGTTGCGCCAGCAGGGTGGTTGGCACCAGCACGGCCACCTGTTTGTTGTTTTCAACGGCAAGGAATGCGGCGCGCATCGCCACTTCGGTTTTACCAAAGCCAACGTCGCCGCACACCAGGCGGTCCATCGCCAGCGGCTGGCACATGTCGCTTAACACAGCATTAATAGCCTGCGCCTGATCCGGCGTGGTTTCGAACGGGAAGCTATCGCAGAAAAGCTGATACTGTTCACGATCGTGTTTAAAAGCAAAGCCTTCTTTCGCCGCGCGCTGGGCGTAAATATCAAGCAACTCTGCCGCGACATCACGCACTTTCTCAGAGGCTTTCTGCCGCGCGCGGGCCCAGGCATCGCCGCCCAGTTTATGCAGCGGCGCGTTTTCTTCTGCCCCACCGGCGTAGCGGCTAATCAGGTGTAGCGAGGAGACCGGCACATAGAGTTTGGCTTCGTTGGCGTAGGTCAGCATCAGGTATTCACCTTTGATGCCGCCAGCCTCCAGGGTGGTCATCCCTGCGTAGCGCCCAACCCCGTGTTCCAGATGCACCACCGGCTGGCCGATATGGAGCTCGGCCAGGTTGCGGATTAAGGTATCAGGATTGATGGTGCGGCGGGAGTCCTGACGACGTCGTGCCACGCGCTCGCCCAGCAGATCGCTTTCGCAAATCAGCACCCGGTTATTCTGCGTGTCGATAAACCCGTGCTCCGCCGCGCCAGTCATCAGATAACGCCCGGTATCCGTCGCTTCATCCAGCCGCAGAATGCGTTTTGGTGACAACTTAATCCGCGCCAGCAGCTCACCTAACGCTTCACGACGTCCTTCACTCTCCACGGAGAAAATCACCGGGCCGGTGAACGATTCCAGGAAGCGGCGCAGGTTATCCAGCGGCGCTTTGTTTTGCGCCTGAATCGCCAGCTCTGGCAGTGGACGAAAGCCGAGGTTAGTATTGGCGGCTTTCTCCGCCAGATGCTCAGTTTTGAGCTGAATCCGCGGCCATTTTTTTAGCTCACCGTTGAGCTCGTCCGGGCGCAGCCACAGGCGTTCGGGCTCGAGCAACGGGCGCATCGGGTCAACGCCGCGATTCTCGAAGCGCGCCTGAGCATCGGCCTGGAAGCGCGTGGCGCTGGCATCGAGATCGCCGGTATTCACCAGCAGCGTATTGGCCGGGAAGTAGCTGAACAGCGGCGGTAGCGGTTCGCTAAAGAATAGCGGCTGCCAGTACTCGATACCCGCAGGCAGCGTACCTTTGCTCACCTGTTGATAGATGTGCTCGGCATCGCGCTTCACATCGAATTTATCGCGCCACTGGCTGCGGAACAGTTCGATGGCGGTCTTATCGGTTGGGAATTCGTGTGCAGGCAGAAGATTAATGGAGTCGACTTCTTCCAGCGTGCGCTGGCTGTCCGGATCGAACACGCGCAGGCTGTCAATTTCATCATCGAAGAAATCGAGACGATATGGCTGCTCGCTGCCCATCGGGAAGAGATCGAGCAGCGCGCCGCGCGTAGCGTACTCGCCGTGCTCCATGACCTGATCCACGTGACGATAACCCGCGCTGTCGAGCTGCGCACGCAAGGCATCGCGTGACAGACGCTGCCCTTTTTTCATCATCAAGGCGTGGCCGTGCAGATAACTGTGCGGGCAAACGCGCTGCATCAGCGTGCTTACGGGCACTATCAGCACGCCGCGCTGCATCATCGGCAATTGATAAAGCGTTGAAAGACGAGACGAAATAATATCCTGGTGCGGCGAAAAACTGTCGTAAGGCAGCGTTTCCCAGTCAGCAAGGTTCATCACCAGATTATCGGTAAACTGGCTGATTTCATCGTGCAATCGCAGGGCATTCTGCATATCCGGTGCAATCAGGATAACCGGGCCGGTATGACGTTCGGAAATCTCCGCGACCAGCGTGGCGCAGGCCGCACCGGTCAATTCCCCCAGTTGACGCTGATCGCCAGCTTTGGTGGGTAGGGCGTAACGGGCTAGTTCAGGCATAGCGGGGCACGTTCTCCAGAAACCGCAAAGTGACACGGTAAAAATATCAATTTATTACGCTTATTATCCGTGATGGCGGCGGGAGTGCAACTGCGGAAAATCGAGGTGAGTCAATGCCAGGCCCGAAAGCCTGGCGTGAGGGGTCAGGACGTCGCCAGCGCGCGTTTTGCCGGTGGGCTAAACAGCAGATCGTCCGTCAGGCGGCGCGAAATCTGGCGCACTAAAAGGCCAAACAACGTACACACGATCAGGCTTAGCAGCGGGTAAGTGAGCAGCAGCGCCAGTTCGCTGGTTGCCGTAAGCGCATGCCCGTTGACCTGTTTGATGAGTATCAGGCTTGCGCCTTCGACCAGAATACGGTGCGTGGTGTAGATGGCGATGGTGTTTGAACCTACAACGTTCAGCCAGTTATTTTCGCGCGGTTGAATCACGTGACTGGCTCGCCAGAACAGCTTCATGATGACGAAAATCGACAGCAGTGCCATCAGCAGCGGTATCCCTTTGAAGTAGAGTGCTACGGCGGCGAGCGCGAAAACCAGAAGTGGAACAAATGCCTTGCGTGGTAGCGCTGTCGTTAGCCAGGCCATAATCGCCGTGCCGTACCATGCGCCCAGCGCATAATAGATAACGTTACGCATCACGCTGTTCATTCCCCACCACGGTAGCGGCAGGAAGTTGATTGCCACGCTGAGAAGGGCTAACGCGATGATGAGCGGCGCTTTCGCGCGTGCGAACAGTTTGCAGATAACGAAATAGACCACCAGCGCGTAGAGATACCACAGGCTGGTGCTGGCGGTCAGCATGCCATACAAAAACTCGCCGGGGTTATCGGCGTAGGCGGCGTTGGCGGCATTGCCAAGGTCGCGCTCCGGCGCCAGCCAGCTGTTTAACTGGCGTAGCGCCAGCCACTGCAACAGCCCCCACAGCGCCAACACGTAAACGATGTTCCAGATGCGTTTATCAACGCAGCCTTTCCACGGCACGTCGGCAATATAGCGCTGAATGAGAAAGCCCGAGATAAAGAAAAAGACCGGCATGCGGAACGGGGCGAGGTATAAATTAAAGTAGATCCAGCATTTTGAGAGCGTCTCTGACAAGGGATGCTGGAACGCAGAGAGATGCGGATAGAAGGTAATTACCGAGTGGTACACCACCACCAGGCAGATGCATAGCCCTTTTATCTGATTGATCCAGAGTGTCTTTTTTTGCATGTCGCCGAGCCTTTGTTGCCAAAAAATAAGGCGTTATCCTGAAGGCCATAAAAAAGGATGTAATGGGTAACAGTCTGTATTCAGACCATTTTCAGAAAAGGATCAGGTAACAGATAGCCCTTTATTTCCACGTTATTGTGGACATCAATCGTCTGTTTTATCTGCTAATCTGGAACCAGTTGCTTGATTTTTAGGAATATTTTAACCGGGCAATGACGAAAACTTACTGTTTCACTCATTTACGCTCTTTGCTTTCGCTTATATACTCATGCCTCTGCTATCAGCAAAGACGGATTACATGTATCAACCTGTCGCACTATTCATTGGCCTGCGTTACATGCGTGGGCGTGCAGCGGACCGCTTCGGTCGCTTTGTTTCCTGGCTGTCGACAATCGGCATTACGCTTGGCGTAATGGCGCTGGTCACCGTGCTTTCGGTGATGAACGGTTTTGAACGCGAGCTGCAAAACAACATTCTGGGGCTGATGCCCCAGGCCATCCTGACCGCTGATAACGGTTCACTCAATCCCCAAACGCTGCCTGAGAAAGACGTTAAGCTTCAGGGCGTCACGCGGGTTGCACCGTTAACCACCGGCGATGTGGTGCTGCAAAGCGCGCGCAATGTCTCGGTTGGCGTGATGCTGGGGGTTGATCCCGCCCAGAAAGATCCGCTGACGCCATATCTGGTCAACGTCAAACAGAGTGCGCTGGAAGCGGGCAAATACAACGTTATTCTTGGTGAACAGCTAGCGGGGCAACTGGGCGTTAATCGTGGCGACCAACTGCGCGTGATGGTGCCGTCGGCCAGTCAGTTTACGCCGATGGGCCGCGTTCCGAGCCAGCGTCTGTTTAATGTCATCGGCACCTTCGCCGCGAGCAGCGAAGTCGATGGTTACCAAATGCTGGTTAATATTCAGGACGCCTCGCGCTTAATGCGCTATCCGGCGGGGAATATCACCGGCTGGCGTCTGTGGCTTGATAAGCCGTTGCAGGTTGACACTCTTAGCCAGCAAACGCTGCCGGAAGGCACCAAATGGCAGGACTGGCGCGAGCGTAAAGGCGAGCTGTTCCAGGCAGTGCGCATGGAGAAAAACATGATGGGGCTGCTGCTGAGCCTGATCATCGCGGTGGCGGCCTTCAATATCATTACCTCTCTGGGGTTGATGGTGATGGAAAAGCAGGGCGAAGTCGCCATTCTGCAAACCCAGGGGCTGACACCACGTCAAATTCTGATGGTCTTTATGGTTCAGGGCGCGAGCGCGGGCGTGATTGGTGCGCTGCTTGGCGCCGTACTGGGCGTGTTGCTCGCCAGCCAGCTTAATAACTTAATGCCAGTTATCGGCGCGTTTCTCGATGGCGCGGCGCTGCCGGTAGCTATCGACCCGTTGCAGGTCATCGTGATTGCGCTGGTGGCGATGGCGCTGGCGTTACTCTCTACGCTTTATCCTTCCTGGCGCGCTGCCGCCACTCAACCCGCTGAGGCTTTACGTTATGAATAAGATCCTGTTGCAATGCGACAACCTGTGCAAACGCTATCAGGAAGGCTCTGTGCAAACCGACGTGCTGCACAATGTGAGCTTTAACGTAGGCGAAGGCGAGATGATGGCGATTGTCGGTAGCTCCGGCTCCGGTAAAAGTACGCTGCTGCACCTGCTGGGTGGGCTCGATACGCCGACCTCCGGTGATGTTATTTTCAGCGGTCAGCCGATGAGCAAGCTCTCTTCGGCGGCAAAAGCTGAGTTGCGTAACCAGAAGCTGGGCTTTATTTATCAGTTCCATCATCTGCTGCCCGATTTCACCGCGCTGGAAAATGTGGCGATGCCACTGCTTATTGGCAAGAAAAAATCGGCGGAAATCAACGCACGCGCCTTAGAGATGCTGAACGCCGTAGGGCTTGGACATCGTGCGCGTCATCGCCCGTCAGAACTTTCGGGTGGTGAGCGCCAGCGCGTGGCAATTGCCCGTGCGCTGGTTAACAACCCGCGTCTGGTGCTGGCGGATGAACCGACCGGCAACCTGGATGCCAAAAACGCTGACAGCATATTTAAACTGCTGGGGGAATTGAATCAGTCGCAGGGAACGGCGTTTCTGGTGGTTACCCATGACCTGCAACTGGCGAAACGTATGGGACGCCAGCTTGAGATGCGCGATGGCCGTCTTACCGATCAGTTATCCCTGATGGGAGCAGATTGATGGCTCCGTCTCTCTCCCTTCTCATTGGCCTGCGCTTTAGCCGTGGGCGTCGCCGCAGCGGCATGGTGTCACTGATCTCCGTGATTTCCACCGTCGGTATCGCGCTGGGTGTCGCGGTATTGATCCTCGGTTTAAGCGCCATGAACGGCTTTGAACGCGAGCTTAACAATCGCGTACTGGCCGTGGTGCCGCACGGGCAAATTGAAGCGGTAAACCAGCCGTGGAGCAACTGGCGCACCATCCTGCCGCAGGTTGAAAAAGTGAACGGCATCGCGGCGGCGGCACCGTACATTACCTTCACCGGGCTGGTGGAAAGCGGTAGCAATATGCGCGCGATACAGGTGAAAGGTGTCGATCCTGCGCAGGAAAGCCGTTTAAGCGCGTTGCCGAAATTTGTGCAGGGCGAAAGCTGGAGCGACTTCAAGGCCGGTAGCCAGCAAATCATCATCGGCAAAGGCGTGGCGGATGCGCTGAAGGTGAAGCAGGGCGACTGGCTGACCATCATGATCCCGAATGCCAACGCAGAACATAAGTTGCTGCAACCTAAACGCATTCGTCTGCATGTCTCCGGCATTTTGCAGCTTAGCGGCCAGCTCGATCATAGCTTTGCCATGATTCCACTGCAGGATGCTCAGCAGTATCTGGAAATGGGTGACAGTGTCACGGGCATCGCTATTAAAGTTAACGATGTCTTTAACGCCAATAAACTGGTGCGTTCGGCAGGGGAAGTGACCAACAGCTATGTCACGATTCAGAGCTGGATTGGCACCTACGGCTATATGTACCGCGATATCCAAATGATCCGCGCGATTATGTATCTGGCGATGGTGCTGGTGATCGGCGTGGCGTGCTTTAACATCGTCTCGACATTGGTGATGGCGGTGAAAGATAAAAGTAGCGATATTGCGGTGCTGCGCACATTGGGCGCAAAAGACGGGCTGATCCGCGCGATTTTCGTGTGGTATGGTTTACTCGCTGGCCTGCTGGGCAGCCTTCTCGGTGTGGTGATTGGCGTGCTGTGCGCGCTGAATCTGACGCCGATTATCAAGTGGATTGAAGGCGTTACGCGCCATAAATTTTTGTCTGGTGATATCTATTTTATTGACTTCCTGCCGTCTGAACTTCACTGGCTGGATGTCTTTTATGTGCTGGTCACCGCACTGCTGCTGAGTTTGCTGGCGAGCTGGTATCCGGCTCGCCGCGCCAGCCGTATCGACCCGGCGAGGGTGCTGAGTGGCCAGTAATTTAACGTCCTGACGGTGCAGTTTTGCCGCTGCGCGCGTCAGTAAGAGGAATTTACGATGATGCATTATGGATTTGATATAGGCGGCAGCAAAATTGCACTCGGCGTGTTCGATATGACGCGACAGTTAGTCTGGGAAACACGTGTCGCCACGCCAAAAGAGAGTTACGACGCGTTTCTTGACGCCGTTTGCGGGCTGGTGGCGCAAGCCGATGCGCGCTTCAATTGTCAGGGAACGGTGGGTATCGGTATTCCTGGCATGCCGGAAACCGAAGACGGTACGCTGTATGCGGCCAACGTGCCTGCCGCTACGGGTAAACCGCTGCGCGCAGACCTGACTCGGTTGCTAGAGCGCGATGTCCGTCTTGATAACGACGCAAACTGCTTCGCTATCTCAGAAGCGTGGGACGATGAATTCACCCAATACCCGCTGGTGATGGGGTTAATTCTGGGCACCGGCGTCGGTGGCGGCATTGTGCAGAACGGCAAATCGATTACCGGCCATCGCTATATTACCGGAGAGTTCGGTCATATCCGCTTGCCGGTGGATGCGTTAGAGGTGGTGGGGCGTGATTTTCCGTTAACCCGCTGCGGCTGCGGGCAACGGGGCTGTATCGAAAATTACCTTTCCGGGCGCGGATTCGCCTGGCTTTATGCACATTTTTATCACCAGCAACGCACCTCACCGGAGATTGTCGCATTGTGGGAGCAGGGCGACAGGCAGGCGCGTGAACACGTTGAGCGCTATCTGGATCTTCTGGCGGTGTGCCTGGGCAATATTTTAACTATCGTGGACCCTGATTTAGTGGTTCTCGGTGGCGGGTTATCAAACTTTTCAGCTATTACAGATGGGCTTGCGCAGCGCCTGCCGCGCCATTTACTCCCCGTCGCTGCCGTACCGCGCATAGAACGCGCAAGGCACGGTGACGCGGGAGGAATGCGCGGCGCTGCCTTCCTTCATCTCACAAACTAATACATGGAGTAGATATGCAGTCGCGCCGCTTACATCGATTGAGCCGTTTTCGTCGGAATAAACGTCAGCTGCGCCAGCGTCTGCGCCAGCGGATTTTTTTCACTGACAGGGTGATACCAGAGCATATGGATAAACCAAGAGTTCTTGTGCTAACGGGCGCCGGTATTTCGGCTGAATCGGGTATTCGCACGTTTCGCGCGGCTGATGGATTGTGGGAAGAGCATCGGGTTGAAGATGTCGCCACGCCGGAAGGATTCCAGCGCGATCCGGCGCTGGTTCAGGCGTTTTACAATGCGCGCCGCAGACAGCTCCAGCAACCTGAAATCCAGCCGAATGCTGCGCATATCGCGCTGGCGAAGCTGGAAGAGGCGCTGGGCGATAACTTTATGCTGGTGACGCAAAATATCGACAATCTGCACGAGCGCGCTGGCAGCAAAAATGTGCTGCATATGCACGGCGAATTGCTCAAAGTGCGTTGCACGCAGAGCGGGCAAGTGCTGGACTGGACTGATGATGTGACGCCGGACGACAAATGTCATTGCTGTCAGTTCCCGGCGCCGCTGCGTCCTCATATCGTCTGGTTTGGCGAGATGCCGTTTGAGATGGACCACATCTATCTGGCGCTCTCTATGGCCGATATTTTCATCGCCATTGGAACCTCCGGTCACGTCTATCCGGCGGCAGGTTTTGTGCATGAAGCGAAACTTCACGGCGCGAAAACCGTGGAGCTTAATCTCGAACCCAGCCAGGTGGGCAGCGAATTTGAAGAGAAGTACTACGGGCTGGCGAGTGAAGTGGTGCCGGCATTCGTGGAAAAACTGCTGCAAAAAATGTAATCCTGCCACCCGGCGATGTTCGCCGGGTGGCAGTCGCTTAATCTGCGCGGTAGATAAATTCGCCCTCCAGTACGTCTACGCTACTGGTGCCGACGAAAATGTTGAATCTCCCGGGTTCAATAACCTGCTCGCCATCCGCGTTGTAGAACGCGAGCATCTCCTCGCTCACCTCAAAAATCACCCGTCGCGTTTCGTCGCCGCGTAAGGCGATCTGCCTGAAATCCTTCAGCATCATGACCGGACGCGCGACGCTGGCGACGCAATCGCGGAGATAGAGCTGGACTGTCTCAATGCCGGCATGTGACGTCAGATTTCGCACCGTAATACCCACACTCAGCGTTTCGCCTGCGCTAAATTGTGCGGCGAGGGTTAATTCGCTGAGTTCGACACGATGCCATGAGAGCCCGAAGCCAAACGGGAAGAGTGGCGTAGTGGGGCAATCGAGATATTTTGAAATAAACCGGGGGCTGTGGTCGGACTTATCCGCGGGCCTGCCGGTCGCGAGTGCATTGTAATAAATCGGCACCTGGCCGTTTGCACGTGGGAAACTCATCGCCAGACGTCCGCTCGGGTTCGATTTGCCGTACAGTACATCAGCGATCGCGTGCCCACCTTCACTGCCGGGAAACCACGCCTCAATGACGGCATCAACATGCTCCACGACATCGCTTAGCACCAGTGGACGACCGTTGAACAGGATCAATACCGTTTTCTTCGCGGCCTGCGCGATCGCCTGAATGAACGAAACCTGATGTCGCGGGAGATGGATATCGGTGCGGCTTGCGGCTTCACCGCTCTGCATCATGTGCTCACCCATAGCCAGCAGCACGACATCGGCCTCACGCGCATACTGCAATGCGCGCGCCTGCTCGGTTTGCCGTTGTTCTTCACTCATGCAGAATTGCGCATCAACCTGGGTGGTGGCACCAAATTCACCAAGAAAATCATAATTAAGCAGCAGATCGCAGCCCTGCGTACTTAGCAGCTCTTCCGATGTGATCACCTCATTAAGTGCCTGTTTCAGGGTGACACTGCGTGACTTCTCGCCATAGACCGCCCACAGGCCAATAATATCCGGATTATCGGCATAGGGGCCAATCAGCGCGACTTTTATGCCGGGTTTCAGCGGAAGCACGGCGTTGTCGTTTTTTAACAGTACAAGGCTGCGGGCAGCGGTTTCCCGTGCCAGCGCCAGATGATCCGGGTGATAAAACCATGCCCGTTCTTTTTCTTCTGATGCGCCGCGAAACGGGTCGTCAAACAACCCCAGGGTTTCTTTAAGTTGCAATACGCGTGTTACTGCCTGATCCAGCCGCTTCATTGGAATAACGCCTTCATTCACCAGCCCGGCCAGATAATTGACATAGCAGGGCGATTTCATGTCGATATCCAGCCCGGCGAGAAAGGCCAGTTGGCTGGCATGGCGCTCATCCTCTGCCACGCCGTGAGGGATGAGTTCCTTGACGGCGGCATAGTCGGCGATGGTCACGCCGTCGAACTGCCAGCGATCGCGCAAGATGGTTTGCAACAACCAGCGATTCGCGCTGGCGGGAATGCCATCGATTGTATTGAAGGCTGACATCACCAGTTTGCAGCCTGCCTTAACTGCGGCAAGATAAGACGGGAGATAATCGTCGAAAAGGGACTGACGAGAAAGCTCAACGGTGTTGTAATCGCGCCCGGCGACAGGCGCGCCATATCCGGCGAAATGCTTCACACAGGCCGCCAGTCCTTCACCGCGTTCCAGGTTGTGCTGAAAGCCGCGCACACAGGCGCTGACCATACGGCTGTTGAGTAGCGGATCTTCCCCTGTCGACTCCATACAGCGGCCCCAGCGCGCATCGCGAACCAGATCGGCCATCGGCGCAAAGGTCACATGACTGCCTGCGCTGACGCCTTCTTTCGCCGCCACCTGACAGCAGCGTTCAATTAGCGTGGGCGACCAGCTACAGCCCAGCGCCAGCGGGATGGGGAAAACGGTGCGATAGCCGTATACGATATCCGCCATAAACAGCAGCGGAATTTTCAAACGGCTGTTTTGCAGATACTGCTCCTGAATATGACGCGTCTTTTTCGCGCCTGAGACGTTCAAAACCGAGCCAGCACACTGAACCTGTTGCTGGCTGATGCCAAGCTTCGCTTTTGGGCCAACAGTAAGCTGAGGCTCGTCGACAAAAAACTCGCCGGAAAGCTGCACTAGCTGGCCGACTTTTTCCTCCAGCGTCATTTGCGCCAGCAGCGTGGTGATTCTGCTCATCAGTGGGTTTCCTCTGTTTCACGCTTCAGCGCCGCTTTTTCCGCCAGCTTAAACCACGGGAACCACAGTAAGGGGGAAAGAATCAGCTGTAAAAAAAGATGCAGGAGAATAATGGAGGTCGCGCCGCCAATAGAGGCAAAAAAGCCCAGCGGCAGGCCGAAAATGGTTTGCGCGCCGACAATTTTGGCGACCAGTCCCATCTTGATCAGCGCCCAGGAAAGCGTTATCGCAATCGCGTTATTGGTGATAAAAGGCACCATCAGGTGATAGTTCATCACCAAGGGGGTACCGAAAATAACAGGTTCAGTGATGCCAAAGAGGGCTGGCGTGAGTGCCAGACGGCCTACCTGTTTAAATTGCTTACTGCGTGACAGGCACATCAGCAGTACCAGCCCCAGCGCCAGCCCCCCCCAGGTGACGATATTAAAGAATGCCAGGCCCAACACATTAGGCAGTTCCTGACCGTTCTGCCAGGCAGCCAGATTTTCAAGATCCATGGCCAGCCAGATGGGCGTCACCAGCGGCAGCACGACATTGGTTCCGTGAATGCCCAAAAACCAGAAGATCTGCATAATCAACGTTACCAGCAGGAATGCCAGCAGGCTTCCGCCCAGCCCTTTCAGGGGTTGCTGAATCAGCGTATAGATGCATTGGTGGAAACTGCCCCAGGGTGTTTCCATAAAGGCGCGGTTAATCAGCATCGCCACCAGGCCTACGGTCAGAAAGGGTAATAGCCCCTGAAAGACACGGCTGATCATGGGCGGGACGCCTTTTGGCATTTTTATTGTCCAGCCGCGTTGCACCACAAAGATGAACAGCCGTCCAACGCCAAGGCCGATCAGCATGGCCGAGAAAACCCCCTGCACGCCGAGCCAGGTAAGAGGAATGGCGCTGATATTGCCTTCGGCATCCGCCAGCGGCGTGACGATCAAAAAGGCCATCACGGCGGCAATGCCGCAGAGGGAGCCGTCGACTTCGACGTCATAATGACTGACCAGATGGCGTGCCATAAAAAAGGTGACGTAGAGTGCCAGCATACCCAGTGTGCAGGTGGCGACGCCGCTGAATACCGGAACCATCTTTGTTGCGACAAAGAATTGATGCACGCTATCGATGGGGAAAACGATAAGCAACACGCTAATCGAGCCGATAAGCGTAATAGCGATGGTGGAAACCATTGATACAGAGATGGTTTGCAACCATGGGCTGCGCCCCAGAGCGGCAATAATAGGATCTAATTTCTGAAAAGCTTTCTCAAATTTATTCATGATAAATATATTTAATTGGCCAAGGTTGTCGTTATTTTTGTGATTATCAAAACGGGAATATGTTAAGCGTATCAATCTTTAAACATAACAACCTGTTCTACTCTAAAGCAGAAAATGAACATCTGGCGTGCATTTCAGTCAGAAAAAAGATAGTTAATTGATATCGCTGGATTTAAGATGTCTGAAAGTTGTTCTTTTATGGATTGAATTCGAGATGATTTATAAAAATATCATTAAGGCGATTCGGGAATTAATTACCAAGAATAATATTTCTGTGGGTGAAGCTTTACCTCCTGAATATCAACTGGCCCAGCGCTGGGATGTGTCGCGCAATACTATCCGTAAAGCACTGGCGGAACTGGCTGCAGAGGGCATCATTGAGACACGAAAGGGTGCCGGAAGCTTCTTGTGCGGTAAGAAATTTACGCCGCAGGTCAATACCTCGATGGGCTTTAGCGAAATTGCGCGCCTGCATGGTAAGCCATCCACCAGTCGCGTACTGAAGTTTGAAGCGTTGCCCGCCACGGAGGAGATCGCCGCAAAACTAAACATTGCGTCCGGCGAGTGGGTTTATCAGGTGAAACGAATACGCCTCATCGATAATATTCCTATGCAACTGGAAAACACCTGGCTTTCGGTCACACGGTTTCCGCAGCTAACAATCAGCGATATGAATAAATCAAAGTTTGATTTTTTTGAACGCGTGTGTGGAATAATCCTATCAGGATCGTTTGAAACATTTTCGACCGAGCTGGCGAATCAAGAGGTGGCGCAGATACTGAATATTAGCGTTAAAGATCCGGTCATGAGAATGGAAACGCAGGCGGTGGATATCCACCATGCAATTCTTGATTATTCTATTCTCTATAATAATAGTTATGAATTTAATGTGCAGTATTTTTGGCCAAGGCAACTATCCCGCTGAGGTTTTTCTGGAACAGGATGATTTATTTTTTTAAATGTCTATAATGCAGCGGTGTATAAGTCATTTTCAAGGAGTGAACTGATGCTAAAGTGTTTTTTTAAAATATTACCGATGGCTTTATTTGTAGTATCAATGAATTCAGCACGAGCTGCCGATGAAGAACAAGAGCGAATGGAGATTCAGCAGCCAATTATTGATATGGTTTTTAAAGAAAAATGGTCAAAGCTTGATACATTGTTTTCCAGCTATGTTAATGGTTTTCCTTCAACCAGTAATGGAACACATAAACTTATCTTAGCGTACCTTGCGGTTACTGATAATAATGTCAGTAAACCTGATGGCGGTGAATCTACAGCAGATGACTGGCTAAAAGCTAACCCAGACTCCACGGTCGCGATGATGCTCAAGGCGAGTAGCTATAGTTCTAAGGCTTTCTACCTGCGCGGAGAAGGGGCTGCAGAAACGGTTGATGAAGATGTATGGCCAAAATTCAAAGCATTGATTGAACAAGAAAAAAGCTATTTATTAAAACATAAAAATATCGCAGATAAAGATCCTATGTGGTATCAGTTAATGATATCGGTGGCACGAAATCTTAACGACCATGAATTATTAATGAAAACCCTGGAAGAGGGTAGCCAAAAATATCCTACCCACCAAAATATCTATCTCGATGCCATGGAAGGCAGCCTACCGAAATGGGGCGGGTCTCCTGAGCTCGTTGAAAAAATTGCACAACTTGCGGCGAGCAGAACATCGGCGCAATCAGGCAAATCGTATTATTCCTATGTATGGTATAACGCATTATCATTCCAACCGGAAATGATGGAGTTACTGGATGCGGGGCAAATCATTTCATGGGAGACGATGAAGACGGGGTGGCACGATCGCTATAAAGCATACCCCACACCGCAAATCGCGACAGAATATATGACCACAGCCTGCCTGGCTCAGGATGAAAAAGGGTTTACTGAGGGATATTCATGGGTGAACAATCAGTATGGCGAGCTGGTTGAGCAAGTGTGGTTACGCAATATGAGCTATAACCGTTGCGCTGATTTCTTTAGGTCGAAGCACAAATAATCGCAGTTGAAAACGGATGAAAGCGTCGGGGCTACCCTTTACCCCGACGCTGGAACGGATTACCGTCCCGCCTTCAACTTCTGATAATACTCTTCATAAATCGCGCTGGCCGCACCAACGTCGTTCTGCCATTCGCCTTTGCTGATGGTATCAGCGTCAGGGTAGAGCGATTTATCGTTAGCCACGTCCGGGCTCAGCAGCTTACGTGCCGCGAGGTTTGGCGTTGGGTAGCCGATGGTTTCCGCGACCTGTTTTGCCACTTCCGGGCGTAGCAGGAAGTTGATGAGCTTCAGCGCACCTTCCTTGTTTTTGGCATTTGCTGGAATTGATAGGCTATCCATCCAGAAAATTCCACCTTCTTTCGGCCAGACGACCTCCAGCGGCGTGCCGTTCTGACGCGCGACCCACGCCGAGCCGTTCCACACCATACCCAGATTCACTTCGCCTTCCATATACGGGTTTGCCGGGTTATCCGAGTTGAAGGCGGCCACATTTGGCATCAGTTTTTTCAGCTCGTTATAGGCCGCTTCAATCTCTTTTGGATCGGTGGTGTTGCCTGAATAACCCAGCTTGCGCAGCGCCATCTGGAATACTTCGCGCGCATCGTCGGTTAACAGCAGGCTATTTTTATATTCTGGCTTCCACAGATCGGCCCAACTGGTGATGCTTTTCGGATCGATACTGTCGCTGTTTACACCGATAGCGGTCGCCCCCCAGATATACGGAATGGAGTAATCATTATTCGGGTCGAACGGTTTATTGAGCATTTCCGGATCGAGGTTGTTGAAGTTGGTTAACTTCGTCTTATCGATCTTCTGGATCATACCCTCTTTGCGCATTTTATCGACGTAGTAGGTGGAAGGCACCACCAGGTCATAGGCGCCGTCTTTGTAGGTTTTGAGTTTGGCGTACATGGTTTCATTCGATTCATAGGTCGAATAGATAACCTTGATGCCCGTCTCTTTCGTGAACTGTTCTAGCAGTCCCGGCGGAACATATTCCGTCCAGTTGTAGAAGTAGAGGGTTTTCGTGTCATCAGCGTGAGCGGTGCTCATTCCCAGTGCTAAAGCACCCGCTGCGAGCAGGTGGCGTGACCATTTTTTCATTTAACGTCCCCTGATTGAGCCCCGAAAGGCTGCTGTGTTGATTGGCCTGAATTCAGGCCAATTCCCATTATGCCTGGCGCGCCAGACCTTTCGTTTTATCGCGTGCGATAAGCTGGCTGGCAATCACCAGTACCAGTGACAGCACCAGTAAAATCGTCGCCAGCGCATTCACTTCCGGCGATACGCCCACTTTCACCATTGAGTAAATCTTCAATGGTAAAATTTCATAGCCCGGCCCGGTCACAAACGACGAAACCACCACATCATCCATCGAGAGCGTGAAGCTCAACAGCCAGCCGGCGGCCACCGCAGGCATCGCCAGCGGTAAAATGATTTTACGCAGGATGGTGAATTCGCTGGCACCTAAATCTTTCGCCGCTTCCAGCATCCGCACATCAAACCCTTTCAGGCGCGAGTAGACGGTGACCACCACAAACGGCAGGCAGAAGGTGATATGCGAGAACAGCAGCGACCAGAAGCCGAGCTGGATCCCCAGTAGCATAAACAGTACCAGCAGCGAGATGGCCATCACGATGTCCGGCGACATCATCACCACGAACAGCATGCCGCTGACAAACGGTTTGCCGCGAAAACGGTAGCGGTAGAGCGCCACCGCCGTCAGCGAACCAATCAGCGTGGCGAAGGTGGCCGAGAAAATAGCCATCGTTAGCGAGTGTTGGGCGGCCTGCAGCAGGCTGTCATTGTTCATCAACAGGCTATACCAGTTGGTGGTGAAACCCTGCCAGTTAATCCCGAAACGCGAGCTGTTAAAGGAGTTCACGATCAAAATAATAATCGGGATGTAGAGATAAGCGTAAATGGCGGTCATAAAACCGCCGCGCAGCAGTTTACCGATCATTCCAGCTCCACCTTTTTGTTCAGCAGACGCGAGGCGCGCCAGTAAACCAGCAGCATTAGCCCCATCACTACGGTCAATGTAATGCTGGTGGCCGCACCGAACGGCCAGTCGCGAATATTAAGGAACTGGCTCTTAATAACGTTACCAATAAGCAGGTTTTTCGCGCCACCCATCAGGTCAGAGACGTAGAACAGCCCCATCGCCGGCAGCATGACCAGCAGACAGCCTGCGATAATGCCAGGCATCGTCAACGGAAGGATAATGCGGATGAATGTTTGCAGTTTATTGGCCCCCAGATCCTTCGCCGCTTCCAGCAGGGGTTTATCGAGTTTTTCGATGCTGGAGTAGAGCGGCATCACCATAAACGGCAACAGGATATAGACCAGGCCAATGATGACCGCGCTCGGCGTGAACATGATGCGAATCGGCGTATCGATAATGCCCAGCCATAGCAAAAACTCGTTCAGATAGCCTTTGGTACTGAGAAAAATCTTCAGGCCGTAGATGCGAATCAACGAGTTCGTCCAGAAGGGGACGATCAGCAGAAATAGCAGCAGCGGGCGCACCTTCTGCGGCAGCTTCGCCAGAAACCAGGCAAACGGATAACCCAGCACCAGGCAGGCCAGCGTGGCGATGAGCGCCATATTCAGCGAGTGCAGCAGCACCTCGAAGTAAAGCGGGTCGAGCAGGCGCGCGTAGTTATCCAGCGTAAAGACCATTTTGACGAAACTGGCGTCGTCACGGGTCAGAAAGCTGGTACCGATGATCATCAGGTTGGGCAGAAAGACAAATAACACAAGCCAACCGACGATTGTGGCAATCACCACATTCTGGAACTTACTTGTGTTCTTCATCAGCCAGTACGACCTCCCAGCTTTCTACCCAGTTGATAGCCATTTTTTGATCGAGCGAATGGTCGAAGTCCGGGTCATCTTCATTAAAGAATTCACTGACCAGCACCATCTTGCCGTTTTCCAGCTCGACGACCGATTCCAGCGTCATGCCCTTATAGTTGCGCTCGCGGACGTAGCCAATCAGACCTTCAATATGATCGTTGTGGTTGATTTCATCAACACGCAGATCCTCCGGGCGCAGCAGCACATTCAGCTTCTGGCCAGGCGTGACCGGGAAATTGACGTCAATATTACACTCGCGACCTTCGACGTTGGCGCGAACCCGCCGTTCATCAAGGCGCTCAATGACGGTCGCGTCGAAAATATTGATCTCGCCAATGAAACTGGCGACGAACAGGTTTTTCGGCTCTTCATAAATTTCACGTGGCGTGCCGTCCTGCTCAATACGTCCGTCGCGCATCACGACAATACGGTCGGACATGGTGAGCGCTTCTTCCTGATCGTGCGTAACAAACACAAAGGTGATGCCAAGCTTACGCTGCAATGCTTTGAGTTCGTTCTGCATCTGCTTACGCAGTTTGTAGTCGAGCGCCGAGAGCGATTCGTCCAGCAACAGTAAACTCGGTTTATTGACCACCGCACGGGCAATCGCCACGCGCTGCTGCTGGCCACCGGAGAGCTGATGCGGCTTGCGCTCAGCGAACTCTTCCAGTTGCACCATTCGCAGCGCGTCGGTTACGCGAGGGGTAATTTGATCGGCAGGGGTTTTCTGCATGCGCAAGCCAAATGCCACGTTTTCGAAGACGGACATGTGCGGGAAAAGCGCATAACTCTGGAAAACGGTGTTCACGTGGCGATCTTCAGCCGGGATATTAGTAATATCCTGATTTTCCAGATGAATCGTCCCTGAGTCTACATTTTCCAGACCCGCAATAAGACGAAGGACGGTTGTTTTACCGCAGCCAGAGGGCCCAAGCAGCGTAAGGAACTCGCCGTTATTGATGGTCAGGTTCAGATCGGAGATGACCGTTTTACCATCGAAGCCTTTGCGAATTCCCGCCAGTTGCACCAGCGGTGAAAGCGAACGCGATTGTGTATTCAATTTTTTACTCTGTCCCATTCAGACGCACCGGATGGCTTACCGATGCGGGGTTTGTGGTTAACCACCTTTATTAAATGTATAGAGGTCTGACACATATTAAGGCCTGGCATTCTACGGCAATCATGTTAAATCGCCAATCCTCTATGCATACAGATGAGCTATCTTTAAGCCTGTAAATGATTTAGCGAAAAAAAATGGGCTTTGCCGGGGTAAAAGTGACCTGACGCAATATTTGTGTTTTCTCGCTTATTGATAATGTTGTCACAAAAAGTGAGGGTGACTGCATGGATAAATTACTTGAGCGTTTTTTACAGTATGTTTCTCTGGACACGCAATCGAAGCCCGGCGTGCGTCAGGTGCCGAGTACAGAGGGGCAGTGGAAACTGTTGCATCTGCTCAAAGAACAGCTTGAAGCAATGGGGCTGGTGAATGTCACTCTGAGCGAAAAAGGCACTGTGATGGGCACGTTGCCGGCGAATATTGATGGCGATATTCCGGCAGTGGGCTTTATTTCACACGTCGATACCGCACCTGATTTCAGCGGTAAAAACGTCAATCCGCAAATCGTGGAAAACTATCGCGGCGGTGATATTGCGCTGGGCATCGGCGATGAAGTGCTTTCGCCAGTGATGTTCCCGGTGCTGCATCAACTGCTGGGGCAGACGCTTATCACCACCGACGGTAAAACGCTGCTCGGCGCAGATGATAAAGCGGGCATCGCGGAAATCATGACCGCGCTGGCGGTACTGAAAGAGAAAAACATTCCTCATGGTGACATCCGCGTGGCGTTTACGCCGGACGAAGAAGTAGGCAAGGGCGCAAAACACTTTGATGTGGAAGCCTTTAACGCCCGCTGGGCGTACACTGTCGATGGCGGCGGCGTGGGTGAGCTGGAATATGAAAACTTCAACGCCGCATCGGTGATTATCAAGATCGTCGGTAATAATGTGCATCCAGGTACTGCGAAAGGCGTAATGGTTAACGCGCTGTCGCTGGCCGCGCGAATTCACGCAGAAGTGCCCGCTGACGAGAGTCCGGAAAAAACAGACGGTTACGAAGGTTTTTATCATCTCAACACGATGAAAGGCTCCGTTGACCGTGCAGAGATGCACTACATCATTCGCGATTTTGACCGTAAGCAGTTTGAAGCGCGTAAACGCAAAATGATGGAGATCGCCAAGAAGGTCGGCAAAGGCCTGCATCCGGACTGCTACATTGAACTGGTGATTGAAGACAGCTATTACAACATGCGCGAAAAAGTGATGGAGCATCCGCACATCATTGATATCGCGCAGCAGGCGATGCGTGATTGCCATATCGAGCCGGATCTCAAACCGATTCGCGGCGGCACCGACGGCGCGCAGCTCTCCTTTATGGGGCTGCCATGCCCGAACCTCTTCACCGGTGGCTACAACTATCATGGTAAACATGAGTTTGTGACGCTGGAAGGGATGGAAAAAGCGGTGCAGGTGATTGTGCGTATCGCGGAGTTGACGGCGAAGCGGGCCGGGTAAGTCTCCCCCCTCACTCTAACCCTCTCCACAGGGAGAGGGCCGGGGTGAGGGGCCTCACTCATCCCTCAAAAAACCAGTACCCGCTGTTCACCAGCGCGGCCAGCATGGCAAGGAATGACGGGTCTTCCAGCGCATCACCGAAATGTTCGCTTTCCAGCACCATATTGCCTGCCAGCGCATTGAGCGCCGGGCGATGAGGCGAGTCGACTTTCTCACCGTTAACGAAAACATCGTCGCCGATTTTCAGTACGCGTAACCCGCCCAGACGTGCCAGTTTATCACCCTGTTGGAGTGCGTCGTAAATTTCATCCGGCTGATACGGCGGCTCTGGTGGCGCCACGTCAAGCTCGTGGCGTGACTGACTGATAAACTCGCCGAGCCATTGCTGGAACTGCTCGGGTTGATTCATTAACCCCTGCATCATGTCACGCAGACGGTCGACTTCCTGCGGCAGAATCTCCGCCGGATGCTCGCGTGCGGGCACGTCCGGATCGGTATAGCGCTGGCTGCCCAGTTCACGTTGCAGGATGTAATCGGCAAAACCACTGAACAATTCACGGCCACTGGGCGCGCGGAAGCCTACGGAGTAATTCAGCGAGTTTTCCAGCGAATAACCTTCGTGTGGGAATCCAGGCGGAATGTAGAGAATGTCGCCAGGCTCCAGCTCTTCATCAATAATGCCTTCGAAAGGATCGACCTGGAGTAAATCAGGGTGCGGGCAGTGCTGCTTCATCGGCACCTTCTCGCCCACGCACCAGCGACGGCGGCCCGTACCCTGGATAATGAAGACGTCGTACTGATCGAGATGCGGGCCAACGCCGCCGCCCGGTACAGAGAAGGAGATCATTAAGTCGTCAATGCGCCAGTCGGGAAGTGCGCGGAAGGGACGCATCAGCGCCGCAGAGGGCTCGTGCCAGTGATCAACCGCCTGAACCAGCAACGACCAGTTGGTTTCATCCAGGTGATCGTAGCTTTCAAACGGCCCGTGGCTGACCTGCCATTTCCCGTCGAGATGACTCACCAGGCGGCTGTCGACCTCATTTTCCATCGCCAGCCCCGCCAGCTCATCCGGCGAAATAGGGTCAACAAAGTTGGCGAACCCACGTTTGAGTACCACCGGGCGTTTCTGCCAGTAGCGTTCGATAAAGTCGGGCCAGTTGAGCGTTAAGTGATAATCCATATGAGTATGTCCGCAGCAGGTGTTTCCCCGGATTATACACATAATCTGCGGAAACACCTGCTGCACAACCCGGATTTAGCCGACGTGATGTTCCAGGTTCTGGCGGCCAAACACCACGTCCATTTTTGCGCCGCCCAGCAGGCTGTCGGCGGTGATGATTTGCCCGTCATACTGTTCGACAATATCACGCGCCACGGAGAGCCCGACGCCCTGACCGGGCCTGAGCGTATCAGCACGCTGCCCGCGGTCGAACACCAGATCGCGCTTACCCTGGGGGATCCCCGGGCCATCATCTTCGACAATCACGTGCAGTTGGTTGTCAGACTGGTGCGCGGAAACTTCGACGAATTCAAGGCAGTATTTGCAGGCGTTATCCAGTACGTTCCCCATGACTTCCATAAAGTCGTTTTTCTCGCCGACAAAGCTGATCTCCGGCGAAATATCGAGGCTAATGCTCACGCCCTTACGCTGATACACCTTATTCAACGCGGAAATTAAACTATCCAGCGTCGGCGCGACCGGGTGAAGCTCGCGGCTCAACAAGGTGCTGTCGGTACGCATGCTGGCGCGATTGAGGTAATAGCCGATCTGCTGTGAAATGCGGCTGATTTGCTCCAGCATGATGGGTTCGGCCTCGCTGACGCTGATTTTTTCACTGCGTAGCGAACGTAGTGAACTTTGCAGTACCGCCAGTGGCGTTTTCAGACTGTGAGTCAGGTCGGTGAGGGTGGTGCGATATTTATCATAACGTTCGCGTTCGCTTTTCAGCAGGCGATTAAGATTGCGCACCAGACCAGTCAACTCACGCGTGGTTTCCGGGTTTAACGCTTCACGGTTATGCTCTTCAAGCTCGCGTACCTCGCGAGTCAGCGCCGCGAGCGGGCGCAGGCTCCAGTGCGCCGCCACCCAGAGCAGGGGAACGACCAGCAAGAGATTGGCCGCCAGTACGTAAATAAACCAGCTCCAGACCATATAGGAGCGTTTTAGCTCAATAGGTATCGTATCGATCACCACGATCACCAGCGCGGGCATCATCTTTGTAGCCGGGTAGCTGTTGACGGCAACCGAGTGCGTCATCTCAGAATCATCATCTTCTTTGCGAATTTCGCTTAATTGTTCCTGTGCTTCATGATTGTCCGTCAGCAAGGTGCTGGAAGAGGTTATGTCCGCTTCAATCTCATGAAAACCGTTTCCGCGAAGCCACTCCTTCTGAATACGGTTTTTGAGCCAGGGAATATCTTTCTGCTGCCAAAGCAAATTGCCTTTGGTGTCATAGATAATGGCCATTGTCGGGCTTTGACGGATGAGATTATCGGGCATATCGACGGTTAATTTTCCGTCTTCCCATTTGGAAAAGGTGTAGAACAGATTGCTTTCGCCGCGCAGCAGACGAAAAGTGGTTTTGTCGAAGCTGACGCTGTAGCCCACCAGGGCGACCATACCGTAAGCAAGAGAAAGCACCATTACCACGGCTGCGGTCGCCAGCAAGAAGCGAACCCGCAGCGAGAGGGGCAGCATATGCCGCAATAGCTTATTCATCCGCGCAGTTCGAACAGATAGCCCTGTCCCCGAACAGTGTTGATTACGTCATGCGGATATTGCGCCTGAATTTTTTTGCGCAGACGCCCCATCAGTACATCAATGGTGTGGCTCTCACGCAGTTCTGCGTCAGGGTAGAGCTGAAGCATCAGGGAATCTTTACTGACGACTTTACCGTTATTGCGGATTAGCGTCTCAATAATGGTGTATTCGAATGCCGTTAGCTTGATCACTTCATCGTTAATCGACAGTTCACGACGTGAGAGATCCACCTGGAACGGCGGCAAGGAGATCACCTGCGATGCGTGACCGCTGTTACGGCGCATCAGCGCCTGCATGCGCGCAGCCACTTCTTCAATATGGAACGGTTTGGTGACGTAGTCATCCGCCCCGGCGCTCAGCACTTCGACTTTATCCTGCCAGCCTTCGCGAGCGGTCAGTACCAGAACCGGTAACGAGATATCGTGACTGCGCCAGCGGCGTATCAGAGAAAGACCGTCTTCATCCGGCAACCCGAGGTCGACAATAGCGATATCCGGCAGATGCTCGCCCAAATAGTAATCCGCTTCCTTTGCGTCTTCCGCTGCATCAACCTGATGACCCAGCTCCTGAAGCTGAACCTTCAGATGGTGACGTAACAGGGCGTTATCCTCTACCACGAGTACGCGCATGTTTTTTCTCCATATCATTATTGAAGCTAATAGTTTAACCCTGCCTGGTTATACTAAAACTAAACATCGGGCAGGAAAAGGTGCGTTATCCTGATTCCCTTATTTAGGGTTCCATGTAGCGCTCTATTCGGGCTTTTGGCTTCGTCAGTAATATTTTTACCAGTTCGACAAACTTAACGGGTTTATAGAAATAGTAGCCTTGCAGCAGCGTGATATGGTTGCGGTTGAGGTAGTCCAACTGCGTACGTGTTTCAACCCCTTCGGCCACGATAATTAACGAAAGCTTACGCGCCAGCTCAAGCACGCAATCCAGAAGTTTTGTGGAGTCTTCATCGTCATTTACTCTGCCGACAAAACTTTGGTCGATTTTGATGTAATCAATTTTTAGGTCATGAAGATAGGAGAGACCAGAATAACCGGTGCCAAAATCATCCAGCGCAATAGCAAAATGATGCGTATGAAGTCTGTTAAGTTTGTTCAGTAATTGCTCATCCACAGATAACGGTTCTCGCTCCGTCACTTCCAGAACCAGCGTCAAATGTTGATGAATAAAGCCAGACTGGTACTTCAGACAATCCTCAACAAACCCCGGTGAATTGATATGTGCGGCGCTAACGTTAATGCCGATATGAAACCCTTCAGGAAGTTTTGTGCTGATTAAATTCATGTGTTCTACCACCTGCCGCATCAGGGACTGGGTCAGGGGGATGATCAACCCGGTTTTTTCCGCAAGCGGGATAAACGTTGCCGGAGAAATGAACCCCGCGGTGGGATGTTTCCAGCGGGCGAGGACTTCGATACCTCGGATTGAGTTGTCTCTGCCATCGACTACGGGTTGGTAATACGGAACGATCTCCCCCAGGGTAATAGCCTGTCTTAGGGCATCCGCAGGCGTCGCCACATTGCCTGAATATTTCCTCAATAACCAGAAACCAATACAGGAAATGAAGAAAATAAAGAGCAGCATTCCACCTCCCTGGTGGAAAATACGCGTCAGGCTAAATAACGGTGGCAATTGGTACTGAATCCCGAAAGGATAGGCAGCGGAGCTAATAAACGCCGTATCCGTTCCGCCAGGGTGAAATGTCTGAACGTCGCCCCTGAGTCCGAGCGCATTCGGCCCAATCACTAATTGTGGATCGACATTTTGTTGCGAGGTAAACAGAGCGGTACGTAACTGTGAATCACTTACGGTCACCAGAATAGTGACGTCTGCGGTACGGGTTTGATACACCATTGACGCGGTGTCGTGAATGTTTTGCCCGGAAGCGGTAAGGAAGAGCGGGCTATCAGGCAAATCAGTGACGTTGGTGAGCAGTAAACGATTTCCCGGCAGAGAAGTACACCAGATCTTGCCCTCCTTTAAGAGCAAAATTGTTCTCAGGTGTGGTTTGAGGGTGGCGACGGTAGCAAGTCGGTATTGTTCTTCCAGCGAGCATTGCGCGCGCGCTACAGCCAATCCAGTTTGCGTAGCCTGGCTGGCCTCTTCCAGAATTTGATCGATATTTTTCAGCGCGTACTGGGCCGCCGCGACATATTCACTCTTGTTAGAATACCAAATTTGTAAATTCAGAATGAACGATCCGCTCAGGAAGAAGAGCAATGCAGCAACAAAAGGAAGAATGACTCTGTACATAGTGATTCTCTGATGAGAAAAACGCGCCCCAAATACAGGAGTGTCTTACTGATTCATTAACGCTCCCGCCAGTGGTGGAAGTATAGATGACGTGGGTAGGATATTAGCGGTGAAAAAATAAGATATTCAGAGAACTCGATTTGGCGAGAAACCCTCCTCCCGATTGGAAGGAGGGGCATATATTATTTCAGATCATCAACCATCTGAATCGCGCGGCCAATATAATTCGCTGGCGTCATTGCTTTCAGGCGAACTTTTTCGTCTTCCGGCAGGGCCAGACCGTCGATAAACTGTTTCATACCTTCGGCATCAACGCGCTTACCGCGCGTCAGCTCTTTCAGTTTTTCGTACGGTTTTTCAATACCGTAACGACGCATTACCGTTTGAATCGGCTCCGCAAGCACTTCCCAGTTGTGATCCAGTTCGTCCAGCAGACGGTCACGGTTTACTTCCAGTTTACTTACACCTTTCAGGGTTGATTGGTAAGCAATCAGCGCATAACCAATACCGACACCCAGGTTACGCAGCACGGTGGAATCCGTCAGGTCACGCTGCCAGCGGGAGACAGGCAGTTTGCTCGCCAGGTGCTGAAGCACGGCGTTTGACAGGCCCAAATTGCCTTCGGAGTTTTCGAAGTCAATCGGATTAACTTTGTGCGGCATGGTGGAAGAACCAATTTCACCGGCGATGGTTTTCTGCTTGAAGTGGTTCAGGGCGATGTAGCCCCACACATCACGATCGAAATCGATAAGGATGGTGTTAAAGCGCGCCATGCAGTCAAACAGTTCGGCGATGTAGTCGTGCGGTTCAATCTGCGTGGTGTACGGGTTCCACTGAATGCCCAGAGACGTCACGAACTCTTCGCTGAACTGATGCCAGTCAACTTCCGGATACGCCACAATGTGGGCGTTATAGTTACCGACTGCACCATTGATTTTACCCAGAATCTCGACCTGGTTAAGCTGGCGATACTGACGCTCCATGCGGTAGGCCACGTTGGCCATCTCTTTACCGATGGTGGACGGTGTCGCCGGCTGGCCGTGAGTGCGCGACAGCAGCGGAATATCACGATACTGCACCGCTAAGTCTTTAATGCTGTCGATAAGCTTGCGCCAGTAGGGCAGGATCACTTCATCGCGCGCCGTTTTTAACATCAGCGCGTGAGACAAGTTGTTGATGTCTTCAGAGGTACAGGCGAAGTGAATGAACTCAGAAACCGCATGCAGTTCTGGGACATCCGCCACTTTTTCTTTCAGGAAATACTCAACCGCTTTCACGTCATGGTTAGTGGTGCGCTCAATGGTTTTGATGCGCGCGGCATCGTCTTCATTGAAGTCTGCAACGATTTTATCGAGGAAACCGTTTGCGTCTGCGGCAAAAGCAGGAACTTCCTTGATCGCTGCCTGTGCGGCCAGCTTTTGCAGCCAGCGCACTTCAACTTGCACACGGAATTTCAGCAAACCGAATTCGCTGAAAATGCCGCGCAGCGCGCTGACTTTATCGCCGTAGCGGCCGTCGACAGGGGAAACGGCGGTCAGTGAGGATAATTCCATAGATCATAACTCCGGGGTTAAATGAGCAAGAATTTGTTTGGCCTGAGTGGTCAGGCGATTACGGGAAAACATGAGCTGCAGGCGTCCACCACCAACCTGGTGCCAGAGCACGGCGGAGCGGATGCCGGCCAGCAACGAGGCGCGGACTTTCGCCTGCACCTGCGGGCTTTGCAGTACGGCAGGGGAGCCGGTAACCTGAATACGCGGGCCAAGCGGGCTGATCACATCAACATAAATGCCGGCCATCGCGCTCAGCAGGGTCTCAGACTGTAAATCAAAGTGGTCAAGCTGGCGCTGCAGGCCAGCGATGCGGTTGCCGAGTGTATCCATCGCGCCTTTCGCGGAGGCCAGTTTACGCTCGAGCACCATTAAACTCAGAGTATAGCGGGTGAGCTCGGCATTGAGTCCCTGACGGCTGCTGGCATTCAGCACGCCTAACAGTGTTTCCAGACCGAGACGAAGATTCGCTTCACTGCCACCGAATACGCCGAGGGTAGAATCCGGGTTCAGATCGATAACGCTGTTCAGCGACACGTGCAGCGCGTCGCCATCGCAGTGACCCTGATGGGCCAATTGTTGCACCAGGCTGGCGGACTGGCAGATACCCGCCAGCGCCAGAGTGATGTCGTAATAGTTCTTCGCCACGCTAACTCCTTGTTGATTCCCCGCGCTTAAGCGCGGCCAGGGCGTCTGGTGCCCCGGCGTTGGGGAGACGACTGCTGTTTATTATGCCGGCAGCGGGATGCGCTGTTCGATCACGCCGCCGCCCAGGCATACTTCGCCGTTGTAGAACACGGCGGACTGGCCCGGCGTGACTGCGGCAACGGGCTCATCAAAACGCACTTCAATGCGCTCTTCATCCAGTGCAGTGACGGTGCAGGGAATATCCGTTTGGCGGTAACGTGTTTTGACCGTACAGCGGAACGTACCCTTAACCGGTTCGCGATCGACCCAATGCAGTTGCTGGGCAATTAATCCCACTGACATCAGGCGTGGATGATCGTGGCCCTGGGCTACGACCAAAATATTGTTTTCGACATCTTTATCGACAACGTACCACGGATCTTCTGTCCCTTCTTTGGTTCCGCCAATGCCAAGGCCTTTACGCTGGCCCAGGGTGTGATACATCAACCCCTGGTGTTCGCCAATCTCTTCGCCATCAACCGTGACGATTTTACCCGGCTGAGCGGGGAGGTAGCGACCTAAGAACTCACGGAATTTACGCTCACCGATGAAACAAATACCGGTAGAGTCTTTTTTCTTCGCGGTGATGAGATCCAGCTCTTCCGCGATTTTACGCACCTGCGGTTTTTCCAGCTCGCCAACCGGGAAGAGGCTTTGGGCAATCTGTTCGTGGCCGAGTGTGTAAAGGAAGTAGCTCTGATCTTTATTGCCGTCCAGCCCGCGTAGCAGTTGGCTTTTGCCGTCCACATCTTTACGGCGCACATAGTGGCCGGTGGCGATGTAATCAGCACCTAAATCCTCTGCGGCGAATTCAAGGAAGGCTTTGAATTTGATCTCTTTGTTGCACAGGATATCCGGATTTGGCGTGCGGCCCGCTTTGTACTCTTCCAGGAAGAGCTCAAATACGTTGTCCCAGTATTCAGCAGCAAAGTTAACGGTGTGCAGCTCAATGCCGAGCTTATCGCAGACCGCTTGCGCATCGGCAAGATCGGCGGCGGCAGTACAATATTCCTCGCCGTCGTCTTCCTCCCAGTTCTTCATGAACAGGCCCTCAACCTTATAACCTTGTTGTTGCAACAGGTAGGCTGAGACGGAGGAATCAACACCGCCGGACATGCCGACGATCACTTTTTTCTGGCTTTCTGACATTGGAATACTCACGACATTGAACTTCAAGGCGGCATATTCTAGCACGCAGCCCCTTACTTGACACCCTCTGTAAACGGCCAGTTAAATGCGCCGATAAGCGAGAGAGGATAACGCTCGCCGCTCTGGTAGGCATGAATGCTTTCCGCGACCAGCTTTGAACGCAGGTGAGGGGCATTAAGAATTTCCTCGGCACTGACCCACAGGCAGCGATCAATGTCACTGTCGTGCGGTTCGGTCGGACAAATATCCTCCAGCTCAATCAGAAACAAAAAACGCAGGAACGGCGTTTTATCGGGCGCTATCCACTGGTGCATACGGATAAAGTGCTGCGGCGTGGCGCGAATCCCGGTTTCTTCCCACAGTTCACGCTCAGCGGCCTGGACTAATGTTTCATCAGCTTCAAGGTGTCCCGCGGGTTGATTCCATAATGCTTTACCGTTGATGGACTCTTCAACAACCAGAAATTTCTCTTTGGCATGCACAATGCACGCGACGGTCACATGAGGTTTGAACATGTTCTCTCCTTTTTATTCGGCGTCACGCCATTCGCCGTTTGCCAGCCCATCCAAACGATAATCACCCATCGCGTAGCGAATCAGACGCAAAGTAGGGTGGCCGACATGAGCCGTCATGCGGCGTACCTGACGGTTGCGGCCTTCGTACAGCGTGACTTTCAGCCAGGTGGTGGGGATTGATTTACGCTCGCGAATCGGCGGATTACGCGGCCACAGCCATTCGGGTTCATTGACCACTTCAATACCTGCGGGCAGTGTGGGGCCATCGTTGAGCGTCACACCCGTGCGCAGAGCCGCCAGCGATGCCTCGCTCGGTTCACCTTCAACCTGCACATAGTAAATTTTTCCGGTGCGCTTGCCCGGTTGCGTCAAGCGTGCCTGCAGCACGCCGTCGTTGGTGAGCACTAAAAGGCCTTCGCTATCGCGATCGAGACGTCCGGCGGCGTAAACGCCCTGCACCGGAATAAAATCTTTCAGCGTGCTGCGGCCTGCTTCGTCAGTAAATTGTGGCAAAACATCGTAGGGTTTATTGAACAAAACTACGCGTTTTGGCGGGTTATCTTTGCGTTGTTTGGCAGCTTGTTTTGAGCTGAATCGCTTAACCGGGTGATTTCTAAAAGAAGTTTTCTGCATGGTATTTTCAGATGTTATGTATTCGCGCATTATAGCCTAATAACGAGTGTCTTTCATGGCGCCGAACAATAAGGTAGTATTGACACGATCATTACAAATCATTAACAAAAATGCTCTAACTCTTTGTGTTGCAGGAAGGCGGTAAGACAGTGCATTCCCGGGGTTTAACCGGTATGTAGTAAACAGCGAGAACCTGTGGCGTAAAGGATGACGAGCACACCAGAAGCGCTCGAAGGAGAGGTGAATGGAAAGCAAAGTAGTTGTTCCGGCAGAAGGTCAAAAAATCACCCTGAAAGACGGCAAGCTGAACGTGCCGCACAATCCGATTATCCCATTCATTGAAGGCGACGGCATCGGTGTTGATGTAACCCCACCGATGATCAAAGTTGTGAATGCCGCAGTTGAGAAAGCCTACAAAGGTGAGCGTAAAATTTCCTGGATGGAAATCTACACCGGCGAGAAATCCACTCAGGTTTATGGCCAGGATGTCTGGCTGCCAGCTGAAACGCTGGATCTGGTTCGCGAATATCGCGTTGCCATCAAAGGCCCGTTGACCACACCCGTTGGCGGCGGTATCCGTTCTCTGAACGTTGCCCTGCGTCAGGAACTGGACCTCTACGTTTGCCTGCGCCCGGTACGTTACTACCAGGGCACTCCAAGCCCGGTGAAACACCCTGAACTGACCGACATGGTTATCTTCCGTGAAAACTCAGAAGATATCTACGCGGGTATCGAGTGGAAAGCGGACTCTGCTGATGCAGAAAAAGTGATCAAATTCTTGCGCGAAGAGATGGGCGTGAAGAAAATTCGCTTCCCGGAACATTGCGGTATCGGTATCAAGCCGTGCTCCGAAGAAGGCACCAAACGCCTGGTTCGCGCCGCTATCGAATACGCAATTGCCAACGACCGTGACTCTGTGACCCTGGTTCACAAAGGCAACATCATGAAGTTCACCGAAGGGGCGTTCAAAGACTGGGGCTACCAGTTGGCTCGCGAAGAGTTCGGTGGCGAACTGATCGACGGCGGCCCGTGGCTGAAAATCAAAAACCCGAAAACGGGTAAAGAGATCGTTGTGAAAGACGTTATCGCGGATGCTTTCCTGCAGCAGATCCTGCTGCGTCCGGCTGAGTACGACGTGATTGCCTGTATGAACCTGAACGGTGACTACATTTCTGACGCCCTGGCAGCGCAGGTTGGCGGTATCGGTATTGCTCCGGGCGCGAACATCGGCGACGAATGTGCTCTGTTCGAAGCAACCCACGGTACTGCACCGAAATACGCAGGCCAGGATAAAGTCAACCCAGGCTCCATTATTCTGTCCGCAGAAATGATGCTGCGTCATATGGAATGGTTCGAAGCGGCTGACCTGATTGTTAAAGGCATGGAAGGCGCGATTGCTAACAAGACCGTGACTTATGACTTCGAACGTCTGATGGAAGGCGCTAAGCTGCTGAAATGTTCAGAGTTTGGTGACGCGATTATCGCGAATATGTAATGCTTCCTGGTTCGTGATAACAAAAGGAGCCGAAAGGCTCCTTTTATATTATCAAGAAGTTATAAACTTTAATATACTCATAACATATTTTGAATTATTTATGCCTAACCTACGGTATGTACACAAAAGGATTTGTGTTACATTTACCTCTACCAAAGTGAAGCTTATTCCTAATTTGTGACTTGAATCACAAAAGGAGTCTTATATTAATATTTTATTTTGTATCTCATTTGTTTTTTCAAGTAAATCTCATGATCTTATGGAGTTCTGGCGTATAGAAGTTGTACGCAAAGAAAAATTTTCCTGGAGACGTCTATTACGTAATAAAAGAAACCGGCGACGTAATTTTCTATTCTGGTGGCGTCTGGCTAGTGAAATGAATCGGCACGGTTCGAAGCGTCAAAAAGAAGTCGCATCAAGAATTTCGGCGCGACTTAAGGATAAGTTTGCCTGCGATGTTGCGCTTGAGGCCGAGATTGGCCCTTGCCTGCATATGCCTCATCACACGGGGGTCGTTATTTCCAATAGAGCCAGAATTGGCGCAAATTTCACTATTCGGCAAAACACAACCATTGGTGGTGTGCAGGGAATGACCGATAGTGATTATATTACTATCGGCAACAATGTTGATATTGGTGCCAACTCTTGCCTTATCGGCCCGATTACGGTGGGTGATAATGTTATTATTGGGGCGATGTCGTTTGTTAATAAAAATATCCCAGATAACATGATTTATATTACCACCAAACAGAGCGAAATGCGGCCCGTACCCACTTCATTTCCACATATGCGCACGCCAGAAATAATTCCTGCGCGTGCCACGCGTGTCTAAGTCGTTCAATCATTCTTCATCATGTCAATACGTAATGATTCGGGGATCGTAAGATCCCCTCTGCCCTGGATTAATCCTCTTTCTACCTCAGTTACTACTTCGTCTCTGGCTGTATAAAGAACATTAATATTGAAAACGCCGAAAATATCAGCAGCGATGGAAAAATGCCCATGCCGCTATACAGGAGCCCGAAAAGCGAGGATCCAAATGCCTGTCCTGCAGCGAGCATAAAAAATAGTAGGCTGACGCCAACTGCTGGAGTCGCGTTTAGCGCACCCGCAGCATAGACTAACAATACGCCAGAAAGTGTAATGTAGCCTGCCCCAGATAATGTTACGCATGCGATCAACCACCCGGAATATTTTTGGCTGAAAGCCAGAAAAAGTAATGAAAAAGCCATAAATAGTTGCGCAAGGCGATAAATCTGTTGCCAGGAGATGTGACGTGATAATACGCCGGTAAAGATGGCCAGGATCCCCGCCACTCCGCTTATCACCCACAAAAAGTTTCGCCGTTGTTCCCCGATATTAAGCTGATTTTGCATAATATCCGGGCCAAAACTCCACCAGGCTGCGCTCGCAGCCCCGCTTATCAGGGCGATGATGGATAAGCGTAACATCGCGGGAGAAAGCAATTCACATAGGCTGAAGGGGAGATGCGCTGATTTTGCATGTGGTCGGTCAGGAAGGTGACGATAAGCCATTGCCAGACACAGTGCTGCCAGTGCGGCAAAGGACACACATGCCATTCGCCAACCACCGGGCATCGCCATTACTATGGGAACGCTGATAATAATTCCCGCGCCGGTACCCGCATTGATGACGGTATTCACCTGTGGCTGGTGGGGCGCAGAAATTCGCTGTGAAACAGCTTCTGCCAGCGCCGGAGAAGATAACCCTGCGCTAGTGCCTGCGATAAAAAGCCCAACGGCGAGCATGAAAGGGGAGTGCGCCAGCGCCAGCAAAATGAGCCCAAGCGCTGCCGCCAGTGCAGCAGTCAGCGCCGGCATCCGTGGGCCGAAACGCGAGACCAGAAACGGTGCACAAACGATCGCCAGGCAGTAGGCCAGGTAGCTACAGGCGGCGATAATCCCGGCGATTTGCGGGCTAAACGGCACCTCTTTCACCACTTCCGGCATCATCAATCCCCACGAAAATCTCGCCATCCCGTAGGTTACAGCGATAAGCGAAAAACCGGTTATGCCCAGTGCAGTGGTATGTTTCATGCTTTCAAGCCTGGAATAACATCGCGCTAAGATCCAGTTAATGCGCGGTTAATCAGTCTGAAAGCGGAGGGGGGAAAGGGAAAAACGCAGAGGATATCCTCTGCGTGTGTCGGTCAGAATGCCCAGGAGACGTTCACTGAATAGTTACGCGGTTCGCCATACACCACGTAATCACTGGCCCAGGAATAGTATTCGCGGTCGAAGAGGTTTTCGATATTCGCCTGCACCGCCAGCTGTTTCGTGACCTGGTAGCGGGCAAACAGATTCGCCAATGGATAACTGCCCTGATGGACGCGGGCGGTTTCACCATCCGGTCCACTGGCATCCTGATACGTTCGATTCTGCCAGGTGAGGCCGCCGCCCACGGTCAGGTCGCGCAGCATCGGTAACTGGTAACGGCTGAAGAGCTTAAACTGCGTCTGAGGCATATTGCTGTTGAAGCGCCCTGTGGAATCGCGTGCGACGTAGCGCGTGGCGCCAAAGGTCATTTGCAGGTTATCGGTCACTGCACCGTTCAGCTCAAACTCCGCGCCCTTGCTGACCGCGCCTTTTGCTGCGTAGTAGGCCTGCTCGCTGCTGCCGTTGACGTGATTATCGCCATCGGCCTGGCCTACGTTATCCTGCTCAATGCGGAACACGGCAACCGTCGCGGTTAACCGACCGTCCAGCCAGGCGGATTTCAGGCCCGTTTCGTAACTTTTTCCGGTGACCGGCGAGAGGTAACTGCCTTTCTGGTCGCGGTAGGTCTGCGGCTGGAAGATGGAGGTATAACTGGCATACGCCGACCAGATTTCATTGATGTCATAGACCAGCCCGGCATACGGCGTGATGTTGTTTTTGCTCATATCCCCGCTCGAGCCGTGGGTGCTCCACTGGGTGTAGCGCGCGCCCACAATCAAGGAGACCGGGTCGGCCAGCGAGAAACGCGCCGCAGTGTAAGCAGATTTTTGCCGTACGATGTCATCGGACGTTAGCGTCCAGTCGCTCCACGCGGGCTCCGTGAGGCTGCCGTTCCAGTTGTTATCAAACACGCCAATGTCTGCTGCATCAATATCCGCCCCGGCGCTGTAATAGCGGTTGGTCTGTCGGCTGTAGCTCATGCCCGCCACCAGCTCGTGCTGGCGTCCCAGCAGCATGAAGGGGCCGGTGGTGTAGGTATCCACGGAATCGAGTTTCCGCTTGCCTCGATCGAGACTGCCATAACCGGACAGGCCTTCCCCGGTGGATTGATCCGGGAAGCCGAAAGAGTAGAGCAGTTTCGAGTCAAACGAGGCTTCCGCATGCGTACCATTCACCCGCAGGCTCCAGCCATTATCAAATTCGCGGGTCAGGTCGGCGAAAACTTTGCGTGATTCAAGATAATAGTGCGCCCAGTCTGCTGAAGGGTTAGTACTGCGATCGTAATGGGTTTTTACGCCATTACGGTACCAGGTTGGCAGCCCGCCCCAGGTTGGATTGCGGGTAGTGCTTTGCTGATAATCATAGCCCAGCGAAACGGTCGTGTTGTCAGTGATGTCAGCATCCACCACGCCGTAGAAGAATTTTTTGCGTTTATGATAACGGTCCAGCCAGCTGTCCTGATCCTGATATCCGGCGATGATTCTGCCGCGCACGGAGCCCGTATCATTCAGCGGGGCTGAGAGATCGGCAACATAGCGCTGTTTATTCCAACTGCCATAAGTGACACCGACGTTGCCCATGAATTCACGGCTATTGGCGCGTTTGCGCACCATATTGACCGAGGCCGCCGGGTTGCCTGCGCCGGTCATCAACCCGGTTGCGCCGCGCACCACTTCAATTCGATCATAAATAGCGGTGTCGTCACCCGCGTCGCCAAAGTTCCACTCATCGCTGACGGAGGTGGGAATATCATCAAAGGTATAGTTGTTGATGTAAAAACCACGGGAAAAATAGCTGGAGCGTTCACTGTCAAAAATATTGGCGGAGATCCCCGTGGTATTCGCCAGCACATCGCCGACGGTTTCGAGGTTTTGGTCCTGCATGCGTTGTTCGGTAATGACGCTTACCGACTGTGGCACATCCCGTGGGGTGAGCAGCATTTTGGTGCCCGCACGCGTCGTTTTTACACTGTAGTCGTGCTCATCCTGTATCCCGTCTACCGCATCCGTCGCTGCACCATCAACCACCATGACATCCTGCGTATCGGTATTTTCCGCAGCGACAGCCGAGCCAGAGGCGAGGGCGAGATGAATCATCGCCGCCAGGCTTGTAAAAAGAAAGCGTGATGCCTTTGCTGAAGATCTCTGTGCGGAACGGGGAACCCTGTCAAAACAACCCATTGTACGTTCTCATATGTTGTGTTTGTTATAGAAAAACCTGCCACTGTAACCATCGCCCTTGATGAGCGAATGGCAATGATAATCATTTGCTTTACATAATTGAGAAATGATCTCATCTAAAATGTAAGTTAATGTAAATCCTTTAATTATCACAGTGTTGTAAGGGTTTTTCGCCAACAGGCCTGGGGCGGGCGTTGTACGAAGAGAAAGGTGATTAACCGCCGCAAAGAGCGGGTGAGGCGATATGACAGCAGAGCAGGGACCGTTTGCCAAAGTGGCGATAATAAGTATGATTCTCATTCTCTAATGGTTGCCTTTACGGGAACCTTTATCCATCGAATGGAGTACAGAATGAAATTAGTGCTTACGCGCCGTCACGTTACGGTGGCTTTTGTGATTGCTGCTGCGCTGGGGCTTTCAGCATGTCAGTCTCAGGCGGCGAAGAACCTGCCGGTAGAATCCAAAACGCAACCGCTTGCTGTCAGCAGTGATGTTACTCAGCGTGTATTAGCGAATGGACTCTATGAGATGAATTACGCGCCGACGGAAAAGGCGCTTTATGTCGCCAGCGCACAGGGTTTTAAAGATATTAACGGTGGCGTGTTGTATCGTCTGGACCCGGCAACCCTTGCCACTACCGGCGAAACGCATACTGATTATAAAAACTTTGGCATGGCGA
This sequence comes from Pseudocitrobacter sp. RIT415, assembly GCF_003057695.2. Classification (NCBI taxonomy): domain Bacteria; kingdom Pseudomonadati; phylum Pseudomonadota; class Gammaproteobacteria; order Enterobacterales; family Enterobacteriaceae; genus Pseudocitrobacter; species Pseudocitrobacter sp. RIT415. Next base: position 35,396 of record NZ_QBJC02000013.1, on the reverse strand, counting down.
GCGAGCCGGATGGTAGCGTCTTCTACACCACCAACTCCCTTGATGGTGCCGTATCGAAAGTGGATGCCAAAACCGGCAAGATTCTGCAACGGGTGAAATTTAGCGAAAAAGGCCCGGACGGCGACCCGGTTGGCGCGCGTGAAATCCTGTGGCACGACGGACTGTTGTTTATCGGCGGGGTGGCAGATCCCGGCCTGATTTGGGTGGTGGATGCCAAAACCATGACCCTGAAAACCCGCATCAAAAATGCCGGAAAATGGGTGACCGGACTTATCTACTCGCCTACCACCGATCGTATTTACGCGGCCAACGGCGGCGGTGAAATTCTGGTGATTAACCCGAAAAACTACCGTATTGAAAAACGCCTGACCGCAGGCGATGGCAAAAGCTACCTGTTCCTGAATATGGCGACAGATCCACAAACGGGGCGCCTGTTCGTGACCGATGACTCAAAAGCGAAAACCACGCTGGTGTTTGATGAGCGCACTGGACGCGTGATTAAACGTCTTGAAGGTGATGCGCTGGGCATCAAGTTTGACGCGAAACGCAATGAGATCTTTATCAGCCAGCGTGAATCGAAGAAAGTGTTGCAACTGGATGCCACCACCTATGCGGTGAAGAAAAGTTGGTCGTTTGACGCACGCCCGAACAGCCTGCTGTTGACGCCGGACGGTCAAACGCTGTATGTCACTCTGAAGCAAGACTTCAATGATGACAGCACCACTAAAGGCCCGGATAGCGTGGCGCGGATTGCGCTGAAGTAATTAAAAACGGGAGCCTGTTGGCTCCCGCTGTCTCTTCCGCCGGATACGTTACCAGCCACACACGTCGTGTTCATTCTCGGTATCGTATGCTCGCACGGTGTTGATCAGATCTTTTACCACATCGGCAGCAACATCAGGTATCAGCAGCTCCATCGGTTTATCGGTTTCATAATCTACTGAAACGCCGTTGCTGTTGTTCGTGACGGTCACCGTATAGGTTGCTTTACCCATGATGTTTACTCCTTATGCGAATTAACCACTTTGCCCAGGCCTGCGCCTTCAAGTTTGACATCCGGGTCGGCAAAGAAGTCGATATTGAAATAAGTGTCGTCGGTCAGCAGCTCGATTCGGTGCCATTTTTGCGGCGGCGAAATACCGAAGGAACCGGCCTCAATGACGATATCGACGTCAGGCTCAGTGGCCTCGGCGTCAGGAAAACCAAAGTAGCGTACCGCGCCCTGCATTACCGACAGGCGGCCATAAACATGTGCTTTGGTGTTGTGGTGAGTGAACAGCGCTTTTGGCGCGGTGTCTTTATTCCAGAACGGTGTTGAACGGGAATGAACAAAATTTTCAGGAATACGCAGCATAATGGGCTCCTTACTCGTCGCCTTGTGAGCTTAAAGGGATCGCAAAACATCAGCTTCCACGAAAAAATCAATTTGAAAAACAGTATCTTCGGTCATCAGTTCTATCCGATGCCATTTCTCAGGAGGGAACACGCCAAAGTGACCCGCTTCAATCAGTAGCTCGGCTTCAGGCTGTTCAATCGTCTCATCAGCATAGCCCAGGTATTTCACCGCCCCTTTATGTACTGACAGACGAGGGTAGACACCCTGGCGCGTACCTTTATCGAGATGACGCTGGAAAATTCCGGCGGGTGCCGTCTCTTTGTTCCAGAACGGCGTAGAACGCGTATGAACACAACTTTGCGGAATCCGTAACATGTTTCCCCCTGTTTTGTTACGGGTTATTAGAGCACGAAGTGCAGGTGAAAATTTATCAAAAAGTGCATTTTAAATACTACTTTAAAAGGGGTAGATTACTGCAAATTCACAAAAAAATTCATTTATCGGCACATAAATGTTACAACTACAGCGTAATATATCGCCATGAAGGGGAGCGTTGAGTATGGTGCTGGAAAAATTGCGGACAAGGAACGGCAAAAAATTTCTGCTGTGTGCCTGTACAATATTTGTGATTGCGTTGTTTGTCGTGGGGCGGGCAACGTTTGGCGGTGTGGTGCGTGAGTACAACCTGCCTTATTCAGAGTGGACAACGGGCATGTTCTTTTTACAGGGCGCGATGGTCATGGTCTACAGCTGCATTTTCACCGTACTGGGATCAATTCCATTCGGGTTTATTTTCCTGGGCCCCAAAGAGAGTCACAGTTAAATAGATCAGGCGAGCACTGCTCGCCTGAATTTTCCTTGCTATCAACGATGGTGTGAGTGGTGATGTCCGCCACGATGGTGATGATCGTGATCGATGATGCATCCGCTGAGTGTGCTGCTCAATACAATTAATAAAGAGAATGCGAGCAATTTTTTCATTATAAGTGTCTCCAGTAACACGCTGTCGCTGTAAATAGTCTATGCGATTCAGCTGAGACGATTGTTATAAAAGCCCATGCATTAGTAGATAAGATTACTCCGTATTCCTCACGATCTACTCCATCTTTGCGCTTAATTCTCATGCACATAAAGTATCCAGTTGTACAATAATTTGTTAATAACCATGCATTTAATGCATGAATAGCCTATTTTTCTGATAGGTTCTTTCTGGACACGCTAAAAACACAAAGTGTGTTACGTTTAAAAGGATGACTTTTATGATGGTGCGCATGTGAGACGTGTTCAGGACAGCTTACGAAAGAAGCAGGCGTTGCTGGTGGCCGCAGGGGTCACAGGCCTGTTAATTTTCCTGTATCTCTTTTTTATGTATCAGCGTGCGATTACTCAGGTCAATGACGGCATTAATGCGCTGGAAAGCAATATGCTGGCCATCTTCAATGATAATGAATTAATTGCCGATGCCGCAGGTGTGCGCTATCAGCAGCTAAAAAGTAATAACCTGTGCGGTAACTTGAGTGATTTTCGTCCACGTAATCGTGACGAATGGGGTATCAATGCTGACCGGTCGGTTATCAATCCGGGGTACGGTACGCTGATATCCAGAACGCAGAGCAAAGAAGCGCGCTGTATGTTTGCCGCAGGTGAGTTTGTGCGTGCCAGAATGAACACGCTGAATCCTGGGCATTATGATACCCATCGTTATATTGTGGCGCATGATGCGCACTGGTTTTATTGGTTTACCAGTAAAGACTCGGTTCGTTTTTCCTTTGATACGTCTCAAATGGCGCGTAATCCTGCCGCCTTTTTCCAGATTCCTGAATCGTTTTATGACCGCTTATTACTCAAAGATTCTCGTAAAAAAGCGCGGAGTTCGACCAATTTTTATACGGATAAAATAACCGGCGAAAAAGCCTACAGCCTGGTAAGTTATATCTACGATCTTTCTGCAGGGCAGGTGAGTAATCATATAGTCGGTTATTTACTGTACGATTTTTCGAAGCCAGAGTTACAGCGCGCCTTACGCGAGTCGTTCAAAAATAACGTCCCCTCTGAGCTGATGCTGAAATTTGTTAACCGGCAGGACGGTAGTCATCTTTGCTTGACAGATAACTGCGACTGGCCAACGGTTTACCAGGTTTACGATCTCTCCGAGCGTTATGAATTCCGCTATGCACTACCGCTTTATTTATACATTTTGCATGATCCGATGGCTTCCACTGCTGTTCTGCTGACGCCGTTACTCTTTATATTACTGTTCTTTGTTATTCGCCGTCGGTTAAATAAAGGTGACAATCGATTCTATTCTGATGCGCTTACCGGTAGTTACACGCGTAATATCCTGGAACTCATTCAGAAGCATGAATTACGTTATACAACAGTGCTCCTCTTTGATTGCAACAAGTTTAAAGCGATAAACGATGCCTGGGGCCATAGCGTGGGCGACCGCGCGCTAAAGGTTATCGCGCAATGTATGTTGGATAATGTACGGGCCGTTCATGATCTGGTGATCCGTACTGGCGGTGATGAGTTTGTCATCCTGCTGGCCAGCGCGAGCAAAGAGGAGGCGCGCTATATCGCTGAACGTATTGCTTTGCAGATAACGCAGCATGCTTTTACGGTCAAGGGCGAAAGGGTGCCGTTATCCGTATCATGGGGAATGTCGACAGATGCAGATAATCTGGATAACGCAATCCAGCAGGCGGATGCCGACATGTATCGCATGAAGAAGGGCGAAAAGGCGTCATCAGGCCGGTGAACCGGCCTTTATGCGGATTACCACCAGCCCAGTTGAGTCCCGGCGACGGCAACAATTGCAACAATCAACATAATGATGGTTGTTTTTCTCATCTTACACCGTCCGGGAGTGCGTAACCGCCGATAAAGAACCAGCCCAGAAAAATGACCGCCACTATAAAGATGACGATAGGAAAAGCGATACCAAGCCTCATTATTTTATCCTGAATGTTATTTATTCATATTGCGTAGGGTGAATCTTAACCGTTATACCATGGCGAATACACCTGACGGCGCATTTGTTTATCCAGATACATCGCTCCATCAGCGTCTCGCATAGCGCTTTCAATATCCGTTGTGTTAGGGTCAATATCAATCACGCCGATACTGGTTCCCGGATAGTGGAAGGTGGTTTCTGCTAATAAATAATCCCCACTGAGCTGCTCGCGCAACGAAGTGACAAACTGCGTTGGTTTATGCGTTGAGGTACAGAGTACCGCAGCCAGAAATTCATCGCCACCCAGGCGGCCTACAAGGCCATCTTCCGTTTTGAAGTCTAAAAGCCGTTGCCCAATCTGCTGTAAGAACTGATCGCCACAGTGATGTCCGTAGCGATCATTGATTGCCTTAAAGTCATCGAGGTCGATATAGGCTAATGTAATATGGCAACCCACTTTTCGGGCATGAGAGAACAGGGTCTCCAGATTCTCAAATATCGCCCGGCGATTCGGCAAACCCGTAAGCGCATCGGTGTAGGAGTGGTATATCAGCGCCGCATTCGCCGCACGCAGTTGATTTACCAGTGACTCTTTCTCAATATAACGAGCAATAATACTGGCGAACAGCTGAAGAACCTGCTCACCGTTAAGGCTAAAGGGCATGGTTTGCTTACTGGAGGCGCACAGCGTTCCATACAGTGAACCATCCGCCAGATGCACCGGGGTACTGAGAAAGGTGGTGATACCAAGCTCGCGCGCACGCTCACAATCGGCCCAGTGGACATCGACGTCATTACAAAAGAAAAAGTTCTCATCCATCGCCCGTTTGCATAACGACCCTTCCCAGGGAACGGAGGCGTTTTCCGGGATGGTCATTTCACCGCTATTGCGCGCATAAACAATATGTTGCAGCTGGGCTTCCGTATCGATTTTAGTCAGATACGTTGACTCCATATTGGTGACCAGCTCAAGCATTTCGAGCAACTGGCGAACCAGACACTCCAGTGATTGTTCTGTGGCAAGGGTATGTGATACCCGGGCAAGAATGTTGTCGGACATGAAAAAAGCTCCCGTACAGCGGTGGAGATTGCGGTACGTTGGTAAGAATTTTCTGACTGCGTAATAAGAATACAGCCTGGATATATCAAATTTTATACATTCTGGCGCAGGAAAATAAGGCTTTGAGGACAAAAAAAAGCCCCATCGGGGGAGATGGGGCAAAAACTCATTGATTATGGAATGATCTGTTCTCTGGTCAGTTCGAGAACGGGGAGTACTTTATTCGGCAAAAGTGCAGTTAAAATGGAGAAATCATGGAGTTTAAAGTGAAACCTCATCTAAAAGGAAAAAGCATGTCGAAACAGATTCTGATCGGTGCCGCACTACTTCTTGTCGGATGCGCACAACAACAACCCGATGCGCCACCGCCGCCAAAACAGATAGGTATGGCTAACCCGGCGTCGGTGTACTGCGTGGAAAAGGGCGGTAAATTGATTGCGCAAAAGAGTGCGCAGGGAGAGAGCAATCTTTGCCTATTGCCGGGTGGCGAGCGTATAGATGAGTGGGCGCTCTGGCGGCGCGATCATCCGCAGAAATCGTGACAATATCGCGGCTCTTGAGTAAACTTCGTTTCGGATAATTCTTAACCGAAGAACGTGAGTAGAACGAGAGCATGTTTTTGCATAAACCGGGTAGCACTGCCCTGATTATTGCCGCGCGTACCCCAGCAGGTCGCGCGAATATTGGTAAAGCCGTTGAGCTGTTTGCGCTTTGCGCGCCGGGAGAGCGTATTTTAAATCCGGTGAATGGCGTGATGACGCAAATGCCTGCGCAATCACCCCGCGCGTTATGGCTGGTTACCGGTGATGTGCGGGCGGCAGATGGGCAATACGGATTCGCGTTTGTGCGCAGCGAGTATCTTTTGCCGCTTACGCCGGATGCGTTGCCCGAAGCGGAAAAAACGCTCAGTCTTGCATAATGCTACGCCGCCAGGCGTAGCATTGAGGCGCTTTACAGTTTGCTCAACCAGTCGGCTAACACGCGCGCATGGTTTTGTGTGGTATTGGTCGCGGCATAAAGTAGCGTAAGGCCCTGGGTATTGGCGATACCTTGCAGACGAATGCCTTCCTCGCGATGCTGATTCAGTTCATCGCGGTAGTGCTGGCAGAAGGTCGCAAAATCGATCACCTCGCTGTGATACGCCTTACGCAGTTCGGCGGAGGGCGTGAGCACTTTACACCAGTCATCGTAGACAAGGTTTTCCTTTTTGATGCCGCGTGGCCATAGCCGGTCGACGAGCACGCGATAACCATCTTCGGGTGTTGCTGCGTCATAAACGCGTTTACACTGGATCATCTCCTGCCTCCTTTACGCTCATCCAGATGATAGACTTTCCACAATACCACCCCCTCCCGGGTATTGCTATTCAAGGGCGACTCCACCAGGATTACGCGCATCATGTTGTTCGAAAAATTGTTACGTATAAGGACCACTCATGGAAAACCCTGCTGTCAAAAATTCCCTTCGCATTGCCCTGGTTGGCGACTATAACCCAGACGTGACAGCCCATCAGGCGATTCCGCTGGCGATCGATGACGCGGCAGCGGTGCTGGATATTCCCGTGGACTACCACTGGCTCGCGACTTCAGATATCCACAGCATCGATGATTTAACCGATTTCGACGCCATCTGGGTGGTACCGGCCAGTCCGTATAAAAACAGTGAAGGCGCATTTTTGGCGATTCGTTACGCGCGCGAAAACAGCCTGCCATTCCTGGGCACCTGTGGTGGTTTCCAGCATGCGATGATTGAATACGCGCGTAATGTCATGGGATGGAACGATGCAGCTCACGCCGAGACCGACAGCGAAGGCCGCATGGTGATTGCGCCACTGACCTGCTCGCTGGTGGAAAAAACCGACACTGTCGAACTGCGCGCCAACACGCTGATTGCGCGCGCGTACGGGCGCGATGAAATTACAGAGGGATACCACTGTAACTACGGGATTTCAGCGGAATTCGCGGCGGCGTTACAGGATCAGCCGCTGCGGGTGACCGGCTGGGATGAAGAAGGGGAGATTCGCGCCGTTGAACTGGTGACGCATCCGTTTTTTGTGGCGACCCTATTCCAGCATGAACGCAATGCACTGGAAGGTCGCCCTGCGCCGCTGGTACAGGCTTTCCTGTACACAGCGGCCAATTAAACGCTTAGTGAATTTCCCGGTCGCGTCCGGCGAGTGCGCCAAACAGCGCCATCACCAGTGAAATGACCGCCACGGCGTAGAGCGGGATATGCCAGTCACCGCTGGCGTCGTGGATTTTTCCCATCAGCGGCGGCCCACAGGCTGCCAGCAAATAACCCACAGACTGCGCCATTCCGGACAGTGCCGCTGCCTGATGTGCCGAGCTGGCGCGCAGGCCAATAAAGGTCAGACCGAGGATCATTGTCGCCCCGGAACCGAAGCCGAAAATGAGCGTCCAGACCACGGCCTGCGCCGGGAAGAGCCAGTAGCCCGCCGCACTCACGGCACACATTAGCGCGACGAGGATGGCGATCCCACGCTGATCTTTGAGCCGATGCAGGATCAGCGGAATCACCAATCCCGGTGCGGCGGTCGCCAACTGCAACAGCCCGTGCAGCGAACCCGCCTGCGCTTCGCTGTAGCCCTGCCCAATCAAAATAGCGGGCAGCCAGCCGATCACGACATAATAGACCAGTGAGTTGATCCCCAAAAAGAGAGTGACCTGCCACGCCAGCGATGAACGCCAAATCCCGCGGCTTTTCAGGGTACGCGAGGTGGTCAGCGTGGCGGTTTTTGCCGCGCGCCACTGCGGTAACCACAGCAGTAACGCCAGGAGCGGAAAGATCATCAGCCCCAGTAATGCGCCACGCCAGCCGAAACCGTTCAGAGCCAGCGGCACGACCATGGCGGAGCCCAGTGCGGCGGCGGCCCCCATGGTGACAGAATATGCGCCGGTCATGCGGGCGACGTTGCCCGCAAAATCGCGTTTGATTAACCCCGGCAGCAGTACGTTACCCAACGCAATTCCGCAACCAATGATCGCCGTGCCGACGAACAGCAGACTCACTGCCGGTAACGAGCGCACCGCAATGCCGCTGCAAATGAGTAGCAGGGCGACTAACAGGCTGCGTTCAATGCCCAGCCGCTGCGCGATACCCGCAGCCAGTGGGGAGACCAGCCCAAAAGCCAGCAGGGGAAGGGTTGTCAGCAAACCGGTTTGGGCAGTGGTTAAGCTGTATTGCGCGCGAATAGCGTCAAGCAGTGGCGCGGCTCCGGTAAAGGTGACGCGTAGCGTCGAGGCGATCAGTAAGATGCCCGCAATCAAAAGCCAGGTGTGGCGGGTGGCAGAAGGTGAAACAGTACGCATAGCATTCTCAATAAAACGATGGGAGGAAGACGATACCCTGTTTAGTACAGGATGAAATCAAGCTAAAATGACAAATTATCGCTAAATTCGGACAAAATTATGTTGGGCCTTGGTCTCGATGGTTATCACCCCGACGGTCATCATGATGCGGCAGTGGCATTCAGCGTTCAGGTTGCACCCGATGAGCAGTACATCCCACAGCATCAGCATCGTAAAGGGCAACTGATTCTGGCGTTGCACGGCGCGATCACCTGTGAGGTGGAAAACGCGCGCTGGATGGTGCCGCCACAGTTTGCGGTATGGATCCCCGGCGGTATGCCGCACAGCAATCGGGCGACGCCGCAGGCGCAGCTCTGTTTTCTGTTTATCGAACCCGGCGCGGCGCAGATGCCTGATCACTGCTGTTCCCTGAAAATTTCACCGCTGGTGCGCGAGTTGATTCTGGCGCTCGCGCAACGGCCTGGTAATGCGCGACAGACGCCGCAAAATCAGCGTCTGACGCAGGTACTGTTCGATGAGCTCCCGCAACAGGCTGAGCAGCAGCTACAGCTACCGGTATCGGGGCATCCGAAGATCCGCCTGATGGTCGAGACCATGGAGGCGGAGCCCGCGCAGTGGCAGACGCTCAGCCAGTGGGCCAGCCGTTTTGCCATGAGTGAGCGCAATCTGGCGCGGCTGGTGGTCAAAGAAACCGGGCTCAATTTTCGCCGCTGGCGGCATCAGTTGCAGTTGATTCTGGCGTTGCAGTTGCTGGTGCGTGGAATGGCGGTGCAGCAGGTGGCGCTGGCGCTCGGCTATGACTCCACCACTGCATTTATCACTATGTTTCGTAAAGGACTCGGCCAGACGCCGGGGCGCTATCTGGCGAGCCTTACGACTTCCCAATAAGAATGGAGACCAGCCCGGCGGCAATCAACGGGCCCACCGGAACGCCGCGAAACAGCGCTACGCCCAGTACGGTGCCAATCAGTAGCCCGGCCACCAGCTGCGGCTGGCTACCCATCAGCACGACGCCGCGTCCCCCCAGCCACGAGACGAAGACGCCAACCGCTATCGCCACCAGCGATTTCCAGTTAACGAAGGAATGCAGAAGCGTAGAAGGGGGCAGGGTACCGCTGGCAATGGGCGCCATGACGCCGATGGTCAGGATAATAATCCCGATGGTCAGCCCCTGTTTTTCAATCCACGGGAAAAAGGTATTAAGCGGAGTGACACGAACAATAATCAGTACCAGGATGGAGACGGCTACGGTGGTGTTATGACTGACGAAGCTGAGCGCCGCCAGACCCAGGAGGATCAGCAGAGTGGTATCGAACATGAAAGGAAATCCTTGCCAGAAAAAGTAAGCCTGCTTACTTTACGCGCAACTGCGTGAATAAGCAGGCTTTTTGTTCTTCGGATTGATATTTGTGGCACTTGCACCAGGTATATTATTAATTCTTATAATTCGCGCCGAAACGTCACCAGTTCTGGCTGCGCAATACGTAAATAGTCTTCGGTATTCAAAATAACGGACTTTTCCAGACGGCCGGCGTTAAACGCAATTTCATCAAATCGTGTAAACAATAACGGGTCTGCAATCAGACGCAGTGAGGGATGAAATGAGAAAGGCGGGATAGCACCAAAAACGCAGGCAGTGAGTTGCTCAACCTCGGCTGGGCTGGCGAGTGAGGCTTTTAGACCGCCCACGTGCTCAGCAATACGCGATAAGTCAGCTTGTTGGTCGGCGGCGAGCACCGCCAGAATATGTTGCTTAACGCCGTTGCCCTTGACTTTACACACCAGCGCTTTGGCGCCCTGGCCCAGCGCGGTGCCACGCATCTCAGAAACGGCTTCGCATTTACCCACCGCTTCGTGGGTCATGACACGGTAGCGGGCGCGGTTTTCCGCTAACAGGGCTAGCAGATGCTGGTGAACATCCTGGGGCGCGTTGATTTCAGACATACCTTCTCCTTGCGACGAAAAACAGCCTTCAGGGTAGACCTTTTCACGGCTAACTCAAGTGGTGAACGCTTATCGGGAACGCTTCCCTTTTTTGTGCAGATACAGCGCGCCGTCGGCTTTCGCAAACGCGCTGTCCAGTGATTCACCCGGCTGCATTTGATAACCGCCCCAGGAAAAGTTCACCGGGAAATCGGTATCCATGGCTGCCAGATTGTTTTCGATACGTTTCACCACCTGCTGTGCCGCATCCAGGGTATTATCGATGAGGATGATATTAAACTCGTCACCGCCAAGGCGAATGCCGTAATCACTCTTACGAATCGACTGATCGATGGCTTTTCCCAACGCCTGAATCATGCGATCTCCCGCCGGATGGCCCAGCGTGTCGTTGATGCGCTTCAGGCCGTCGCAGTCCAGTGCGATGACGCTTACGGCAATCCCTTTTTCGAGTAGCTCGTCGATTTTGGCCTGCAGGGAAGGCGAGAGAAGTTTTCGGTTATACAGGCCGGTCATCACATCCGTGATGTTCTCTCGTGAGAGTCGCGCATTACGTGTCAGATGATAATTGGCATACGCACAAAGCAAATAGGTGGTTAAGAGATAACTGAAGATAAGCCAGGCATTCGAGATGATAAAGTAGACGATGTCCAGGCTGATATGCAGCGAGTAATATTGCGTGATCGCTTCTTTATGATGAATAAGCGTACGCACTCGCCAGGTAGGGTTGTGGAAATTGATTTTTTTTCCGGTGGCGTTGTCTTCGATATGCATCGACAGGAATTTCCAGATAACCGGTCTGTCGGCAGTATAGAACGAAGTCGCCAGATCACTGATATTTATATCCGTGATTATAATGCCTTTAAACGTACTGTCTTTAAACACCGGCGTTAGCATGCTAATAATATTATGGTGAGTATAGCCATCCCGATAAACATGCGAAATGATGTTTTCACCCATCGCCAGATCTTTCAAGCTGCTGTCATCAATGCTGATTGTTTGCGCGCTCTTTTTAATATCGATTGAATTATGGTGGATAACCAGCCAGTTATTAAAGGTGTACTGAGAGCTATCAACCAGTTTATTGATATAGATATAGGAATTCGCCACGTCGATGTAATAGCGAATGTTATCAAATGCGTAGCCGGAATAGTTGGAAAAGGTATACTTTGACGTTTTTCTGGCTGGCAGTGAATTGATGAGCGGAAGATAAGCGATATCCTTGACCCACTGTTCACATGAGGCATTGGTGGTCTGCAGCGTGCCCGGTAGCGCCTGAAAATCATGGCTGGCAAGGTTAAAGCCATTCACACCGTTAAGGTGCTCGAGTTTGTGACAGGCGCGGGTATCATGCTTCTTTATATTGGCATCTGCTGAAAAAGCGCGCGATAGCCGAAAGGCCAGATTCTGATTGATATACTCTTCGTGAAAAAGCGCGGAACGCCCATTTTCAGAGATATAATTCATATAGTTATTAAGATTGCTGTACTCTTTATACAGCAGCCCAAGGAATACACAGGTCGATAAGATGATTATCACAAACGTTGTTTTTTTGCTGCTGAAATGTGACACATTTATATCCTGAACTTCGCGGGCGACGCTGAATTATAGCATGCATTTTTTCAGGATAGGGCACTAAGCGGAAATACCCTTTTCCGCTTAGTGTAAAGATAATTAGCGAATAACCAATACAGAACACTCTGCGTGTCTGACCACTGCCGCAGCGGTAGAGCCCAGTAAATAAGTGGTAAAATCAGGACGATGCGAGCTAATAATAACCAAATCCGCAGGAATGGTTTTTGCCAGCTCGAGGATTTTATCCTTTGGCGCACCTTCCGCGAAGTGTTTGTAAACCCGATCTTCCGGTAAAGAAAACTGCTTAACAATCTCGTCGAGCTTTTTCATGGCATCGGTTTCGAGATCGTCCATCACCGGCAGATCGGCAACATAGCGTGCACCAAGGGTGGCATAGTATGGATACAAAGGGAGTACGGTCAGGAAATGGACTTCCGCATCATCCAGCCGAGCTTGCGCTTCTACCTGCGCAATCACGCGCTGAGTGAGTTCAGTTTCTGAAATATCAATCGGTACAAGAATCTTCGTGGTCATAATACCTCCTTTTGTCATCACCAATTTAAAAGTAACCGTTTATGGTGTGGGGGTATATTAAAAAGTGTACGTTTCGTGAGCTATACCATTTTTTAATGATAATTACCCCGATGAAAGACGTGTTGAGATTCAGCTGATAAGAAAATGAGGAAATCAGCCAGCAAACGGTGTTGCTGGCTGACGGATGTCAGGCATCCTGCTTATGAAAAAGTTCGCGGAATACCGGGTAGATATCTTCCTGATCGCGAATATGCTGCATCGCGAAGTTATCAAATGTCGCCTGTAGATGCTCATATTCCCGCCACAGGGTTTGATGCGCCCGACGGGTAATTTCGATATAGCTGTAATACCGCACCATTGGCAGGATCTTCTTCGCCAGCAGTTCATGACACAGCGGGGAATCATCCGCCCAGTTGTCACCATCTGACGCCTGGGCGGCATAGATATTCCACTGTGCCGGGTTATAACGTTCCGTCACCACTTCATCCATCAGTTTCAGTGCACTGGAGACAATTGTGCCGCCCGTTTCCTGAGAGTAGAAGAACTCATGTTCATCCACTTCTTTCGCCTGCGTATGGTGGCGAATATAGACCACCTCAACGTTTTTATAGGTTCGACTCAGGAACAGATAGAGCAGAATGTAAAAACGTTTGGCCATATCTTTGGTAGCCTGATCCATTGATCCTGAAACGTCCATCAGGCAGAACATTACCGCCTGGCTGGTAGGCTCAGGGCGTTTCTCATAGTTTTTATAACGCAGGTCAAAAGTGTCGATAAACGGCACGCGATCGATTTTTGCCCGCAGCTCAGCAATCTCTTTACGCAGCCGCTCCTCCTCAAGCAACTGGGCAGGCTCACTTTTGGCGACGATTTCCAGACTGGTTTCCAGTTCATGCAATTCGCGCCGTTTTCCCGCCGTCATGGCGGTGCGTCGGGCCAGCGAGTTTTGTAGCGAGCGAACGACGCTGATGTTGGCCGGTACACCGTTTGAGGTAAAACCCGCACGGTGCGTTTTATACTCGGTCAACTGGCGCTGCTGGTTTTTTCGCAGGTTCGGCAGGGCCAAATCTTCGAAAAGCAGATCCAGATATTCGTCTTTCGAAATCTGAAAAACAAATTCATCCTGGCCTTCGCCGTCAGGGCTGGCCTGGCCCTGACCGCTTCCGCCGCCACCACCGCCTCCTTGAGGGCGCTCAATGCGGTCGTTTTGCACAAAATGATCGTTACCGGGATGCACCCGATGGCGAAGCCCGCCGCGCCCCTGATGGAACATCGGCTCGTTAATATCATCCGTAGGAATGGAGACAGACTCACCGCTGTCTATGTCGGTAACCGAACGCTTATTGATGGCCTCGGAAATCGACTGTTTAATCTGCGCTTTATAACGGCGTAAAAAGCGCTGGCGATTCACCGCGCTCTTGTTTTTGCCGTTAAGACGCCGGTCTATAAACCAGGTCATATTTCCCCTCCCGTACTGCCAACTTTTCGCCGTAGGTAGATGCCGAATGGCGCTGCGCTTATCCGGCCTACGGAACGCTGTTATATGCCCGGCGGGCAAAAGCCGCCGGGCATCACATCATGACGATTTACGCACGCGCAGATACCATTCACACAACAGTCGTACCTGTTTACGGGTATAACCTTTTTCCATCATGCGATCGACAAAGTCGTCGTGTTTTTTCTGCTCATCCGTTGACGTTTTGGCGTTGAAGGAGATAACCGGCAGCAGCTCTTCGGTATTGGAGAACATTTTCTTCTCAATAACCGTGCGCAGTTTTTCATAGCTGGTCCAGTTCGGATTGCGCCCGTTGTTGTGTGCTCTGGCGCGCAGCACGAAGTTGACGATTTCATTACGGAAGTCTTTCGGGTTACTGATCCCGGCCGGCTTCTCAATTTTTTCAAGTTCTGCGTTGAGCGATTCGCGGTCAAACAGCTGGCCGGTATCCGGGTCGCGATACTCCTGATCCTGAATCCAGAAATCCGCATAAGTGACATAACGGTCAAAAATGTTCTGACCGTATTCAGAGTAGGACTCCAGATAGGCAGTCTGAATCTCTTTGCCGATAAACTCGGCGTATTTCGGGATCAGATACCCTTTCAGGAACTCAAGATAGCGTTCCGCCATTTCCTGCGGGAACTGCTCGCGCTCAATCTGCTGTTCCAGCACATAGAAGAGATGAACCGGGTTCGCCGCCACTTCCGCATGGTCGAAGTTGAACACGCGAGAAAGAATTTTAAAGGCGAAGCGGGTTGAGAGGCCGTTCATCCCTTCGTCCACGCCAGCATAGTCGCGATACTCCTGATACGACTTCGCTTTCGGATCGGTGTCTTTCAGACTTTCGCCATCATAGACGCGCATTTTGGAGTAAATGCTCGAGTTTTCCGGCTCTTTCAGACGCGACAGAATCGAGAAGCGCGACAAGGTTTCCAGCGTGCCAGGGGCGCAAGGCGCATGCACCAGCTCACTGTGATTAAGCAGTTTTTCGTAAATCTTGATCTCTTCCGAAATGCGCAGGCAATAAGGCACTTTGACGATGTAAACACGGTCAAGGAACGCCTCGTTGTTTTTGTTATTGCGGAAGGTGACCCACTCCGATTCGTTGGAGTGGGCGAGGATAATGCCGTTGAACGGCAGGGCAGAGAGACCCTCGGTACCGTTGTAGTTGCCTTCCTGGGTTGCGGTCAGCAGGGGGTGCAACACCTTAATGGGTGCCTTGAACATCTCGACGAATTCCATGATCCCCTGGTTAGCGCGGCACAGCGCGCCGGAATAGCCATAGGCATCCGGATCGTTCTGCGCGAAGTGTTCCAGCTTACGGATATCCACTTTCCCGACCAGCGCCGAGATGTCCTGGTTGTTTTCATCGCCTGGTTCGGTTTTGGCAATCGCCACCTGCTCCAGAATGGATGGCCACACTTTGACCACGCGGAATTTGGTGATATCGCCACCAAACTCATGCAGACGTTTAGCCGCCCACGGCGACATGATGGTGCCGAGGTAACGTGAAGGCACGCCGTACTCTTTTTCAAGAATCTGCGCATCTTCCTGCGGGTTAAACAGACACAGCGGATGATCGTTGACCGGGCTGCGTTCGCCGTTGGCGCTCAGCACGTAAATCGGCACCCGCTGCATCAAAGATTTCAGTCGTTCCGCCAGGGACGATTTACCGCCCCCAACCGGGCCCAGTAAATAAAGGATCTGTTTCTTCTCTTCCAGTCCCTGGGCGGCGTGTTTCAGGTAGGAGACGATTTGCTCAATCGCATCCTCCATGCCATAAAATTCTTCAAACGCCGGATAGCGTCCAATGACGCGGTTCGAAAACAGACGGGAAAGCCGTGGCTCCTGGGCCGTGTCGACCATTACAGGCTCACCAATAGCCATTAACAGCCGTTCTGCCGCATTAGCATAGGCACTGCGGTCTTGCCGACAAATGGTAAGAAACTCCTGCAGTGTGAACTCTTCGTCCTTGGCAGCTTCATAACGCTGGCGATAGTGATCGAATATATTCATGGCATGCCGTCCTTTCGTCTTTTTTAGCACAGGTGGTTAAGAGCCGTTCGTATGAATAGTGGAGGCTCCCGGAAGCGGTCTGCCGCACGACGCTCGCTGTCAATTCAGCACCCGAACTCCCCGGCTGTTGAACCTTTAACGAAAACGTGCCCTGCGATGACGACTTCTAAAAATAAGCGTAGATGGCATTTGCAAAACTTGCATGCTGTCAAAAATGAATTTCAATGACATATCAATAACTCATCAAAAAATACGGTCATTTATTCTTTTTATGGAGATAAGGGATTTCTTTCTGCTGTCACGTGTTTGCAAACACGCTGTCATCTATTTTCGAGAGAATATCGAGTCAAATTGTGCCATTTCAGGTAAATAATTTGTGATAAGCGGACCTGACGGGTAAACTTCCGCCGCTGATAAGTTGAAAAAGGAATAAAGGATTGTGAATAAAATCAAACTTCTGACGCTGGGCGTGCTGCTGGCTACTTCTGCAACTGCCGTGCAGGCTGAAAGCAAACTGACCCTGGGGGCAGGCGTTGGTGTCATTCAACATCCCTATAAACAGTACGGCAACGATGTTGTGCCGGTGCCAGTACTGACCTATGAAAGTGAGAACTTCTGGTTCCGCGGCCTGGGCGGTGGTTACTACCTGTGGAACGACGGTACCGATCAGCTTTCCCTGACCGCGTACTGGCTGCCGATGTATTTCAAACCGAGCGACAGCGACAGCCATAAACTGCGCCGCCTTGACAGCCGTCACTCGACGATGATGGCCGGGGTCTCCTGGTTCCACCACACCCAGTACGGTTCTCTGCGCACCACGCTTTCCGGCGATACGCTGGACAAAAGCAACGGTCTGATTTGGGATTTGGGCTGGATCTATCGCTACACCAACGGCAACCTGACGCTGACGCCAGGTATCGGTGTCGAGTGGAACAGCGACAACATGAACGACTACTACTACGGCGTGTCGCACAAAGAATCGCGTAAAAGCGGCCTGCGTGACTACAAAGCTGATGGCGGCTGGAACCCGTATCTGGAGCTGAGCGCGAACTATCGCTTCCTCGGCAACTGGAGCGTATACGGTACTGCCCGTTACACCCGCCTGTCTGATGAAATTACCGACAGCCCGATGGTAGACAAAAGCTGGACCGGCCTGCTCTCAACCGGTGTCACTTACACCTTCTGATGACAGCAACGCTGTATCGAGCCCGCCACTGGCGGGCTTTTTTTTGGCTTTTCCCCGGAAACTGGCGTCATAATTCAGGCAATTGACCAACATAATGGCACGCGCTTTTCCTTTAGGGTAAGAGATAACAAAAGGAGGATGTCATGGCAGAAAGAACGGTTTTAGTCGCCGGGCAACGGTCACCGGCGATTGGTCAGGGGACGTGGTATATGGGCGAGGATGCCAGCGCGCGGCGTGAAGAAGTCATGGCGCTGCGGGCGGGCGTTGATTGCGGGTTAACATTAATTGATACGGCAGAGATGTACGCGGAAGGCGGCGCGGAAGAGGTGGTGGGCGACGCAATTCGCGGGATCCGCGACCGCGTATTTGTGGTGTCGAAGGTGTACCCGTGGAATGCCGGGGGCAGCAATATGGCCGCCGCCTGCGAAGCCAGCCTGCGGCGATTAGGTACCGATTATCTTGATCTTTATCTCCTGCACTGGCGGGGGAACTATTCGTTGCAGGAAACTGTAACGGCAATGGAAACGCTGGTGGCGCAGGGAAAAATCCGTCACTGGGGCGTGTCGAACCTCGATTACGCCGATATGCAGGAATTGTGGCAGGTGAAAGGGGGTAAGGCCTGCGCAGCGAATCAGGTGCTCTATCATCTGGCCTCACGGGGAATCGAATACGATCTCCTTCCCTGGTGTCAGCAGCAATCAATGCCGGTAATGGCATACTGTCCGCTGGCGCAGGCCGGGCGTTTACGCAGTGGATTGTTTGCCAACCCGACAGTGAAAGCCATTGCGGATGCGCATCAGGTTACCGTCGCGCAGGTGCTGCTTGCATGGGTAATTCGTCAGCAGGGCATCATGGCCATTCCGAAAGCGGCAACAGTGAAACATGTGGAAGAGAATGCGGCGGCACTGGCGCTGATGTTAAGCGAGGAAGAACAGGCATTGCTGAACCGCGCGTTTCCGGCCCCGGGGCATAAAACGGCGTTGGATGTCGTTTGAAAATAATGCGGTCATTGTAGGCCGGATAGGCGTAGCGCATCCGGCAGACAGCCCGCACAAAAGTGCGGGCTAACCACTTAGCCTTTCACAACCTGGATGGTCTGGCTCAAACGAGACGGTTTATCCGCCGTCGCTTTTTGCGTTTTGCTGGCGCACGCGGTTTCTACACACACGAAGGTTTTATAGCCATCGTCTGGCATATCGCCCATGCTGACAGACAGCGCCGGGCCAGGGTTCCAGCCTACCACGTCCGGGTTATGGTGGTGAATCACGTTAATGCTGCGGTTCAGCGCCGCATCGTGGATCACGCTGCATGATTCCGGATTCAGATAAACGCGGTCGGTACGATCCGGGAAGGTTTGTACGCCGTCGCTCAACACGCCTTCTTTAGCATCGTTCACTTTATCGATAAAGCGGTCGCCAAGGCCACTCACTTTCACCGCGTGGATATCGCCCACGTTGAAATAGGTGTGCAGCGCGCTGGTGGTGTCGAAATCACCGTGTGCTTCCAGTTCGATTTCGCAGGTTTTACCCAGTTTGAAACGAGCGAGCAGGGTGAAGTCGTGTGACCAGTACTGGCGAGAAGCCTCGCTGCTCTGCAGTTCAAAGGTCAGCACCACGCCGTTGTCATCTTCGTTGTGCGCCTTCAGCGCCCACGGCAGGTTGCGGGCAAAACCGTGAGAAGGCAGACCCTTTTGGGCTGCCGGGCCAAACCACGGCCAGCAAATCGGCACGCCGCCGCGCAGCGCAACGCCGGTTTTAAACGGGGTATTGTTGCTGAGCCACAGCACATCCGCTTCTCCCGCCGGTTTCCACGACAGCAGATGAGCGCCCTGAAGCGCAACGGAGGCCTTAACCGCCGGGTGATCAACAACGATAATTTCCAGCTCATCAAGCTGACGACGGGAGAGCACAGGGGTAAGTTGTTCGATTACCGGAAGTGCAAAAATTTTATTAATCATTACGCAATCCTTCTTTTCAAACAAAAAAAAGAGCGACCGAAGTCGCTCTTTCAGATTACTGTTTCATCTCAACTTATTTGGAGATGTGAGCAATCAGGTCCAGAACTTTGTTGGAGTAACCGGTTTCGTTGTCGTACCAGGATACCAGTTTCACGAAGTTGTCGTTCAGTGCGATACCTGCTTTAGCATCGAACACGGAAGTGCAAACTTCGCCGTTGAAATCGGTAGATACCACGTCATCTTCGGTGTAACCCAGAACGCCTTTCATCGGGCCTTCGGAAGCAGCTTTGATTGCTTTCTTAATTTCTTCGTAAGAAGCAGCTTTTTCCAGACGAACGGTCAGGTCAACAACGGATACGTTCGGAGTAGGAACGCGGAACGCCATACCAGTCAGTTTGCCATTCAGTTCTGGCAGTACTTTACCTACTGCTTTAGCAGCACCGGTAGAGGACGGGATGATGTTCTGAGCTGCGCCGCGGCCGCCACGCCAGTCTTTGTGAGACGGGCCATCAACGGTTTTCTGAGTTGCGGTGGTCGCGTGAACAGTCGTCATCAGACCTTCGATGATGCCGAAGTTGTCGTTGATAACTTTTGCCAGCGGTGCCAGGCAGTTGGTGGTGCAGGATGCGTTAGAAACGATGTCCTGACCTTCGTATTTGTCAAAGTTAGCGCCTTTAACAAACATCGGAGTGTTGTCTTTGGACGGGCCAGTCAGAACAACTTTTTTCGCGCCAGCAGTGATGTGCTTACGAGCGGTTTCGTCAGTCAGGAAGATACCGGTAGCTTCAGCAACTACGTCAACACCAACTTCGTCCCATTTCAGGTTAGCCGGATCACGTTCAGCGGTAACACGGATTTTTTTACCGTTAACGATCAGATGACCGTCTTTCACTTCAACGGTACCGTCGAAACGGCCGTGAGTGGAGTCATATTTCAGCATGTATGCCATGTAATCAGCGTCTAACAGGTCGTTGATTGCAACGATCTCGATGTCAGAACGTTTCTGAGCAGCACGGAAAACAATGCGACCGATACGGCCAAAACCGTTGATACCTACTTTGATAGTCATATATTCCACCAGCTATTTGTTAGTGAATAAAAGGTTGCCTGTAAAATTACAAAAACCTTACGCAGCGTCAAGCGGAATCGTGTCAATCATTGCGACAAATCAATCCTCAGCACAACCTTTGCTCGATTGAAATGCCTCACTCTCCCTTTGAGCTTGTAACCACATGGGGTCGGCGCGGCGAATTTTAAAGGTTACAGCAGATAAAAATGTGAAATGAATCACAATAATCCGGCACTCTTATCGTATCGAATAAGTTTAGAACAAAAGTCGATACGTCATTGTTAATGTTTTGTTAGAATCGAAGTTGAGATGTACTTTTCATAGCGAGATGTGAGCAAAATGGCGAACAAACCTACCCCCGAAGAACTCAAAAAAAATTTAAGCGAAATGCAGTTCTACGTTACGCAGAATCACGGCACTGAGCCGCCATTCACCGGGCGTTTGCTGCATAATAAGCGTGACGGGATCTACCACTGTTTAGTGTGCGATGCGCCACTTTTCCACTCCGAAAGTAAGTACGATTCCGGATGCGGCTGGCCAAGTTTTTATGAGCCCGTGAGCGACACGGCGATTCGCTATCTCAATGATTACTCCCACGGCATGCAACGTACTGAAATCCGTTGCGGAAATTGCGATGCCCACCTCGGCCATGTCTTCCCCGATGGGCCTCAGCCGACGGGTGAACGTTTTTGCGTTAATTCGGCCTCCCTGAGCTTCACGGATGGCGAGAAAGGTGAGTCAACCAAAGGTTGAAAAAACGATTCAGCAAATTATTCCTTAACAGTCGGAGTCGGACATGAGTATTGAGCAAATTATCGACAATATGACACCGGACGTTTATCAGCGTTTGATGACGGCGGTGGAACTGGGGAAATGGCCGGATGGCGTGGCCCTGACCGCAGAACAAAAAGAGAACTGTCTGCAACTGGTGATGCTCTGGCAGGCGCGCTACAACAGCGACGCCCAGCATATGACCATCGACACCAACGGGCAGATGGTGATGAAAAGTAAGCAGCAGCTGAAAGAGGATTTCGGCATCTCACCGAAGCCTATCGCCACCTTTAAGCAGCACTGAGTGTTATCAGGCCGCAATCCACGGTTCGGCCTGTTCCACTTTCGCATTCCAGATGGCATCACGTACCGACACGGGCTTGCTCAGCAGGCCCAGCGCGTAGAAGCGGTCGGCGATGGTTTGTTGTGCGCGAATCACTTTCAGATCCATTTCCCGCGTCTGATGACTGCGACGGGCCAGCGCACACTCCAGCGAGGCGATATCGAGCCCCAGCTCGCTGGAAAGCAGTTGTGCCGCGTCATGACGCTGCCTGTCGATAAACTTGCCGGTTCTGCCGAGCGCATCCACCACCTGCGCAATGATGTCAATGTTGTGCTGCGCGTACTGGCGGCCGGCGATGTAAAACTGATGGTTGTTTACGCGTCCCTCGCCGGTGGCGACAATCCGTAGCTGACCGCTTTTTTCCGCATCACTGAGCACCGGATCCCACATCATCCACGCATCGGCGGCCAGATAGTCGCTGGGCGTCAGCGGATACTTGGGCGGCGCGTACACCACTTTTACATCCTCAAGGCGTAAACCTGCTTCTTCCAGAATCTGCACCAGCAGCCAGTGCACATTGGAACCTTTATTCAATGCAATACGCTTACCCCGTAGCTGATGAATGTGCTGAATGTCGCTGTCATTCGGCACCACCATAGCGACGCTGCGCGGGGCGGGGGGCTCCCAGGCGACATAAAGCAGCGTGTTTTCACGTGATTGGGCAAAGACCGGCGGTGCTTCGCCCGTGGTGCCAAAATCGATATCGTTGTTACTCAGCGCCTGCAACATTTGCGGGCCTGCCGGGAATTCACTCCACAACACGTTCACGCCGCGCCCGGCAAATTCGCGCTCCAGCGTCTGACGCGCCTTCAGCACGCCAAGGTTCCCGAAACGTTGATAACCAATACGCAGCTCACGCTCGCGAGGGGCAGGTGAGGCGGTGCTCATCAGTACCGCCTCCGGTTTACGGCGGCTTTTTATCACCCCGAGATGCGCCAGTTGAGTGCGCAACGAGTGGCGGCTGATGCCCAGCAGTGCGGCGGCCTGGCTCTGATTATTGTCGCTTTGGGTCATCGCCGTATGAATCATCGCGTTCATCACCCGATCGTACAGCTGCCCGCCGTGCAGGGTTAATTGCTGGCGCATAAACGCCGCCAATGCATCTTCTTCTTGCTCATCGATCCTGGCTGGCGCGGAAGTAAAGCGCAGTTGCGCAGGCGTTATAACTTCCTCCTGGCTAAGCAATACGGCCGTATGCAGCATATTCTCCAGCTCACGAACGTTGCCAGGCCATGAATACTCCATCATCGCGCTCAGGGTTTCCGGGGCTAAACGGCGTGAGGGTTTGCCTAAGCGTTTTGCATAAAGCTGTAAAAAATGCTCCGCCAGCAGCGGGATATCCTGGCGGCGCTGGCGCAGTGCCGGAAGATTAACCGCGGCAATGTTGAGGCGGTAAAAGAGGTCTTCCCGGAACCGTCGCTCACGAATGGCCTGTTCAAGGTCAACATGGGTGGCCGCAATGACCCGCACGTTTACCTTGATGGGCTTGCGTGAGCCCACGCGGGTGATTTCGCGCTCCTGTAACACGCGCAACAGTTTGACCTGCAACGCCAGGCTCAGCTCGCCAATTTCATCGAGCAGCAGCGTGCCGCCTTCTGCGGCCTCAAACCAGCCTGGCTGCGCCTGCATCGCACCGGTAAATGCCCCTTTCTCATGACCGAACAGTTCCGCTTCTGCCAGCGACTCGGTTAATGCACCGCAGTTCACCGCCAGAAAGGGCGCGTGGCTACGTGGGCTATGGTGATGGAGATATCGGGCGACCACCTCTTTGCCGCTTCCGGTTTCACCAATGATCAGCACGGTGGCATCGGTTGGGGCAAAGCGGTCAAGCAGGCTTTGAAAGGCTTTGGAAGCCGGGTCAATCAGCACAGGGGTTGAGGCGTTCAGCATAATTTTGGCTCCGCATGATTCATATGCCGAACTTATCTTTTACCGGGGCAATACACCAGAGGGGGGAAGGCCCGGTTTGTTGCATTTGCAGCAGGGAATGGTCGGACGGTGTTGCATTTGCAACGAGATGCCGATCTCGCCATATCTGTTAACTTCATGATATTTAATGTTTTAATTATTGTTAAATTCTGGCACGAATTTCGCTAACACCGTTATAACCATCTTGAAGAAACGCTTCGATAAATAGTGAATATAGTTATAAAGGAAAGAGATAATGACAGCGAAATCCGATAATAACCTGAATGTCTTCTGGTTCCTGCCAACCCACGGTGATGGTCGCTATCTGGGCACTACCCAGGGCGGGCGTCCGGTTGATTTGCCTTATCTGCAACAGGTGGCAGTGGCCGCCGATAGCCTGGGCTATTACGGTGTGCTGATCCCAACCGGTAAAAGCTGCGAAGACTCCTGGCTGGTCGCTGCCGCGCTGGCCCCGCAGACGCGTAATCTGCGTTATCTGGTAGCGGTGCGTCCTGGGCTTCAGCCGCCTACGCTTGCGGCACGCATGGCGGCGACGCTGGATCGCCTGTCAGAAGGCCGTTTGCTGATTAACGTGGTCACCGGCGGCGATCCGGTAGAAAACAAAGGCGACGGGATTTTCCTGAATCATACTGAACGTTATGAAGTCACAGATGAATTTCTCAACGTTTATCGCCGCCTGTTGGCGGGTGAAAAGGTCGATTACGAAGGCAAGCACATTAAAGTGGAAGGCGCGGAAGTGCTGTTCCCGCCGGTACAGGAAAATGGCCCGCCGCTGTACTTTGGTGGTTCATCCGATGCGGCGATTGACGTCGCGGGCGATCATATCGACGCTTATCTCACCTGGGGCGAACCGCCTGCGCAGGTGGCGGAGAAGCTGGAAGTGGTGAAAGCGCGGGCGAAAGCAAAAGGACGCGAGCTGCAATACGGCATCCGTCTGCACGTGATCGTGCGCGAAACGGAAGAAGAGGCATGGGCTGCCGCCGACAAACTGATTGCGCACCTGGATGATGACACCATCGCGCAGGCCCAGCAGATCTTCTCGCGCATGGATTCCACCGGCCAGGCGCGGATGAGCGCGTTACACAAAGGCAATCGCGACAATCTGGTTATCTCGCCCAATCTGTGGGCCGGCGTTGGTCTGGTACGCGGCGGGGCTGGCACTGCGCTGGTAGGCAATCCGCAGCAGGTGGCAGAACGCATTCGTGAGTACCAGGCTTTAGGGATAACGAACTTTATTTTCTCCGGCTACCCGCATCTCGAAGAGGCACATCGCTTCGCCGAGTTGGTCATGCCGCTGCTGCCGCTGAGTACGCGTCCGCGTAGCCAGTCCGGCAACGTGAATACCGGCCCATTTGGCGAAACCATCGGCGGTGCGGCGCGTCCGACTAAACAGGTCAGCGCCAGTTAAACAAGGTTTGGGGAGACGAGCGATGAGTGAACCTCATATTGTGATTATTGGCGGAGGCTTCAGCGGGGCGGCGGTGGCAATTCACCTGCTGCGCGAAGCGCAAGCGCCTGTGCGTATCACTCTCATTGAGCCCAGGGAGCAACCGGGGCTGGGCGTGGCATACTCCGCCGCTGACCCGGCGCATCGCATCAATGTTCCGGCGTCGAGGATGCAACTTTCCGGTGAAGAAGAGGGCGCGTTTGACCGTTGGTATCGCCAGCAGACGAGTTTTCTGCGCGATGCTGATGCCCGTCGCCCCGATGGCAGCGTCTACCCGCAGCGCGGCGAGTTTGGCCGCTATGTCGCCCAGGCGTTTGTTACGGAGGCGCAAAAGCAGCCCGGGCGCGTGGTGCACCTGCGTGATACGGCCGTGGCCTGGCAGGATAATCAGGTGATCACCGCACAGGGCCGTAAGATCACTGCCGATCGCGTAGTGCTGGCGGTCAGCCATCCACCGCCGGACTTGCCAAAAGAAGTGCGGGCGATTGCCGAACATCCGCGCCTGGTCGCCAACCCGTGGGTTACCGGGGCGCTGGAAAACATCCCGCCTGAAGCGAATGTGGCGATTGTCGGTACTGCACTGAGCATGGCGGATGTCGTCGCATCGCTGACCCGCTTAGGTCATCGCGGCAAACTGCTGGCGTTCTCACGTCACGGCTTGCTGTCGCGGCCTAACGCGGCGGCCGGGCTGCCAAAATGGCAGGCGGAGTATGCGCACGGTTCTCTGCGCCAGCGCCTGCGGCAGATTCGCCAGGATATTGCTCGTGCCGCTGAAAACGGCCTGCCGTGGCAGGTGGTGCTTGATGAAGTCCGCAGTCAGGGGCAGTCAATCTGGCAACAGTTAAGCGAACGCGAACAGCGCCAGTTCCTGCGTCATCTGCGCCGCTTCTGGGATGTGCATCGTTACCGCATTGCGCCACAGGTTGCCGATGCCATTACCGCGAAACAGCAGGCGGGCTTGCTCACTGTGCTGGCGGCCAGGCTGAAAACGGTGACGGCGAAGGAGAATCATCTGCGTGTGCAACTGGCTGTCCGCAATGATGAGCAGCAGGATCTTTCCGTCGATTATCTGATTTTAACCACCGGCCCCGCGCACGCTTCGCTCACTGAAAGCCAGCCCTTTTTACGTGATTTGCGCCGGGCTGGCGTGATTCGCCCCGATGCGCTGGGGCTTGGGATCGACGTCGATATCCATTCGCAAACGCTGGATGCGCAGGGTAAACCTTCAACGATATTCCTGGTTTCCGGGCCTGCCGCCCGTGGCCGCTTTGGTGAACTGATGGGCCTGCCGCAGGTGGCGGATCATGCTCAGGCCGTCGCGCGCGAAGTCCTGCTGACGCTGTCAGCACGATGTCCCATCATCTAAAAAATTCCCCCTTTAAAAAACGATGAAAAGAGATAGCGCCAGGTTTCCCCTGGCGCGACAGGAGAGTGCTATGCCATCGCAACGTGAAATTCGTCTTAATGCTTTTGATATGAACTGTGTCGGCCATCAGTCGCCGGGGCTGTGGGCGCATCCGCGCGATCGTTCCTGGCAGTATAAAGATCTGGATTACTGGGTCGATCTGGCGCGTTTACTGGAGCGCGGTAAGTTTGACGGGCTGTTTATCGCCGATGTGCTGGGCGTTTATGACGTCCTGAACGGTAACGGTGAGGCGGCGATTCGCCAGGCTGCACAGGTGCCGGTGAACGATCCGCTGGCGCTGATTACCCCGATGGCGCTGGTGACCGAACATCTTGGTTTTGGTCTGACCGCGTCGCTGTCGTTTGAGCATCCATACCCATTCGCCCGCCGTCTTTCGACCCTTGACCATCTGACTAAAGGCCGCGTGGGCTGGAATATCGTCACCTCTTACCTGGAAAGCGGGGCGCGGAATATCGGACATAAAGCGCAAACGGATCACGACGCACGCTACGACTACGCCGATGAGTATCTTGACGTGGTGTACAAACTGCTGGAGGGCAGTTGGGAAGAGGGCGCGATCCTGCGTGACCGCGAGCGCCGCATCTTTAGCGATCCGAGCAAAATTCACAATATTAACCACCACGGCAAATTCTTTGACGTACCGGGTTTTCACCTTTGCGAGCCTTCGCCACAGCGCACGCCGGTGCTGTATCAGGCGGGAGCCTCCAGCCGGGGTAAACAGTTTGCCGCCAGCCACGCGGAATGCGTGTTCGTGGCCGCGCCCTCCAAAGCGTTGCTCAAAAAAACCGTGGCTGATATTCGTCGCCGCGCCGCTGAAGCCGGGCGCGACCCGCACAGCATCCTGATTTTCAACATGCAAACGGTCATCGTCGGCGAAACGGACAAAGCCGCGCAGGCGAAATGGAATGAGTACAAATCTTACGTCAGTTATGAAGGCGCGCTGGCGCTGATCTCCGGCTGGACAGGAATCGACTTCGGCCAGTTTAAACCGGACCAAATCTTCACTTACTCGCAGACTAACGCCATTCAGTCAGTGGTTGAGGCGTTCTCAACTGCTGACCCCAACCGTCAATGGACGGTGGAGGCGATGGCGGAGTGGGTTGGCATTGGCGGCTTCGGCCCGTTAATCGTCGGTAGCGCGCAAACCGTCGCCGATGAACTGCAATCGTGGGTGGAAGAGACCGACGTGGACGGCTTCAACCTCGCCTATGCCGTGACTCACGAAACCTTTACCGATGTGGTGGAACTGTTGATCCCGGAACTGCAAAAGCGCGGTGTCTTCAAGAAAGAGTATCGCCCCGGCACTCTTCGCGAAAAACTGTTCGCCGGGGATGCCCGTTTGCAGGCGCCACACCCTGGCGCGAGCTATCGCATTCACGCGGGACAGGCCGTAGAGGCAGGAGAAAAAGTCGCATGATTGAAATCGAAAATCTTTCAAAGAGTTACC
The DNA here is from genome assembly GCF_003057695.2 of Pseudocitrobacter sp. RIT415. Taxonomy (NCBI): domain Bacteria; kingdom Pseudomonadati; phylum Pseudomonadota; class Gammaproteobacteria; order Enterobacterales; family Enterobacteriaceae; genus Pseudocitrobacter; species Pseudocitrobacter sp. RIT415. Next base: position 7,582 of record NZ_QBJC02000013.1, on the reverse strand, counting down.
GTAGCGCAAGCGGCAACGTGACGCCGGTTTTGAAAGGGATTTCGTTGCAGGTTCAGGCGGGCTCGATCACGGCAGTGGTCGGCCCGAGCGGGGCGGGGAAATCGACGCTGGCGAAGTGCATCAGCCTGCTGGAGCGCCCGGATAGCGGCAGCATCAGGGTTAACGGTAACGATCTCTCGCTGCTCTCAGGTGTTGCCCTGCGCCGTGAACGACGCGCGATTGGTACTGTTTTCCAGTCCTCGGCGTTGCTCGGGCGGAAAACGGCGTGGCAGAACATTGCCCTGCCGCTGGAATACCTTGGCGTGGTCGATAGGGACATTCATGCCCGTGTGGGTGAACTGCTTGAAAGCGTCGGGCTGAGTCACAAAGCGCAGGCTTATCCGGCGCAGCTTTCCGGCGGCCAGCGTCAGCGTATCGGCATTGCCCGTGCGCTGGCGCTACGCCCGTCGGTGTTGCTGGCGGACGAAGCCACTTCCGGGTTGGATCCGCAGGCGACTGATTCGGTGCTGAAACTGCTGCGTCAGTTACGCGACGACTATCGACTGGCCATTGTGTTGATTACCCACGAAATGGACGTTGTGCGAACCACGGCGGATGCGGTCGCGGAGATTCGCGAGGGCGAGATTGTGCAGTCAGGGGCGCTGAAAACGCTGCTGGCGCAGCCGGATTCCCACCTCGGTCAGCAACTGATGCCGCTGGCGCCGGCCTCGACGCCATCTGATGTGTTATTACGCGTCAGCTATCGCACGGACGGTAGCGTACGCACGGATTGGATCAGCCAGCTTAGCCAACAGCACGGTCTGCGGGTTGATGTGCTGGGCGGTCATGTTGAGCAAATTAATGGCTTGCTCAGCGGAAGAATGCAGATAGGCATCAGCTTTACCCATGAAAGGGTGTCGATTCCTCGCCTGGTCGCGCAGTTAGCGCATCTCGGCGTAGTCGCGCAGGTTCTGGACGCGCCGCGAGTATTGAGGGAGGCGGTATGAAACCCACCACTGTCAGTCAGGATACGCCGTGGAGCGAGATTCACACGCTGCTACTTCCCGCCCTGGGTGAAACGGCGCTGATGGTCTCTATTGTGATGCTGTTTGTTGTGACGTTGGGAGGCGTGGGGGGCGTTGTCCTGTTCAATACCTCTGCGCGTGGGTTGTTTCCACGTCCGGCACTGCATCGTGTACTCAACAGCATTGCCAACGTCGGGCGATCGTTGCCGTTTCTGGTGCTGATGGCCGCCATCATTCCGTTCACCTGGTGGCTGACGGGAACCACTATCGGCATTCCCGCGGCGGTGGTGCCGATGATTGTCGCCGGGATCCCGTTCTTCGCGCGACTGGTGGAGAACGCGTTGCGCGAACTGCCCGCAGATGTGACGGCGGTCGGGCTGGTTTGCGGCGGCTCCGCCTGGCAAATCATTACCAAAGCGCAACTGAGCGAAGCGCTGCCTGCGCTGGTGGCGGCGGTGACACTTAACATCATCTCGATGATTGAGTATTCAGCGATCGCGGGCACCATCGGGGCAGGGGGAATCGGTTATCTCGCGGTGGTGTACGGCTATCAGCGTTTCGACAACCACATCATGATTGCCACCATTGTGGTGCTGATTGTGGCTATTCAGCTTATCCAGTTTTTGGGCGACCGCCTGGTTACCCGGCTTCGACACACACAGGGGAGCATTTGATGACGACAGAACAGTTTGAACTGCGTAAAGCCCGGCGCTGGCCGTGGCTGGCGGCGCTGGCAATTTTACTCATTGCGATTGCCGCGTTCGCCTGGTGGCGCGCACAAGGGCCCGCGCAGGTGGTCTTTGGCACCACGCTGAAAATTCATTATGAACCGGCGATGGCGGGCGAACAGCGCATCATTGAATACATCGGTGAGCATATCGCGCCAGACTATGGATTGACGCTGGAAGCCGTAGGCGTGCAGGACCCGGTGCAGGCGGATCGCGCAGTAGCGGAGGGCACCTATGCGGGCACCATTTATCAACATCAGTGGTGGCTCAAGCAGGTTGTCGATGCCAATGGTTTTGCGCTGAGCACCACCGTGCCGGTTTTCCAGTGGGCGTTTGGGATTTACTCCGACCGTTATCCGTCTATCGATAAGCTGCCGAAAGGCGCAACGATTGTGGTACCGGACGACGGCGCAAATCAGGGGCAGGCCCTGTGGCTATTGGCGCGTATCGGGCTGATTAAACTCGACCCGGCGGTTGAACCACGGACTGCGAAACTAAAAAACATCGTTGAAAACCCACATCAGTATCAGTTTAAAGAACTGGACTTGCTGACCATGCCGCGTGCGCTGAACTCGGTGGATGCAGCGATTGGCTATGTCTCGCAGTTTGATGCCGGGAAAATTCCACGCGAGAAGGGCATCCTTTTCCCGCCCGCGCCACGAACCTTTGCATCGCAACTGGTGATAGGTACGCCGTATCTCAACCAGGAGAATATTCAAAAACTGAAACAGGCATTTGCTGACCCCCGGATCCAAACCTGGCTTAAGACCACGGACGATCCGTTAGTCAAAGGTGTGCTGGTGCCCGTTTCCGCAGAATAACCATTCTTAGCCGGTCAGCCGACCGGCCTTTAAGGCAAGGTAAAACTATGAGTTCAATCCCGGTAGAAAATGCGGGCGGGGTTTCTGTACCCGTCGGTTCGGTGAGTGATGTCGCGAAGCTGATTAACAACCATGGCGAACAGGCAAAATATGCACGCATGATTGTCTTTTTAGCGCTTGGCGGCGTCTTTCTGGATGCTTACGATCTCACTACGCTCTCGTACGGTATCGATGATGTCGTAAAGGCGTTTCAGCTAACGCCACTGCTCACCGGGCTGGTGACGTCGTCAATTATGGTCGGCACCATTTTCGGCAATCTTATTGGCGGCTGGCTGACCGACAAATATGGCCGCTATTCGGTCTTTATGGCGGATATGCTGTTCTTTGTGGTGTCGGCGATTGCCGCCGGACTGGCGCCGAATGTGTGGGTGTTGATCGGCGCGCGTTTCCTGATGGGGATCGGCGTTGGGATCGATCTTCCGGTGGCAATGTCCTATCTCGCTGAATTTTCGAAATTCGCCGGGAAGGGCAACAAAGCCGCGCGCCTCGCTGCCTGGTGCCCGATGTGGTACGCGGCATCTACTGTCTGTTTTTTAATTATCTTCGCGCTGTACTTCCTGTTACCCACACAGCATCTCGACTGGCTCTGGCGAGCGTCGCTGTTGTTCGGCGCGGTGCCTGCCCTGTTGATTATTGCCGTGCGCAGCAAGTTTATGAACGAGTCGCCCCTGTGGGCGGCTAATCAGGGCGATTTGCAGGGCGCGGCGCGTATTCTGCGCGAATCTTATGGTATCGCCGCCCATGAAGCACCGGACGTAAATGTCGAGCCGCCGCCGAAAGTGAGCTACCGCGTACTGTTTGAGAAACCGTATCGCGAGCGCACGATTGTGTCCGGGGTGATGAATATCTGTATCGCGTTTGAATACACCGCGATTGCCTTCTTCCTCCCAACCATTCTGGCGCAGTTCCTCGGCGCGGGCGTGTTTGAAACCATTGCTGCCTCGCTTGGGCTGAACGCACTGTTCGCGTTTACCGGCGGCCTGCTCGGGATGCATCTGGCGTGGAAATATCCCTCCCGACACGTGGCGATTGCCGGGTTCGCCCTGCAATTTGTCGCGCTGATTGTGTTGGCGCTGGTGGGGCAACCGCACGCGGCGCTGGGCGTAGCGATTGCGGTAGGAATGCTCGGCCTGTGGCTGTTTGCCGAAGGTTTTGGCCCCGGTGCGCAACTGATGATTTACCCGGCGCTCTCTTACCCGACGCATATTCGTGCGACGGGCGTCGGTTTCAGCCGCGCACTGTCCGGCATAGGCAGCGCGCTGGCGCTGTTTATTCTGCCGCTGTTGCAGGCCTCACTCGGAACCAACATGTTCTGGGTGGTGTCGCTTGCCGCCCTGATCCCCATTTTCTTCCTGCTGGCGGTGCGCCATGAGCCTACACGCCACGATATTGACGACCAATAAGGAGCCTATGATGACCTTACTCTCAACCGGAACCGATTATGAGGCGCTGGCGACGCGTTTCCGCCCGATATTTGAGCGCATTGCCACCGAGACGGTCGCGCGGGAACTTAACCGTACGCTGCCGTACGAACCGATTCGCTGGCTGAAGGAAGCCGGTTTCGGCACGGTGCGCATCCCGCAGGGAAAGGGCGGTTTTGGCGCATCGCTGCCGCAGCTTTTCGCGCTGTTTAGCGAACTGGCGCAGGCGGATTCAAATCTTCCGCAGGCGCTGCGCGGGCACTTTGCTTTTGTTGAAGACCAGCTCAACCGCCCCGAAAGCGAACTGCGCGATCGCTGGTTCCGCCGTTTTCTGGATGGCGACATTGTCGGCAATGGCTGGACGGAAACTGGCGAAGTTAAACTGGGTGACGTCATCACCAAAGTCACGCCGACAGAGAACGGCTGGCGGCTGACGGGGGAGAAGTTCTACAGCACCGGCACGCTATTTGCCGACTGGATAGACGTCTTCGGGCGGCGCAGCGATACCGGTGGCGACATCATCGCGCTGGTCAGCACGCATCAACCGGAAGTTGAGCGCGACGATGACTGGGATGGTTTTGGCCAGCGCCTGACGGGCAGCGGCACCACCCGTTTTCGCGATGCGTTTGTTGAACAGGAACACGTGACGGATTTTGCCGAGCGATTCCGCTATCAGACGGCGTTCTATCAACACGTCCTGCTCGCCACGCTAGCCGGTGTTGGTCGGGCTATTGAACGCGATGCCGCAGAGGGGGTGAAAAATCGCCGTCGTGTCTATAGCCACGGCAACGCGCCCGCCGCCCGCGATGACGCGCAGGTGTTGCAGGTGGTCGGGCAAATCAGCAGTTGGGTCTATGCGGTAGAGGCTACGGTCGAACGCGCTGCACAGGCGATGCAGGCGGCGTATGAAGTACACGCCGATGCTGATCCGTCAGTGGTCACGCGCGCCAACGAACAGGCGGAAGTGGCATCCGCACAGGCGCAGGTGGTGGTCAGTGAATTAATCCCGCGCGCGGCAACCGAGTTGTTTAACGCACTGGGGGCATCGGACACGCGCACCTCAAAAGCGCTGGATCGCCACTGGCGCAATGCGCGGACACTGGCATCCCATAACCCGGTTATTTACAAGAGCCGCAGCGTTGGCAACTGGCGGGTAAACGGCGTGCCGCCAGTATTTTTATGGCAGATTGGCAACGGAAGTTAAAAGGCGTAGGCCCGGTAAGCGAAGCGCCACCGGGCATTACTGCATGCTAACATCCTGTACCAACCTGTCATGAAACAGCTTCACTCCAGCACGCATCACGGCATTTTCCGGCGTGACAATATAATAAGCCCACGCCAGGGGCCAGCAGCGTTGTGGGTGCAGTTGAACAAACTGGCCTGCGGCAATTAACTGCTCGACCAGCGCGTGGCGCACAATGGCCACGCCGCGCCCGCTCAGTGCGGCAAGTATGACTGCCGACGAGGAGTTGATGTGCAGCCCATTTTCGACGGCATCTGGCGCACCTACAGCCGAAAGCACTGCATCCCGGGAGGGAAAGTTGGCACCGGGATGCGGCGTGTCATCATGAATCAGTCTTTGTGACGCGAGCCACTTTTCACAGGCGATCTTTCCCGGTGGTACCAGCCGCGGGCTGCACACCAGCAAGGCTTCTTCATCCATCAGCCAGGTTTTATGGACACCTTTCCAGTCTCCCCGCCCGCAGCGAATGCCGACATCCGCCTCGCCATGTGCAACATCCATAACTCGCTCGGTAACGTCAAGACGCAGATCAATGGTGTTATGCAGTTCTGAAAAACGATTCAATCGTTCCATAAGCCAGTTCATCACCAGCACCTGCGAGGCGGTGATCACCACAACCGAACGCGCGCGGCGGCCAAGAAGTTTACTGAGGCCCGACTCCAGTTTTTTTTACCCAAGGGTAATATCAGCCAGTGCGTCGCGGGCCTAATCAACCAGCGTCAGTCGTTCTTGACCCGTGCGCGTGCGATGCAGTGGGATGCCCGCCCCACTCTTCAAGCGCACGAACAGTTGTCCGACGGCGGCTGGAGTGACACCCAGCTCGCGAGCCGCGCCGGTGAAACTGCCATGCCGCGTGGTGGCTTCAAAGGCGTGCAGTCATTTCAATCGATTGAGCGAGGGCATTCTCGTCTCCTGAGTCCATATTGCAACTCAGTACACATCACGAGAAAGATTTTCTTTCTTGCAATGAAATTTCTTCTGAATAGTTACGCCCTTAATAGAGTGGCATTCTGGCCTCACTCGATGAGAACACATCAACTCATCACCGAAAAAATTCTTTCTCAGAGGTAAATCATGAACGCATCTTTTGCAGGAAAAAACTGTTAGTGGTCGGGGGTACCAGCGGTATGGGCTTTGAAACGGAAAAACGAATTCTGCAACAGGGTAGCAGCGTGGTGCTCGTGGTAAACCGTCAGGACAAAGCCGAGCAGGCGCGTCAGGCGCTCTCAGCTCTGAGGCCGGTTTCGTTGAACATCGCGAATCTGATGACGGATACGGGGATGAAGCAGGTGATGGACACTATCAACGCAGAACATAAGGACATCAGCCTGCTGGTCAACGCGGCGGGTATCAAAGGCGCTACCGTCAATATTGGTTCGATGTGGGCACAGCAAGCGATTGGAGCCACGATGTCTTCGGCTTACTCGATGGTGAAGGCAGGACTGCATGCGCTGACGAAAAACCTGGCGATTGAGTTGAGTGGTCACGGTATCCGCGTGAATGCCATTTCTCCGGCTGTAGTCCATACGCCGATTTATGAAGGGTTTATTGCGAAAGAAGAGGTGGATGGTGTGATGTCCAGCTTTGACAGTTTTCATCCGATTGGCCGCGTCGGCACGCCGGGGGATGTGCCTGAAACCGTGGCCTTCCTGCTGTCGGATAAAACCGAATGGGTGACTGGTGCTATCTGGGATGTGGATGGTAGGGTGATGGCGGGACGTAATAGCTAATCATTCATGCAACCGTGACGTTGCCAAATGCTTGCCTTGCGCGAGCATTTTCTTTTTGGTGTGTCACCTTTATTAATTCCGAATTATTCTGTAGCGGTATGTGCTTCACATCACCCCTGGTGACATCCATATAAAAATAACAGGTTGAAATTGAATGAATGCAATGTAAATCAATAGATTGTATTTAGTGGTTGAGTTAAGTTTTGGCGTTTTTTTAAATTATAGTAAGGGTATACATATGGATACTACAGAAACAATAAATAACACTTTTTTATGCGGGGCTTCCCAATTTGACACCGCAACAACTTTGGGGGCAATTACTTTGGTTGTTACCAGCGATCATTTAGGTATTTCATTGCTAGATGCATCACTAATTATCTCAGGTCAACCAATTTTAAAGACAAGGGCAAAGCCTGGTACTGCAACTAAAGGAACATCAATTGCTTCTAAATACTTAAGTTATTGGTTAAACTACAAATTATCAAATGGTATAAGACTACCAACACTAACTGGTAAATCTATAGATTCTCTACGTTTATCAAGCACTCGCAATCTAGGGCGGTTTGTTGGACGTA
>NZ_QBJC02000012.1:0-133960 GCF_003057695.2 Pseudocitrobacter sp. RIT415 | reverse complement strand
ATGTCCCCGAACACCTGTCTACCATGTCCCCGGACCGTACACTCCCACAGGGAGAGGGAGAAAACCAGCGCCAAACGTAAACCTGCGTGAGATCGGTCCCCTCTCCCTCAGGGAGAGAGAAAACCAGCGCTAAACGTAAACCTGCGGGCGATCGGCCCTCTCCCTCAGGGAGAGAGAAAACCAGTGCTAAACGTAAATCTGCGTGAGATCGGTCCCCTCTCCCTCAGGGAGAGGGAGAAAACCAGCGCTAAACGTAAACCTCGTACGATCGGTCCCCCTCTCCTTCAGGGAGAGAGAAAACCAGCGCTAAACGTAAACCTACGTGCGATCGGTTCCCTCTCCTTCAGGGAGAGGGTTAGGGTGAGGGTTGTCTTCAAACACCAGACGCAAAAAAGCCCGCTCAAAGAGCGGGCTTTTCAAATTTGGTCGGTGATAGAGGATTCGAACCTCCGACCCCTTCGTCCCGAACGAAGTGCGCTACCAGGCTGCGCCAATCACCGAATGCGGGGCGCATCTTACTGCTGCGATGCATCCCCGTCAATCCCTTACCTTAAAAAAGCCATTCGTTCGGCGATAAACTCGCCATCGCGGTTAATTGGTGGCTTTCTTGCTGGCATCCGGGATGTGACACCAGTTGTTATTCTCGTTAATCCCGCCGTTTGGCGAGGTGTAACCGAGGCATCCCATAATCGTGTCGTACAGCTCAACATGACGGCGCGGCTGCTTCATATCCGCTTCCTTCTTCAACTGCGCAAACGCCGCAGCATTAGACGGATTCTCCAGATATTTATCCGACATCCACACCATCATCGGCACGCGGAACTGCTCCGGTGGGGCCATATGGCGCGGCGTACCGTGCAGGTGCTCGCGCTCTTCAATCGACTCACCGTGGTCAGAGGCGTAGAACACAATCGCTTTCTTATCGCGCACCTGATCGATAATGGTATCGATAAAGTGATCGACATAGGTGATGGAGTTATCAAACGAGTTAATCATCAGGTCTTTTGGACACTTACGATCGACGGCATAGCACTCCGGCCCCCACTTCGCGAACGCGCGCGGGTAACGCTGGGTGTAGTTGTAGTGCGACCCTTTGGTGTGCAGCACAATCAGGTGTTTACCCTGCGGGTTATCATCCAGCGAGCGCTGAACTTCGCTCGACAGCAGCATGTCATCCACGGCTTTACCGCGGTTGCGCGGCTCTGCGGCGATCTGCTCACGGTAAGCGATATTATCCGCCATCGTATTGGTGTAGAACCACATCTCGCTCTGCATCGCATAGAGGTCAGAACTGAAGCCTAACTGCTTAAGCACCGCAAACACGTTCTGCTCTTTCAGCGTGCGCTGCGGGTTATCTTCCGCCCCGCCCTCACGCACAAACATGCAGCGAAGCGACAGCTTCGTCGCGGTGTCACAGGAGTAACCGCGGTACATCACGAGGTTCTTCTCTTTAGAGAGTTTTGGCGTGGTGTCGCGCTCATAACCCAGCATCCCCATATGATCCCAACGGGTAGTTTCCCCGATGATAAAAATCACGTAGGTATCGTCGAGGTTTTGCGTCGGCGTATAGGTAAATTTCTTCGCCGGGTTCATCAGGGATTTGTTATCTGATGATTCATCTACCTGTGCAAACGCGTAAAGCCCCAGTGCAGAAAGCCAGTTGGACGGCAGATAGGAGTTAGCCAGTACACCGCCGTAGCTCGGCATATCCACACCCGCAATGCGGTCATCGCGTTTCTGGCGCGTATCCAGAAAACGTATCGGCCCCCAGACCATCAGCCCCGCCAGCAGAACCACCAGCACGCTGCGCCAGCGCAGTGCCGGCGTGCGAATCTGACGCCACAGCGTCATGTTGCTGCCGTTGAACCAGATAAGGAACAGCGGAATGGCGCTTATCAGCACCACCGAGACAACCAGCGTCCAGCCAACCACTTCTTTCGACAGATCGATATCCGTCGTCATAACCGACGCGACAATACCGTAGCCAATCATGACGTTCATGGTGGTCATGTAATAACAGGCGCCAGCGGAAATCAGAACCAGCAACGACGCCAGTACCTGCCAGACGCGTCTGCCGAGCAACGACAGAATACGCAGGAGGAAAAAGCAGATCAGAACGGCGGCAACCATTTCAACGATAGCCGCGACGCCTTTCCAGAAAGTGAGTTCCTGAGCGTAACCTTCAAAGCGACGAAGGAACACGGAAGCATTCATAAACAGACCGATGTAAACGGCCAGCAGCCAGCACAGCGTCTGCTGAGACATCGTTTTAATATATCGCATGCAAATAACCCTGAAAAAAGGGAAAAAACAGATCCAGCGCTAAACCATCCAGGTTGGCGCATCAGGCAATTGTGCGGGAGTAATAGAGTCCATTCAGAACGCGCGCGGCTAAGTAGACCACAGTAAGAGGGAAAAGTGGCAATGATGTGCATTTTCGCTACAGATATTTACAAAAAAGCAAGTGTGGAAGTGGACAAATGAGGGATTAAAAACAGCAAAAGAGGAGCCATCGCTCCTCTTTTTTCGGACTAGCAATCAGTGAGCGTGTATCTGGCGCAGCGTTGGCTGGATCGGTTGACGAATCGTCGTGGACAGTGCCAGCGAGATAATCAGCAGAGCGAAGATGACGCAGAAGGTCACGTAGAAGCCGCCGAACAGCGAGGCAATCAACGAACCGCAGATGCTGCCGATACCAAAGCCTAAGTAAATCACACCGTAGTTTTTCGCCAGATTGTTCAGGCCGAAGAACTCACTCACCAGCGATGGGAACACAGTGATGGTGCCACCAAAGTTAAAGGCGACGCAGGCAATTGCCGCGAAGAAAGTGGTCGCGTTGAGCGGAGCGAAGAGCAGCGCAGCCATACCCACCAGCGAAATGACCTGACCGATAGTAATGACACGGATACGGGAGATTTTATCGGACAGGATACCGAGCACCAGACGGCCACTCAGGTTAGCGATTGAGATAATGGTTACCGCATTCGCCGCCGTCGCGATATCCAGATGCACCATGCCCTGGGCAATATCTTTCGCCACGCCAATCACATACAGGCCACTCATGCAGGCCGTCAGGAACATCACCGCCAGCATCCAGTATTGCGGTTTACGCATGGACTGCGCCAGGGTGAAGTCGTTTTCAACCACGCCGTTAACGCTTTTTACTTCCTGCTGCGGCGCATCCGTCATCAGCATCGCGCCAAAGACAATCATCACCAGCACAATCGCGCCCCAAATCATAAAGGTTTTTTCCAGGCCGACGGTTTCCAGCAAGTGGCTGTCGATGAATTTAAAACCGAGGCTACCTAAACCGTAAGAGCCGATGGCAAACGCGGAAATCAGTCCCTTACGTTCCGGGAACCATTTCACGCAGTTGGAGAGCGTCAGCAGATAGCCTGCGCCATCGGCGAGGCCAACCAGCACGCCCGCGCTCAGCCACAGCATCATCAGGCTGTTAGAGTGCGCCGTCAGGAAGAAACCGACGCCAAGTAAAATCCCGGAGGCCATAGTGACGCGTTTTACGCCAAAACGCTCCTGTAATTTCCCGGCCACGGAAGAAGAAAGCGCGAGGCCGAGACTTAATAAACCGAAGGAGAAAGCGACCTGGCTGACCGGCGCATCCAGCTTGCTGGAGAGCGAGCTGTTAAACAGACTCCAGGTGTAAACTGACCCCAGAGCAAACTGGGTAATGATAGTGCCGATAAGCGTCAGCCAGCGAGTATGGTTTTGAGTTGCAGCGTTCATAATGAAGATGCCTTCTTGAATTAACTGCGGCTACGATAACGAAACCCGCGTATTCCATGGGGGAAAAAGGCATGAAGTGCGTCGAGGACGGAATGAAATGCACTGAGAGGGGAATGAATGGCATTGCGTGCAGCTTACGCCCGATGGCGCGGCCAGGCCCGTGCCATCAGACAATGTTAAAAGCGTGCGCTAACGCCCATCGTATAGAGGTAGTTAGAACCCGTGGTCATGTTGTCTGCCTGCGAGAGAGCCGCATACGCAGCAACGTGTTGATTAAGCAACATATCCGCACCCAGCGTGACATCGACCCAATTACCTTCCTGATTGCTACCCGGCATGCGATTAAGGCCAGACTGGGCTTTCCACTGGTTTTCGCCATACTGCTGGTTATAGCTCACCTGCGCCCACGGATGCACGCCCCACCAGGAGCGGGAATCCACGCGCCAGCCCAGCGTACTGATACTAGCATGCCACATAGGATCGGTATAACTGCCAATATCGCCCGCCTCATTAAACACTGCGCCAGGCGTGCCGTCATAACTCCACACGGCCACGGGCCCGGTCGTAATACCTGCCGTCAGCGGCATATTCCAGCCGATGCTCATTGATTTGGTTGCATCCAGCGGCGTCTCGTCCGGCATGGTTATCGCAAGCCCAGGCCCATCGCTGGCGGCCTTGATACGTTCCGCCAGAATATCGTCATAACGCGGTTGGTGATCGCTATCCCATGTATAACGTTCAGCGGTACGACTTTCTGTGTCAGTCACGATATATTCTTGCTGCCAGGCGTGTGCCTTAGCCGCAAATAATAAGTAAAAAAAGACAGGCGCAGTCAAAACGGCTGGTCGAAAGCCAGTGCATTTCTTATCAATCATTTAAGCGACTCCAGAAAAGAGCCGAACCCGGCGATATTGTTATGTTTTTAGGGGGTGTGTATCCCTGTATTAAATATTGTCTTTTTATTTCTGGCGTCAAGCATGATTTGCAGGTTTTATTATCAGGTCAGGGCCATGAAACAGGAGAAGGGTATGCAGCGTTGTGGTTGGGTCAGTCAGGATCCGCTCTATATCGACTATCACGACAAGGAGTGGGGTGTTGCGCAGAGAGACGGGCAGCAGCTGTTTGAAATGATTTGCCTTGAAGGCCAGCAGGCCGGGCTGTCGTGGATAACGGTGCTTAAGAAACGGGAAAACTACCGTCATGCTTTCCACCATTTCGACCCGCGCAAAGTGGCGGCCATGACGGAAGAAGACGTTGAGCGACTGGTGCTGGACGCGGGAATTATCCGCCATCGAGGGAAAATTCAGGCCATTATTGGCAACGCGCGCGCCTGGTTGGCGATGGAAGAAAACGGTGAACCGTTTGTCGATTTCGTCTGGTCATTCGTGGATAACACGCCCGTTGTTACCCAGGCGGCAGAGCTGTCCGGCATTCCCACCTCGACGCCCGCGTCCGACGCCTTATCAAAAGCGCTGAAAAAACGTGGCTTTAAGTTTGTCGGCACCACGATTTGCTACTCCTTCATGCAGGCGTGCGGCCTGGTTAACGATCACGTGACGGGCTGTTTCTGCCATCCCGGAGGCCAGCATGATCCGCAAGTGGACAGCTAAATCCCTCGACCCGGTGCTGACGCTGTGGCTGGAAAGCACCACCTTCGCGCATCCTTTCATTGATGAGCAGTACTGGCATGACAGCCTCGCGCTGGTACGCGACGTTTACCTTCCAGCGGCACAAACCTGGGTGTGGGAAGAAAATGACACGCTGCTGGGATTCATCAGCGTAATGGATAACCAGTTTGTCGGTGCGTTGTTCGTGGCCCCGCAGGCATTACATCGCGGTATTGGCAGCGCGCTGCTCAACGAGGTTAAGCAGCGCTATCCGATGTTAAGCCTGGAGGTGTACCAGAAAAATGGCCGCGCGGTGAATTTCTACCATGCGCTCGGCTTTCGCATTGAAGACGGCGCATGGCAGGAGGAGACCAAACATCCCACCTGGATTATGCGTTGGCAGGCGGATCAAACGCCGTAAGCGTAAGCGCCGGGCCGCGGTATTTCTCTACCCACGCCAGCGCCGTATTCCCCGCACAACCATTCCCCAGCTTCGAGCTGGGGAGGTCTTTGGTCAGTACGTTGACCGCACCGTTTTTACAGATGCCTCCGGCCTGAAGGTCAAGATCCGGCCACGCGCCTTCATGCAGGCAAATCACACCAGGCTTAATGCCGTCGCTCACCACCGCGCCCGCCAGTACCTGCCCGCGATGATTCCACACGCGCACCAGATCACCATCCTGAATATTTCGTGCACGCGCATCCTGCGGATGCAGGGTAAGCGGTTCCCGCCCCGCGACCGCATACCGCTCGCGAAGGGAGGTGTGGTTGAGCTGGCTGTGCAGACGATGGGCCGGATGCGCGGAAAGCAACTGCAACTGCTGTGGCTCGGCATTGCCGTGCCATTCGTCCGGCACCAGCCACATTGGATGCGGCGGGCAATCGGCATAATTAAAGCTGGCGATGCGCTCGGAATAAATCTCGATTTTCCCGCTCGGCGTTTTCAACGGATTAGCCTGCGGATCGGCGCGGAAGGCCGCGAAACGCACAAACTGACCGTTTTGTTCGCTGGTCGGCATTTCGATAAGCTGATTCGCCTGCCAGAACTCCGCAAACGGCGGCAGCGTCACCTGCTGGCTGGCGCCCCGTTCTGAGGCGATCTGATAAAACGTTTCCAGCCATTGCAGGTCGCTTTTGCCTTCGGTAAAACGCTCGCGCCCGCCCGTTTCCCAGCGCTCGCTCAGCTCAGCGAATACCTCAAAATCATCGCGCGCTTCACCCTGCGGCATCACCACGCGCTTCATTGGCACCAGGTGTTGATTACTGTAATCACCGGTCATGGTGAGATCGTTGCGCTCGAAGGATGTGGTGGCAGGCAGCACGATATCCGCATGACGCGCCGCCGCCGTCCAGTTGCACTCGGAAATCACCACCAGTTCCGGGCGCTGCCAGGCGCGAATTAAGCGGTTGGTGTCCTGATGATGCGTAAAGTTGGCCCCACCCGCCCACCAGACGAAACGGATATCCGGGAAGTGCCTGTCCATGCCGTTGTGTTGATACGGTGCGCCAGAGTTTTCCAGTGCCTCGACAATTCGCGCGACGGGGATTTTATCGACCGCATCCGCTCCGCCTTTTACCGCGCCCTGCATCGACGCCAGCACCGCGGCGCGTCGCGTCGGGTTGCCGCCGTTGGCGAAGTGATAGGAGAGGCCAAAACCCCCGCCCGGCCTACCGATTTGACCGAGCATGGCGGCGAGCGTCACCACCATCCAGTGCTTTTGTTCGCCAAACTGCTGACGCTGCATGCCCCAGCCCGCCATTAACATGGTGGTGTTTTCGTGGAAAAGTTTCGCCAGTTCACGGATTTTAGCTGCACTGACACCACAAATGGCTGATGCCCATTCAGCCGTTTTCGGCTGACCGTCACTGTTGCCCAGCAGATACGCTTCAAACCGGGCATAACCGGTCGTACAACGCTGCAGGAATTCCACATCATGCCAGTCGTTTTCCACCAGCGTATGGGCAATGCCGAGCATCATCGCCACGTCCGTCCCCATATGCGGCGCGATCCACTCCATCGTCTCACCAAAGAAATCGACCGTCTCCGATCGCATCGGATCGATGCAGATCAGGCGTTTGCCGCTGTTGCGCAGTTGTTCAAAGTAAGGGATGCCTTGCTCATCCGAAGCGTTCCAGGCAATTTTCAGCGTATTCAGCGGGTTGGCGCTCCACAGCACCACCACGTCCGTATGCTCCAGCACCAGCGGCCAGCTGGTTTGCTGCTGATACACTTCGTTGCCGCCAACCACGTGCGGCATGATGGCTTGCGCCGCGCCGGTCGAGTAATCCCCGAGATGCCCGGTATAACCGCCCGCCAGGCTCATATAACGCTGTAACAGCGTCGCCGCTTTGTGAAGGACGCCATTGGAGCGCCAGCCGTAGGAACCCGCAAAAATCGAGGACGGGCCATACGTCTCGCGAATACGTTTGTGCTGCGCATGAATGAGATCCAGCGCCTCGTTCCAGCTTACCCGCACGAATTCATCCTGCCCACGCACACCCTGCGGCGACGCTGGTGAGGCCAGATAGCCTTTGCGCACCATTGGGTAACGCACTCGCGTTTTACTGTGCACCTGATCGCGCACTGCGCTTTGCAAAGAGTTCACAAACGTGGTTTTAAGCGCCCCGCGCGAGGAAAAAACGGTTTCACCGTCGGTTTCGACGAGCATGGGCCCCCAGTGGGCGGCAGTTAAGATCGTGTGCGTTTTCGCTGTATTAGCCAAAGCGTGCTCCTGAGCGTTCGATGCAGGTGTTGTGGCGATAGATTAACCATCACTCATTATTTTTTACATAAATCGGAGTTATAGAGGGAATTTTCCGCTTCTTTCCACGTCATAATTAACCGTCACGGTCGCCGTGGCAAAGAATAAAAAAGGATTAAGGAACTGAGATGAAAAAAAGCGTACTGATGATTGCTGCCGTAGTGAGCGGAGCTCTGGCAGTTTCTGGCTGCACCACTAACCCTTACACCGGTGAGCGCGAAGCGGGCAAATCCGGCATTGGCGCCGGTATCGGCTCTCTGGTTGGTGCCGGTGTTGGCGCACTCTCTTCGTCGAAGAAAGATCGCGGCAAAGGCGCGTTGATTGGTGCGGCAGCGGGTGCGGCTCTTGGCGGCGGCGTCGGTTACTACATGGACGTGCAGGAAGCTAAACTGCGCGACAAAATGCAGGGAACGGGCGTGAGTGTGACGCGAAATGGCGACAACATTGTGTTAAACATGCCGAACAATGTCACCTTCGACAGCAGCAGTGCGACGCTGAAACCGGCGGGCGCGAATACCCTGACCGGCGTCGCGATGGTGCTGAAAGAGTATGAAAAAACCGCGGTGAACGTGGTCGGTTACACCGACAGCACCGGCGGGCAGGATCTGAACATGCGCCTGTCTCAGCAGCGTGCGGATTCCGTCGCCAGCTCGCTGATTACGCAGGGCGTGGCGGCAACGCGCATCCGCACCAGCGGGATGGGCCCGGCGAATCCAATTGCCAGCAACAGCACCGAAGCGGGCAAAGCGCAGAACCGTCGCGTTGAAATCACGTTAAGCCCTCTCCAGTAATACTCCGGCCCGGTAACACCTCGTTTACCGGGCAAATCACTTGCTTAGCCAGATTTTCGCGCTAAGGTGTTCTCACTTTGCAAAGAGAGGCTCCCTATGGCGAAATCAACACGCCCGACAATCAGCGACGTCGCAAAAGCAGCGAAAACCGGTAAAACCAGCATCTCCCGTTATCTTAACGGTGAGAAGCATCTGCTTTCCGATGCGCTTCTGGCGCGTATTGAAAACGCCATCGCCGAACTCGATTATCGCCCCAGCCTGATGGCGCGCAGCCTGAAGCGTGGCCGCACCCGCCTGATTGGTCTGATTATCGCCGATATCACCAACCCCTACTCGGTTAACGTGTTAAGCGGTATTGAGGCCGCCTGCCGCGAGAAAGGGTTCACTCCGCTGGTGTGTAACACCAATAACGAGGTTGATCAGGAGCAGCATTATCTCGACCTGCTGCGCAGTTATCAGGTGGAAGGGATTGTGGTCAATGCCGTCGGGATGCGCGAAGAGGCGCTCAATCGCCTGCAACAATCCTCACTGCCGATGGTTCTGATTGACCGTAAAATTCCCGATTTCGCCTGCGATGTGGTGGGGCTCGATAATACCCAGGCAGCAACAACCGCCACCGAACATCTCATTGACCAGGGTTTCGAAGCCCTGCTGTTTCTCAGCGAACCGCTGGGCACCGTCAACACCCGCCGCGAACGTCTGGCGGCGTTTAATGCCACACTGGCGCGCTACCCAGGCGTGCTGGCCGAAAATGCGGAAGTGCCATTGGCTGAGAATGCGCTGCTGGATAACACCCTGCGCCAGTTTCACACCCGCTATCGCGGCATGCGCAAAGCGATTATCTCCGCTAACGGCGCGCTCACGTTACAGGTTGCCCGCTCGCTCAAACGCATCGGTTTGAACTGGGGCAGCGATATTGGACTGCTGGGTTTCGATGAACTGGAATGGGCAGAACTGGCAGGCGTCGGCATCACCACCCTCAAACAGCCCACCTGGCAGATTGGTTTTGCGGCGGTCGAACAGGTCGTGCGCCGCATCGAAGGCGGCAGCACCGCCATCCATGAACAGGTTTTCTCTGGTGAACTGATTATCAGAGGATCAACCTCCCGTTAACGATCCTTCGTGATGACGATCATAAATTCAACATCCTGAGCTTTTCTTTGGAACCGGTTCCATCTAGCGTATTAACTATACGATGACGCTGGAGTTCCCCATGAAAAGACAAATTATCGTGGTTACTGCTGCTTACGGACATGACCAGGTCCGCGCCGCGGGTGGCCAGGCGGCGATGCTGCCGATAATCGCGAAAGCCGGGGCGGACGGTGTTGAAATCCGCCGCGAGATGTTTAATGACGCCGAGCTAAACGCCCTGCCAGAACTGGCATGCGCGATTGAAGCGCAGAAATTACTGGCCTGCTATTCCGCCCCTGAACCGCTGTTTCTTGCCGATGGCACGCTTAACCCACACCTTCCCGCCCTGCTCGAAGAAGCTCGCACGCTGAACGCCCTGTGGCTGAAAGTCTCCCTCGGCCATTTCGAGCGCAAAGCGCCGCTCGAAACCCTGCGTACCTGGCTGGAGGTCAGCGGCATGGCGCTGGTGGTAGAAAACGACCAGACCGAATGCGGCCAGTTGCCGCCGATGCAGCGCTTCAAAGCCGCCTGCCGTGTACTCAACCTACCCGTACGCCTGACCTTTGATATGGGTAACTGGCTGTGGGTTGGAAACTGCCCGCAGGAAGCTGCCCAGCAGCTGGCGCCTTCGGTGTGCTACATCCACGTTAAAGCGGCGACACCACATCATGACAGCTTCCGCGCCGTACCACCTGACCCCATTAATACCGACTGGCTGGACGTACTGCGCGCCCTGCCCGCCGATGCGCCGCGTGGAATTGAGTTTCCGCTGGAAGGCAACGACCTGACCGCAGTAACCCGTCGCTATGTCGAACTGTTACGCGAGGATTAAGCAATGAATAAGCAACTGGATGTCATCACCATCGGTGAAGCCATGGCGATGTTTGTGGCAACACAAACGGGCGATCTCAGTGAGGTGGAGCAGTTTATCAAACGTGTCGCCGGGGCTGAGCTCAACGTGGCAACCGGGCTGGCGCGTCTGGGCCTGAATGTCGGCTGGGTCAGCCGCGTCGGGAACGACAGCTTCGGCCAGTTTGTCATCAATAGTCTGAAAAAAGAGGGAATTGATGCGACGGGCGTTACCTGTGATGCGCGTTTCGCAACCGGCTTTCAGGTGAAATCTAAAGTTGAAAATGGAACCGATCCCATCGTGGAGTATTTCCGTAAAAACTCAGCGGCCAGCCATCTTTCGCTTGAGGACTTCAACGATAACTATTTCGCCAGCGCACGCCATCTACACTTAAGCGGCGTGGCAGCAGCGCTTTCTGACTCGTCCTACGCCCTGCTCGACCATACGGCCCAAACGATGAAAGCCCAGGGCAAAACCATTTCATTCGATCCGAACCTGCGCCCGGTGCTGTGGAAAAACGAGGCGGAGATGGTGGAAAAACTTAATCACCTGGCGTTCCAGGCCGATTGGGTTTTACCCGGTTTGAAGGAGGGCATGATTCTGACCGGCGAACAAACGCCGGAAGCCATCGCCGATTTCTATCTGGCTCGCGGTGTAAAAGCGGTGGTGCTGAAAACTGGGGCGGACGGCGCCTGGTATAAAACCGCAGATGGAGAAAAAGGCTGCGTCGCGCCGGTGAAAGTCGACAAGGTGGTCGATACGGTGGGCGCGGGCGATGGCTTCGCCGTCGGGGTAATCAGCGCCCTGCTGGAAGGACGCTCGTTGCATGATGCGGTAACCCGCGGGAATAAGATTGGCGCACTGGCCATTCAGGTTCAGGGCGACAGCGAAGGATTACCGACGCGTGAGGCGTTGGAGGTGTAGTGCATTTCCCTCTCCCTCAAGAGAGAGGGGACAGATTGTGCAGATTATTGGTTTTCCCCCTCTCCCAGTGGGAGAGGGCCGGGGTGAGGGCTCCCGCGCGCACCTTTCCCGAATAACACTCTGACCCTACAACTACAGAGGCAGGACTATGAATAGCTCAACCAATGCAGCCAAACGCTGGTGGTACATCATGCCAATCGTGTTTATCACGTACAGCCTGGCGTACCTCGACCGCGCAAACTTCAGCTTCGCTTCCGCCGCAGGCATTAACGAAGATTTAGGCATCACTAAAGGGATCTCCTCCCTGCTGGGCGCCCTCTTCTTCCTCGGCTACTTCTTCTTTCAGATCCCCGGCGCGATGTATGCGGAACGCCGCAGCGTGCGCAAACTGATTTTCGTCTGCCTGATCCTGTGGGGAGCCTGTGCCTCACTCACCGGGATGGTCAATAATATTCCAATGCTTGCCGCCATTCGCTTTATCCTCGGCGTCGTGGAGGCAGCGGTAATGCCCGCAATGCTGATTTACATCAGCAACTGGTTCACCAAATCCGAACGTTCGCGCGCCAATACTTTCCTGATCCTCGGTAACCCGGTGACGGTGCTGTGGATGTCGGTGGTTTCGGGCTACCTGATTCAGGCGCTCGGCTGGCGTGAAATGTTTATTATTGAAGGCTTCCCGGCCATCATCTGGGCATTCTGCTGGTGGGTGCTGGTAAAAGATAAACCGGCGCAGGTAGGCTGGTTGTCTGAATCCGAAAAAACGGCCTTGCAGACCGAGCTCGATAAAGAGCAGCAGGGCATTAAAGCCGTGCGTAACTACGGCGAAGCGTTCCGTTCACGCAACGTGATTCTGCTGTGCATGCAGTATTTCGCCTGGAGCATCGGCGTGTACGGTTTCGTACTGTGGCTGCCGTCGATTATTCGCAGCGGTGGCGCAAACCTTGGGATGGTAGAAGTGGGCTGGCTCTCTTCGGTGCCGTATCTGGCCGCCACAACCGCGATGATTCTGGTCTCCTGGGCTTCCGATAAAATGCAGAACCGTAAACTGTTTGTCTGGCCGCTGTTGCTGATTGCCGGTTTCGCCTTCATCGGTTCCTGGGCGGTGGGTGCCAACCACTTCTGGATCTCCTATACCCTGCTGGTTGTCGCCGGTGCTGCGATGTACGCGCCGTATGGCCCGTTCTTCGCCATCATCCCGGAAATGCTGCCGCGCAACGTCGCAGGCGGTGCGATGGCATTAATCAACAGTATGGGCGCACTGGGCTCATTCTTTGGCTCCTGGTTCGTCGGCTACCTTAACGGCGCGACCGGTTCGCCGTCTGCCTCTTACATTTTCATGGGGGTGGCGCTTTTCGCCTCGGTATGGCTTACTTTGATTGTTAAGCCTGCTAAGAATCAACAACTTCCCGTTGGCGCACGCCACGCTTAAATCACACTTACGGAGAGTCGCATGAAGCCGTCCATTATTCTCTACAAGGCACTGCCTGACGATCTACTGCATCGCCTGGAAGCCCACTTTACCGTTACGCAGGTGCCAAACCTGCGCCCGGAAACCGTCCAACAGCACGCAGAGGTGTTTGCTAACGCGGTCGGCCTGCTGGGCTCCAGCGAAGCCGTTAACGAAGCGCTGCTGGAGAAAATGCCGAAGCTGCGCGCGACCTCGACCGTCTCCGTAGGATATGACAACTTTGATGTTGAAGCCCTGAACGCGCGTAACATTCTGCTGATGCATACGCCAACCGTTCTGACGGAAACCGTCGCCGATACGGTGATGGCGCTGGTGCTCAGCACCGCGCGTCGGGTGGTGGAAGTCGCCGACCGTGTAAAAGCGGGCGAGTGGAAAAAAAGCATCGGGCCGGATTGGTTCGGTACCGATGTGCACCATAAAACGCTGGGCATTGTAGGGATGGGGCGCATCGGCATGGCGCTGGCTCAGCGCGCACACTGCGGATTCGGCATGCCGATTCTGTATAACGCGCGCCGCCAGCATCCGCAGGCCGAAGAGCGTTTCAGCGCGCGTTATTGTGACCTCGACACGCTGTTGCAGGAATCCGATTTCGTGTGTCTGATCCTGCCGCTCACCGACGAAACGCATCATCTTTTCGGTAAAGAACAGTTCGCGAAAATGAAATCCTCCGCCATCTTTATTAACGCGGGCCGTGGCCCGGTAGTGGACGAGGAAGCGCTGATTGCCGCGCTGCAGGCGGGTGAAATCCACGCTGCCGGGCTGGATGTATTCGAGAAGGAACCGCTGCCGGTCAGCTCACCGCTGCTGACGCTTCCAAACGTTGTTGCGCTGCCGCATATCGGTTCTGCCACTCATGAGACGCGCTTCAATATGGCGGCCTGCGCGGTGGATAACTTGATAGAGGCGTTGCAGGGGAAGGTTGAGAAGAACTGCGTTAATCCGCAGGTAATAGGGAAATAAATCGAATAAGGCGGGGATTACCCGCCTTATTTTGTCGGATGGCGGTCTAAATTAAAACGCCATCTAACATGCCGTTACTTCGTCGCTTCAACCGCTGCGTTCCAGGCCTGAGTAAATGCCTGATGCTGGGAAGCCAGTGGGCCAATCAGCGAGTTATACTGACTCGCCTGCTGTGAGGTCGGGAACTGAATACCGTTCGCCACGAAGCTCACCTGCTCGCCCTGCTGCGCGACAAAATCCCCGACCTGAACCAGCTGCTGCGTGAAGATTTGCGCCGCCGGGATCAACGGCTGCATTGCATTTGCAGGCGCCGTCACCACTTTGCTGTATACCTGGTCAAAGACCGGCTTCAGGTCATCCGCCTGTTTCAGCGCCGCATGTGCCGCATCGGCCTGCATCTTCGCATTTTCCAGTTGTTGGCTCAGCACGCCCAGCGAACCGTTCGCCTGACGCAGCGGCTCGCGCTGAGTCATATAATCCTGCGGTACGCGAATGGCGTTAACGCTATCGACAACCGGGCGCAGACCCGCATCCATCGCCTGGCTCACCTGCTGCGAATAGCCGTAAATGACGGCGTAATCGGAGACAAAAGGACCAAACTGTTTTTTCTGGTCAGCGGTCAGCGTTGGCAGACGTTCACCCCCACGCATCACTGTATTTTGCAGGAAATCGACAAACGCTTTGCGCTGGTCGCCTTCTTTATCAAAACACCCACTCAGGCTAACAACCATCAATAACGCCGCAACAGGCGCAAACCAGCGAGAGCAGGACTTTCCTGTCGCCATTTTATTACTCCTTCAGCCAAAAAAAGCGCAAACAGGCACCCGCGTGCCCGACGCTGACAAGGATAGTCCAGCAGCGCGTTGCAGGATACCTTTTCCTGACAAAGTTATGGCAGGAAATTGCCGTGTGGAAAGGGATAAAACATGGATGTTAATACATTGTTGCACGCATCACATTTATGACCACAACCTTTACGCGAAAAATCATGATTAATCTATTGTTTTAAAATGATTTTAAACTCAGCGTGCGATTACCTCCCCCTGAGCAGTACGATAATCGCACACTTCCTGATTTCCCCTGCATTGTCGCCGCAAACGTAAAGTGTTTTGATGAATTGAACGATTACCGGAAATAGGTTCGATAATCGCACAACTTCATGGGGGAGAACGCCTCTCCCGCTGTTTTCAGGAACTGCCACATGACGAAAACAACCACGGATATTCAGGCTTTTATCAACGATCATCCCTTTTCTAAATACCAGTGGATGATCCTCGCATTATGCTTTGTTACCGTCGCCATGGACGGTTTCGATACCGCAATTATTGGCTTTATCGCTTCTGACCTGGTGCAGGAATGGGGTGTGCAGAAAGCGGATCTCGGGCCGGTGATGAGCGCCGCGCTGGTGGGGCTGGCGGTGGGTGCATTAACGGCAGGCCCGATGGCGGATCGCATTGGCCGTAAGAAAGTGTTGGTGCTATCGATTCTTGTTTTTGGCGGTTTTAGTCTGGTTACCGCCTTTGCCACCAACCTCACCCAGCTTACGCTACTGCGTTTCCTGACCGGGCTGGGGCTGGGTGCGGCAATGCCCAATGCCGCCACCCTGATGAGTGAATATGCGCCGGAGCGTCGTCGCGCACTGCTGGTGAATCTGATGTTTGTGGGCTTCCCGATCGGCTCGTCAATGGGCGGGTTTATCTCAGCGTGGCTTATTCCCCACTACGGCTGGCAGAGCGTACTGATCCTCGGCGGCGTCATGCCGCTGGCGCTGGCGGTGCTGCTGATTTTCCTGCTGCCGGAATCTGCACGTTATATGGTGGTCAAAAACCAGCCTCAGCACAAAATCGCCACCATCCTCAAGCGTATCGCCCCGGTGGCGGATAACGCGAGTTTTGTCTTGCAGGAAGCCGGGCAGGTAAAAGAGAAATCGGCGCTGGGGGTGATTTTCTCGCCTCGCTATGCCGTCGGCACGGTGATGCTGTGTCTGACCTACTTTATGGGCCTGCTGATTTTCTATTTACTGACCAGTTGGCTGCCGCTGTTAATCCGCGAAACCGGCGCTTCGTTGAGCCAGGCATCCATTATCACCGCCCTCTTCCCCTTAGGCGGTGGTATTGGCGTGCTCATCCTGGGTGCACTGATGGACAAACTCAACCCGAATAAGGTGGTGGCGGTAGGCTACGTACTGACCGGCGTCTTTGTCTGTCTGGTGGGTTTCTCAACCAACAGCCTGGTGCTGATGGGCGTGATGGTCTTTATTGCCGGTACCATCATGAACGGCGCGCAATCCTCGATGCCGGCTCTCGCGGCGGGTTTCTACCCGACACAAGGGCGTGCAACGGGCGTGGCGTGGATGTTGGGTCTGGGCCGTTTCGGCGGCATTTTGGGCGCATTCAGCGGGGCATTCCTGATGCAGGCGGAACTCTCCTTCCAGACCATTTTCACGCTGCTGGCGGTTCCTGCCCTGGTGTCTGCTCTGGCGCTGCTGGTAAAACACCTGGTCAGCCAGCGGCAGACGCTGAAGCGCGAAGCGGAAACACCTGCATTAAACAACAATACGCAGAAAGCCTGAGTTAGCGAGCCGACGGCTCAGCCGTCGGTTTTAGCGATTTTTTACAAAAATATACCTGGCGGCGCTAGCCTTGATTTATGTGCAATTTTTGCGCTATTTGCGCTGTGTGGAAAACAATCCTACGAATAATCACTTACGCAACCAACTTTTGTTCGGATTTCCCGACTATTCTTAACAGGCTGTACCTATTCACGATCACGCTGTGTGTATATAGGAGTTATCAATGGAAGAAAAAGATCCAACATTTGAACTGCTGAGCAGTCTGGAACAGATTGTCTTCAAAGATGCATCATCAGTGATTACCCTGACACCTAAGCCCTCCATCTTTACCGAGTTCGAAGAGCTTCGCAAAAGCACCGGTTTGCAGATGACAGAGTTTGCTAAAGCAATGGGCGTAAGTGTTTCCACGGTACAGGAATGGGAGTCCAGAAGGCTGAAGCCTTCAGTTACCGAACTTAAATTGCTACGTCTGATTCAGGCTGACCAACAAATTGTTAACAGCTAACCACCTGAAAAACAGATGTTTATTAATTATTTAACGGCCCTTTTTCAGGGCCGTTTTATGTTTTTATCAGATAACGTTTGCGTTTAGGGGCAGAAGTATGCGTTAATAGCTTCACGGTTTGACGCACAGACCACAAAGCAGTTGAGTAAAGCAGTTCCCTTCAAGGTTATCCATTGGTACCCCTCGTAGCGACATTTCCTTTACGCTTTAAATTCTGTAAAGCATGCCATATTGCCGTAAGGCTCACTTAATTTATAAAGGTAATTTCTATGTCCGGTAAAATGACTGGTATCGTAAAATGGTTCAACGCTGATAAAGGTTTCGGCTTCATCACTCCTGACGATGGTTCTAAAGACGTGTTCGTACACTTCTCTGCTATCCAGAACGATGGTTACAAATCTCTGGACGAAGGTCAGAAAGTGTCCTTCACCATCGAAAGCGGCGCTAAAGGCCCGGCAGCTGGCAACGTAACTTCCCTGTAAGTTCAAGCCACTCAGTATTCGAATCCCTGCCCTCGGGCGGGGATTTTTTTTGCCTGTGATATAGCGTCGAAGCGTTAAGATATATTTGCAGCATAAATAAAAGGGTGCATTGAAAATGCATCGCACCGTAAGAATGGCGGAGATTTCTCCCCGCCAGATACTCTTACTTTTTATTGCCACAGGCTAAAAATGCCGCCAGCTCGTTATTTCCCTGTTTGATATGCAATTCACACAGTGAATCTCTCACCATCCAGGTAAATAATAAAAGTGTGAAACAAACCACGACCAAGCCAAATAATACATATTTTTGCGGCATTCCCAGCCTCCGGTGTTGATTTCCAACAAGCAAGAGGCTACCTTTATGGTGTTGATGCATAGAGGGGCCTCACTTTGATTTATAGTCAGGTGGGGCTTTTCTCTGTCTGCCTTTCAGTGATACCTGAGACAAACAGTCTCAAGCACCCGCTTTTATTCTAGCAAACAAGGTCATTGCAAAAGAATTAATGCAATCCGAAAAAATTTTCTATAAATAAATACATGAACAGGTTTGTATTAATAAACTCATTATTACACGTCTATTTAAACCCATAAAAAAAACCTGCCAGGTGGCAGGTTTTTTTCGACACTAAACTTACTGCAGCAGCGAAATATCCGCAACCTGCAGGAACAGTTCACGCAGCTTCGACAGCATGGTCAGTCGGTTGATGCGCAGTTCTTTGTCATCCACCATCACCATCACTTTGTCGAAGAAAGCATCGACGGGTTCACGCAATTCAGCCAGCTCAACCAGCGCTTCCTGATAACGCCCTTCGGCGAAAGCCGGTGCCAGTTTGTCACGCAGCACGACTACCTGCATTGCCAGCGCAATTTCTTCTGGCTCTTTCAGGGTCGCCGCGTTTACGCGGTCATTCAGCACTTCATCGGTTTTCGCCAGGATGTTAGACACACGCTTGTTGGCCGCAGCCAGTGCAGACGCCGCTTCCAGGGTACGGAAGTGAGAGACTGCTTTCATACGCGCATCGAAATCTGCCGGACGAGTCGGACGACGCGCCAGCACGGCCTGGATGGTGTCGACGGTATAACCGGCATCCTGGTACCAGGCGCGGAAGCGCCCCAGCATAAAGTCGATAACGTCATCAACCACGTTGGCGTTAGTCAGCTTATCACCATACAGGCGCGCCGCTTCTTCGGTCAGGGTTTGCAGATCAAGATTGAGGTTCTTCTCAACGATAATACGCAGCACGCCGAGTGCCGCACGACGCAGCGCAAACGGGTCTTTGTCGCCTTTAGGATGCTGGCCAATACCAAAGATACCCGCCAGGGTGTCCATCTTGTCAGCAATCGCCAGTGCGCAGGCCACCGGGTTAGAAGGCAGGTCATCACCGGCAAAGCGCGGCTGATACTGCTCGTTCAGTGCCACGGCAACATCTTCCGCTTCGCCATCGTGACGTGCGTAGTGCATACCCATTACGCCCTGAGTGTCGGTGAACTCAAAGACCATGTTGGTCATCAGGTCGCACTTAGACAGCAGGCCCGCACGGGTAGCGTGATTCACATCCGCGCCAATTTGTTCGGCAATCCAGCCAGCCAGCGCCTGGATACGGTCAGTTTTGTCACGCAGCGTACCCAACTGTTGCTGGAACAGCACGGTTTGCAAGCGCGGCAGGTTATCTTCCAGACGTTTTTTGCGGTCGGTATTGAAGAAGAACTCGGCATCAGCCAGACGCGGACGAACCACTTTCTCGTTACCGGAGATAATCTGCTGCGGATCTTTGGACTCGATGTTGGAAACGAAGATAAAGTTCGGCAGCAGTTTGCCGTCGTTCGCATACACCGGGAAGTACTTCTGGTCACCTTTCATGGTGTAAACCAGCGCTTCGGATGGAACGGCGAGGAATTTCTCTTCGAATTTCGCGGTCAGCACAACCGGCCACTCCACCAGCGAGGTCACTTCCTCAACCAGACTGTCGCTAAGATCAGCCTTACCGCCAATTTTACGTGCCGCTTCTTCGGCATCCGCTTTAATCTTCGCTTTACGCTCAGCGTAATCGGCGATGACTTTCCCACGCTCACGCAGAATTTCCGGATACTGATCGGCATTGTCGATAGTGAATTCCGGCTCGCCCATAAAGCGGTGGCCGCGAATCACGCGATCGGACTGAATACCCAGAATGGTTGCCGGAATGACTTTGTCGCCCAGCAGCAGGGTCACGGTGTGAACCGGACGCACAAAGTGCACGTCGGACGCGCCCCAGCGCATCAGTTTCGGGATCGGCAGTTTCGAAAGCGACGTCGCGACCATATTCGGCACCAGCGCTTCAGTGCTTTCACCTTTCACGTGAGCGCGATAGAGCAGCCATTCGCCTTTGTCGGTAGTCAGACGTTCAGCCTGGTCTACGGTGATCCCGCAGCCACGCGCCCAACCTTCTGCCGCTTTGCTCGGTTTGCCTTCGGCGTCGAAAGCCTGAGCTATCGCCGGGCCGCGTTTTTCAACTTCGCGATCGGCCTGAGCTTCCGCCAGGTTAGCAACCTTCAGCGCCAGACGACGCGGGGCAGCAAACCATTCAACGTTGCCGTGTGCGAGGCCGGCGTTATCCAGCTCCGCAGTGAAGTTCGCAGCAAAGGACTCAGCCAGGCTGCGCAGTGCTTTTGGTGGCAGCTCTTCAGTGCCGATTTCCACCAGAAAAGTTTTTTCAGACATGGCCGCCTCTTACTTGTCTTTGTTGCACATCGGGAAGCCGAGGGCTTCACGGGAAGCATAATAAGCTTCTGCCACTGCTTTGGTCAGGGTACGAATGCGCAGAATGTAGCGCTGACGCTCGGTGACGGAGATGGCTTTACGCGCATCCAGCAGGTTGAAGCTGTGGGCGGCTTTCAGAATACGCTCGTAGGCTGGCAGCGGCAGCGGATTTTCCAGCGCCAGCAGCTGCTGCGCTTCTTTCTCGTACTGCTCGAAGCAGGTGAACAGGAAGTCCACATCCGCGTATTCGAAGTTGTAAGTGGACTGCTCCACTTCGTTCTGATGGAAGACGTCCCCGTAGGTGGTTTTACCCAGCGGGCCGTCGCTCCAAACCAGGTCGTAAACGCTGTCTACGCCCTGAATGTACATCGCCAGACGTTCCAGACCGTAGGTGATCTCGCCGGTAACCGGTTTACATTCCAGGCCGCCAACCTGCTGGAAGTAAGTGAACTGCGTCACTTCCATGCCGTTCAACCACACTTCCCAGCCCAGCCCCCAGGCGCCCAGCGTCGGGTTTTCCCAGTTATCTTCCACGAAACGGATGTCGTGGATGGTCGGATCCATTCCCAGCTCTTTCAGGGAACCGAGGTACAGCTCCTGAATGTTGTCCGGCGATGGCTTGATGACCACCTGGAACTGATAATAGTGCTGTAAACGGTTCGGGTTTTCGCCGTAACGGCCATCGGTCGGACGACGGGAAGGCTGCACATAAGCAGTTGCCATCGGCTCTGGCCCCAGCGCGCGCAGGCAGGTCATTGGGTGAGAGGTTCCCGCGCCAACTTCCATGTCCAATGGTTGAACAATGGTGCAGCCCTGGCGAGCCCAGTAATCCTGTAAGGTCAGGATCAAGCCCTGGAAGGTCCTGGTATCAAACTTTTGCATATTATTTCGTGCTGGATACGTGTGGATTTAAAGGAAGGGATCAGTATACCCGCTGGATGGAAGATATACAGTATGAAAGCGGCCTGTTTAGGGAAAATAGAGGAAACAGGCCGACTTTTGGTGCCATATTGCTGCGCTTAACGCATCGATAAGTGCAAAAAATCACCATTTACATCAAAAGAGCAGACAAAACCTTCATTGCGGGCAGTATAGCCGCGTAATTCATAGCTGCCCTGAAAACGCTCAAAGCCCGTGACGTCAATTTTCTGCGCCGCGGTGTTATAGCGCTCCGCCGCCCGTTCTTTGCATAAATTTTCCATTCCCAGCGAGCGCGCAGGGTTCGCTTTCGCATTTTGCGCTTTCATCGGCGCCACGGGTTCAGACGCGGCGCATCCCGCCAGTAATATCCCCATTAGCAGGGGAAGAAGTCGCTTCATCATCATTTTTCATTACCGCCTTACGATCGGGCTGTTATTTTAGTTGGTGGTCTCTGATGCACCCGCATTTTGCGAATCACACCACAATCTTATACCCAAAATAGTTTGAGTTTCCTGAAGGCGGCAAACGAGTGACAAATTCGTCAGGAACGAATTTGAACAGCCGCAGGCGGCCTTCGGTGAGAGACATGGATGTCTCTCATTCATCCCAGGAGCGTACCTCAGTACGTGACTGGGGTGAGTGAGTGCAGCCAACGCATAGGCAACGCGAAACAGGAAGGGTATACAAGCATGGGGTGAAAAACTCAGAATAATCCAGTCAAATAGCCTAATAAAAATCGAGTCACACTTTGTTTGAAAGGAGAAACCGGCCCCAATGCAGCCCAAAATAAACTGGATTGATAATCTACGCGGAATAGCCTGCCTGATGGTAGTGATGATCCATACGACAACCTGGTACATTACCAACGCGCACAGTATCAGCCCGGTGAACTGGGATATTGCGAATGTTCTCAACTCGGCTTCACGCGTAAGCGTGCCGCTGTTCTTCATGATTTCCGGCTATCTCTTTTTCGGCCCGCGCAGCGCTCAGCCGCGCCATTTTCTGCGGATTGCGTTGTGCCTGCTGTTTTACAGCGCGGTGGCGCTTATCTATATCGCGGCTTTCACACATATCAATATCGAAGGGTCGCTTAAGAATATCCTGCAGAAGCCTGTTTTCTATCACCTGTGGTTTTTCTTCGCCATTATCGTGATTTACCTGGTCTCACCGCTGATTGAGGTGAAAGCAATTAGCGGCAAAATGCTGTTGGCGTTGATGGTGGTGATTGGCATTATCGCTAACCCCAACACGGTGACGCTGAAAACCGACGGTATTGAATGGCTGCCGGTGAATCTCTATATCAACGGTGACACCTTCTACTACCTGATTTACGGCCTGCTGGGGCGCGCCATCGGCATGATGGAGACGCAAAAACGCGGATTAAGCTGGCTGTGTGGCATCGGTTTTGTACTGGCAGTAGTGGTGATTTCGCGCGGCACGCTGCACGAACTGAGCTGGCGCGGCAACTTTGCCGACACCTGGTATCTCTATTGTGGGCCGATGGTGTTTATCTGCGCGGCGACGCTGTTTGTGGTGGTAAAAAACGGTCTCAACGACCGCGTATTGCCGGGATTAGCGCTAATTTCACGCCATTCACTCGGCATTTACGGTTTCCACGCGCTGATTATTCACGCCCTGCGCAGTAGCGGCGCAGACATGAAAAGCTGGCCACTGCTCGATATCGTGTGGGTTTTCTGCGCCACGATTGCGGGGAGTCTGTTACTGTCAATGCTGGTACAGCGTGTGGATAGTAAACGGTTTGTCAGCTAGCGCCAGCGCGCCGCACCGTATGTCGCGGCAAACCAGGCGATAATGCAAAGCCCCTTTTCCGTGAGGCTAAGGGGCAAATTCCAGACACCTACCAGCATTAACCCCGTTGCCAGCAGCAACACAAATCGACACAGCCCGGCGAAACGCCCTTCGTCCTTCTCTTTTCCGGTTAACCGCTGGTACGTTAGTACGGTGAATACACCAAGAACCAACACAGCCAGAAAATAGCCTTTATCTGTCAACTGCGGGCAGTCCCCCCACAAACAGACCACATAGAGAATAACTCCCGCACATAACAGACCCTGCGGGGCATTGAGTGCTAACTTCATGGCGATCTCCTTATCCATAGCAAACGCATTATGAACGGAAACCGCAGCGCAACATTAGAGCAACACGAAATTTCCAGCAAATTCGGAATTCATCAATTCTGGCAGGAGATCCGCCCCGTCACGGGGCGGAGAACATCAGGACATCAGCGGCAGAAGTTGCTGATAGAGTTGACGGAAGGTTTCGCGGCGCGGCACATAGTGCGCATGGCGCTGTGCGTCCGGGTAGTGCGCCTGCTCAAGCGGTAACTGCGGCAGCAGGTCAGCGAATGGTTTATCGTGGCGAATCGCCAGTTGCGCCAGACGCGCCGCGCCCAGCGCCGGGCCAACATCACCGCCAGTGCGGTAATCCAGTTGCTGACCGCTGATATCCGCCAGCATCTGGCGCCAGTAAGCGCTACGCGCGCCACCGCCAATCAGGGTCACACTTTTCGGTGTGACGCCGCAGGCGTGAACCACATCCATACCGTCGGCCAGCGCAAAACCCACGCCTTCCAGCACCGCACGCGCCAGTTCCGCCGGGCCGTGCTGATGCGTCAGACCAAAGAAAACGCCCTTAGCCTGCGGATTATTGTGCGGCGTACGCTCACCGGAAAGATA
Organism: Pseudocitrobacter sp. RIT415; assembly: GCF_003057695.2. NCBI lineage: Bacteria > Pseudomonadati > Pseudomonadota > Gammaproteobacteria > Enterobacterales > Enterobacteriaceae > Pseudocitrobacter > Pseudocitrobacter sp. RIT415. The sequence continues at coordinate 109,807 of NZ_QBJC02000012.1, read as the reverse complement.
CGGCAGAAACCACACCGGCCTGGCATTCTCATCGGCGGATTGCGCTGCGCTAATCAGCGCCGGTACACTCTCCAGACCGGTGAGTTTTGCCGCCCAGTCGAGGCACGACGCGGCACTCAGCATCACCGACATTAAATGCCAGCGCCCTGGCAGTGCATGACAGAAGCTGTGCACCGCGCTTTCTGGCTTGCTGAGGAAACCTTCGCTTACCGCAAAGTAAACGCCTGACGTACCGAGCGAGAGCATCGCCTGCCCGGCATCCGCCATGCCTACGCCGACCGCGCCCGCCGCGTTGTCACCACCGCCCGCAACCACCGGCACCGCTGGCATATTCCACGCCTGCGCGACAGATGGCAGCAGCGTGCCGGTAATATCACAGCCTTCAAACAGCGCAGGCATGTTGTCACGGCTCAGCCCACAGGCCGCGAGCATCGTGTCGCTCCAGTCGCGTTTTGCCACGTCCATCCACATCGTGCCCGCCGCGTCAGACATGTCGCTGGCGAATTCACCGGTGATACGCAGGCGCAAATAATCTTTAGGCAGCAGGACTTTATCGACCTGAGCAAAAATCTCCGGCTCGTGGCGCTTCACCCACAACAGTTTCGGCGCGGTAAAGCCGGGCATCATCAGGTTGCCGGTAATCTGGCGGGAATTTTCCACGGCCTCTTCCAGCAACTGGCACTCTTGCGCGCAGCGGCCATCGTTCCACAGAATTGCCGGTCGAAGTACGCGCTGCTGCTTGTCGAGAAGGGTTGCGCCGTGCATCTGCCCGGCAATGCCTAACGCTTTAACATCCTGTAGGCTGTGCTGTTGCGCGAGCGCTTTAATCGCGCGATCGGTCGCCAGCCACCACTGCTCCGGATCCTGTTCAGACCACAGCGGATGCGGGCGCGAAACGGTGAGTTTTTCCGTTTGCGAGGCGACAACGTCTCCTGCCTCATTGAGCAGGATAGCTTTGACGCCGGAAGTACCCAGATCAATCCCAATATACATAGCGATCGTTCCTTACAAAAAGCCCGGTTTCGCTCACGCTTACCGGGCCTGCATAATCAGGCCGGACGAAAAATCGCCCGGCGGCTTCCATTATTTGTCGAACAGGTAATGATTCACCAGGTTTTCCAGCAGTTCCTGATGACCGCTCTGATGCTGCGGCGCCAGTTGATGCTGCTCGGCATATTTTGCCAGTTCCTGCAGCGACATCTGCCCTTTCAGGATTTGCTGACCCAGTTCACCGTTCCAGCCCGCGTAACGTTTGGCCACACGTTTATCCAGCTCGCCGCCTTCAATCATACGCGCCGCCACTTTCAGCGACAGCGCCATGGTGTCCATCGCGCCAATATGGCCGTAGAACAGGTCATATTTGTCAGTGCTCTGGCGGCGAACTTTCGCGTCAAAGTTCAGGCCGCCGGTGGTGAAACCGCCCGCCTTGAGAATTTCGTACATCACCAGCGCATTCTCTTCCACACTGTTCGGGAACTGGTCGGTATCCCAGCCCAGCTGCGCATCGCCGCGGTTGGCGTCAACGGAACCAAACAGACCCAACGCAATTGCGGTAGCGATTTCATGGTGGAAAGAGTGACCTGCCAGCGTCGCGTGGTTCGCTTCGATGTTCAGTTTAATCTCTTTTTCCAGGCCGAACTGTTTGAGGAAGCCATAAACGGTCGATGCATCGTAATCATACTGATGCTTGGTCGGTTCCTGCGGTTTCGGTTCGATAAGCAGAGTGCCCTGGAAGCCAATTTTATGTTTGTGCTCAACCACCATCTGCATGAAGCGGCCAATCTGCTCGCGTTCCTGACGCAGGTCGGTGTTCAGCAGGGATTCGTAGCCTTCACGGCCTCCCCACAGCACGTAGTTCTCGCCGCCCAGTTTGTGGGTCGCGTTCATGGCGGTGAAGACCTGAGTCGCCGCCCAGCTAAAGACTTCCGGATCTGGGTTCGTTGCGGCACCTGCGCCGTAGCGTGGGTTAGTAAAGCAGTTCGCCGTACCCCACAGCAACTTCACACCGCTCTGCTGCTGTTTTTCGGCCAGCACGTCTACCATCTGCGCGAAGTTGTTCAGGTACTCTTTTAGCGACGCGCCTTCCGGTGACACATCCACGTCGTGGAAGCAGTAATAAGGTACGTTCAGCTTATGGAAGAATTCAAATGCGACATCCGCTTTGCGTTTCGCCAGTGCAATGGCTTCGCCCGGTTGCTGCCACGGGCGGTCGAATGCGCCCACGCCGAACATATCTGCGCCATTCCAGCAGAAGGTGTGCCAGTAGCAGGCGGCGAAGCGCAGGTGATCTTCCATCCGTTTACCCAGCACCAGTTCATCAGGGTTGTAGTGGCGGAAAGCCAGCGGGTTTTCCGTTTTCGGGCCTTCGAAACGAACACGATCCAGTTGGTCGAAATAAGCTTGCATAATGAACTCCATAATCAGATACGCGGCGAGGAATAATTCGTTATCTAATACTGAGTTCAGATTTTCTGTTCCTCAATTACGTTATTTCACACTGCGATTAAGAGAATCCACAAACGTGCGCTGGCTCTCAAAATAAAACCGCTCGCAAAATTTATGTAAATTTCTCTTAGGCAATATATAAAACTCGATCAAGCTCATAAATTGACAATTAAACCAAATATCGTAATGGGAAGATAAAAATCTGTAATTGCCAGCACCGCGTTCTATGTTAAAAATTTGCTGCGTGTTAAGTCGTGCTTGTTTCTTTTATCGCCAATCTCATTACCTACCCTACAAAAGGCATTACGACTATGAAAATCAAGAACCTTTGCCTCACGTTCTGCGCATCCCTTCTGCTTACCAGCATGGCGAGCAGCGCAAAAGAAGTCAAAATCGGTATGGCCATCGACGATCTGCGTCTTGAGCGCTGGCAGAAAGACCGCGATATTTTTGTTAATAAAGCAGAATCGTTAGGCGCCAAAGTATTTGTACAATCGGCCAATGGTAACGAAGAAACCCAGATGTCGCAGATTGAGAATATGATCAACCGTGGCGTCGATGTTCTGGTGATTATTCCATACAACGGTCAGGTACTCAGTAACGTTATTAAAGAAGCCAAACAGGAAGGGATTAAAGTTCTGGCTTACGATCGCATGATCAATAACGCTGATATCGATTTCTATATTTCTTTCGATAATGAAAAAGTGGGCGAAATGCAGGCCCAGAGTCTGGTCAATCAGGTGCCACAAGGTAACTATTTCCTGATGGGCGGCTCACCGGTGGATAATAACGCCAAACTGTTCCGCGCGGGCCAGATGAAAGTCCTAAAACCGTATATCGACAGCGGCAAAATTAAAGTCGTGGGCGATCAGTGGGCTGACGGCTGGTTACCGGAAAATGCGCTGAAAATTATGGAAAACGCCCTCACTGCCAATAATAACAAAATTGATGCTGTAGTGGCCTCAAACGATGCGACCGCCGGCGGTGCGATTCAGGCACTGAGTGCACAGGGGCTGGCGGGCAAAGTCGCTATCTCCGGGCAGGATGCTGACCTTGCGGGCGTGAAGCGCATTATGGCTGGTACGCAAACCATGACGGTGTATAAACCGATCACCACGCTCGCGACTACCGCCGCTGAAATCGCCGTTGAACTCGGCAACGATCAACAACCGAAATCTGACGCCACGCTGAATAATGGCCTGAAAGATGTGCCATCTCGCCTGCTGACGCCAATTGAAGTGAATAAGACCAATATTGATCAGACCGTCATTAAAGACGGGTTCCATAAGAAGAGCGAACTTTAATTCCCCTGCCCCGGCAACGGGGCAGTCGTTCTCGTTCGGCCTGAATGATCGGCTCACGTGGAGCAGCTATGTCTTATTTACTTGAAATGAAAAATATCACCAAAGCCTTTGGCGCGGTGAAAGCGGTGGATAACGTCAGCCTGCGTTTAAACCCTGGCGAGGTGGTATCGCTGTGCGGTGAAAATGGCTCCGGAAAATCGACGCTCATGAAAGTTCTGTGCGGTATATACCCACACGGCAGCTACGACGGCGAGATTATTTTTGCCGGGGAAAAGCTTACCCCGACGCATATTCGCGATACCGAACGCAAAGGCATCGCCATTATTCACCAGGAGCTGGCGCTGGTGAAACACCTTACGGTACTGGAGAATATTTTCCTTGGGGCAGAAATCAGCCGTCACGGCATTCTCGACTACGACGCCATGACCCTGCGCTGCGAAAAATTACTCGCCCAGGTCAGTCTGGCAATTTCACCCGACACCCGCGTGGGCGATTTAGGGCTGGGGCAACAGCAACTGGTCGAAATTGCCAAGGCGCTGAATAAACAGGTTCGCCTGCTGATCCTCGACGAGCCGACCGCCTCGCTCACTGAGCAGGAAACTGCCGTGCTGCTGGATATCATCCGCGACCTTCAGCACCACGGCATTGCCTGCATCTATATTTCACACAAGCTCAATGAAGTGAAGGCTATCTCCGACACCATTTGCGTGATCCGCGATGGTCAGCACATCGGCACGCGCGACGCCAGCAGCATGAGCGAGGACGACATCATCACCATGATGGTGGGCCGCGAACTGACGGCGCTCTATCCCAACGAACCGCACACTACCGGTGACGAGATCCTACGCGTGGAGCACCTCACGGCGTGGCATCCGGTTAACCGCCACATCAAGCGGGTAAACGATATCTCTTTCAGCCTCCGGCGCGGTGAAATTCTCGGGATTGCCGGTCTGGTCGGTGCCGGACGTACCGAAGCGGTTCAGTGCCTGTTTGGCGTCTGGCGCGGGCGCTGGGAGGGGAAAATCTTTCTGGATGGCAAACCCGTAACCATTAACACCTGCCAGCAGGCGATTGCCCACGGTATTGCGATGGTGCCAGAAGATCGCAAAAAAGACGGCATCGTGCCGGTAATGGCGGTTGGTAAAAATATGACGCTGGCGGCGCTCGATCAGTTCAGCGGTGCGCTAAGCAACCTTGATGACGCCCGCGAGCAGCAATGTATTTTACAGTCGCTGCAACGACTTAAAGTCAAAACTTCTTCCCCGGAACTGGCGATTGGCCGTCTCAGCGGCGGTAATCAACAGAAAGCAATCCTGGCACGCTGCCTGTTGCTGAATCCGCGCATTCTGATCCTCGACGAACCGACGCGCGGTATCGACATTGGCGCGAAATATGAAATCTACAAGCTGATCAACCAACTGGTGCAACAGGGGATCGCCGTCATTGTTATCTCTTCCGAACTGCCGGAAGTACTGGGTCTGAGCGACCGGGTGCTGGTCATGCACGAAGGGAAACTGAAAGCAGACCTGGTGAACCACAACCTGACGCAGGAAAAAGTGATGGAAGCCGCATTAAGGAGCGAACGTCATGTCGAAAAACAACCCGTCTGAAATCAAGCTGGCGGTGCCGACGTCGGCCCCCACATTTAGCCTGAAGTCGCTGAACTTACAGGTTTTCGTGATGATCGCAGCGATTGTGGTGATCATGCTGTTCTTCACCTGGACGACCGAAGGTGCGTACCTCAGCGCCCGTAACGTCTCTAACCTGCTGCGCCAGACAGCCATCACCGGCATTCTGGCGGTGGGGATGGTGTTCGTGATTATCTCCGCAGAAATCGACCTCTCTGTCGGTTCGATGATGGGGCTGCTCGGTGGTGTCGCGGCGATTTTCGACGTCTGGCTCGGTTGGCCGTTACCGCTGACCATCATCGTGAAGCTGGCGATGGGGCTGGTACTCGGCGCATGGAACGGTTGGTGGGTTGCCTATCGGAAAGTACCGTCGTTTATCGTCACCCTCGCCGGGATGCTGGCGTTCCGCGGTATTCTGATTGGCATCACTAACGGTACCACCGTGTCGCCTACCAGCGCTGCGATGTCGCAAATTGGCCAAAGCTACCTGCCTGATGGCATTGGCTTCTCCTTCGGGGCGATTGGCCTGATGGCGTTTATTGTCTGGCAGTGGCGCGGGCGCATGCGTCGTCAGAATCTTGGGCTCGCCACACCGGCCTCTACCGGCGTGGTCGGGCGTCAGGCGCTGACGGCGATAATTGTACTGGGTGCTATCTGGCTGTTGAATGACTATCGCGGCGTGCCAACGCCGGTTCTGCTGCTGACGCTGCTGCTGTTGGGCGGAATGTTTATGGCCACGCGTACGGCGTTTGGACGTCGCATTTACGCCATCGGCGGTAACATCGAAGCCGCGCGCCTGTCGGGGATTAACGTCGAGCGCACCAAGCTTGCTGTCTTCGCCATCAACGGCCTGATGGTGGCCATTGCCGGGTTAATCCTCAGCTCGCGTCTTGGCGCGGGTTCACCGTCTGCAGGCAACATCGCCGAGCTGGACGCGATCGCCGCCTGCGTGATTGGCGGCACCAGCCTGGCGGGGGGCGTGGGTAGCGTTGCCGGGGCGGTTATGGGCGCGTTTATCATGGCGTCGCTGGATAATGGAATGAGCATGATGGACGTGCCCACTTTCTGGCAATATATCGTTAAGGGCGCCATTTTGCTGCTGGCAGTCTGGATGGATTCAGCCACCAAACGCCGCGCTTGATACGATGTAATAATGACAATACCGGCCATTAGGCCGGTATTGTCATTCATGATTCACCAGGGAAATTGAACCATGTTTGAAAAGCGTCACCGTATTACCCTGTTATTCAACGCGAATAAGGCCTATGACCGGCAGGTGGTCGAAGGGGTTGGCGAGTATTTACAGGCGTCGCAGTCGGAGTGGGATATTTTCATTGAGGAAGATTTCCGCGCGCGTATCGAAAACATCAAAGAGTGGCTCGGTGACGGCGTGATTGCCGATTATGACGACCCCCACATCGAAGCGTTACTGGCCGACGTGAAAGTGCCCATTGTCGGCGTTGGCGGCTCCTATCATCGCCCGGAGCAGTATCCGCCCGTCCATTACATCGCCACCGATAACTATGCGCTGGTCGAAACTGCTTTCCTGCACCTAAAAGAAAAAGGCGTGCACCGCTTTGCGTTCTACGGCTTACCAGGCTCCAGCGGCAAACGCTGGGCGGTTGAGCGCGAATATGCCTTCAGCCAGATTGTGGCTAAAGAGAAATATCGCGGCGTGATTTATCAGGGGCAAGAGACCGCACCAGAGAACTGGCAACACGCGCAGAACCGTCTGGCAGACTGGCTGCAAACCCTGCCGCCGCAAACCGGCATTATCGCCGTAACCGACGCCCGCGCGCGCCATATTCTGCAAGCCTGCGAACACCTGCATATTCCGGTGCCGGAGAAGCTGTGCGTCATTGGTATCGATAATGAAGAGCTGACCCGCTATCTTTCTCGAGTGGCGCTGTCATCTGTGGCGCAGGGCGCGCGACAGATGGGGTATCAGGCCGCCAAACTGCTGCACCGCCTGCTGGACAACGAGGAATTACCGCTACAGCGCCTGCTGGTGCCCCCGATGCGCGTCATTGAACGGCGCTCCACCGACTACCGCTCGCTGAACGACCCGGCAGTGATCCAGGCGATGCATTACATCCGCAACAATGCCTGTAAGGGCATTAAAGTGGAGCAGGTGCTCGATTCTGTCGGCATTTCACGATCGAACCTTGAGAAACGCTTTAAAGAAGAAGTGGGCGAAACCATTCATGCGGTGATCCACAGCGAGAAACTGGAGAAAGCACGAAGTCTGCTAATCTCCACCTCGCTGTCGATTAACGAAATTTCGCAAATGTGCGGCTACCCTTCCCTGCAATATTTCTATTCGGTGTTTAAAAAAGAGTACGACACCACGCCGAAAGAGTACCGCGAACAACACAGCGAAGCGCGGTTGTAGCCGCTTTAATGCCGGATGGCGCAACGCGCGTCCGGCTTACTTCCATGCCATCTCGCCGGTATTGACCTTTGCGCTCAGTTCCAGCGAACTCTCATCAGCGAGATCCGGATACGCCTTTTTCATCACCTTGATAACACCTGCAGAATCTTTCTGGCTGTTCAGCGCCAGCTCAAATTTCTGCAGATAATCAAGGGTAAAGGTGATGGCTTTCGCCCCGGATGGCAGCTTGCCGAGGTAATGGCCGGGGATCACCGTTTGCGGCTGCTCGGCCTGCATCGCTTTCAGCACGCTGCGCCATTCATTACGGCGCGTCACGGTCTGTGTATCGGCGCTCCAGATATGAATGCCGGACGCCACGCCGGTGCCGCCAAGAATCGCCTTATTCGCCGGGATCCAAACGTAGGCGGCATAGCTTTCCGGATGTTTGATTTCGACCGCTTCGCCATCAATGGTGAAACGCATGTCGTGGAGCGGTTTTGGCGTATACAGCTGATGCGGCGCATCCGCTTTCAGTTGTGGCCCCCAGTAGGCCAGCTTCGCATCACGCGTAGCCTCAATGTGAGAGACCACCGCTGGCGTCGCAACGATCTCTACATTCGGGAAGGCTTTCACTATCGGCTCAAGGCCAAAATAGAAATCAGGATCACCCGAGGTAATCACAATGCGCGAGAGTTTTTTACCGCTTTCACGAATCATGGCGACCAGCTTTTCACCGTCTTTCACGCTGAACTGGGCATCAAACAATACAGCTTCCGAGGGGCCATAGACCAGCGTTGACGAGACCGGGAAAACGGCATTTTCCTGAGGGTTGTAGGTCTTCATCGTCAGCGGGGCGGCAAAAGCCGTGCTGCTGATGACAAGGGCGGCGATGGCGGTGAATGCACGTTTCATGATGAACCTGATGTTGTTATGTGTGAGACCGTCCATTTTACGGATTTCACCACCTGTCAGAATTCCCGAAAACCGATATGCTTGGTTTCATAAAACGATCAGCTGGAGCCGTTCATGGACAGAGTCACCGCCGCACGCGTATTTAATCGCATCTGCGAACTGGGCAGCCTGAGCGCCGCATCACGCGCGCTGGGAATTTCGCGCCCCATGGTCAGCCGCTATCTGGAACAGATGGAACAGTGGGCGGGCGCGCGCCTGATTCATCGCACTTCGCGCCGTCTGACACTGACGCCTGCGGGCGAAGAAATCTTGCTTAAGACCCGCCATCTGATTCAGCTGGCGCAGGAAATTGAGCTGCGTAACCAGCAGAATGAACCCTCTGGCGTGCTGCGCGTTGCCTGTGCGCACCTGACCGCCACCTGCATCATTGGGCCGATTGTCAGCGAATTTCTGACGCGTTATCCGGCACTACGTCTGGAGCTGGATGTGAACAACCATCCGGTGAACCTGGTGAGCGAGCGCATTGACGTGGCCGTGCGTATTACCAATAACCCGGAACCAGGCACCATTGCCCGCCGCCTGGGCGAGTGTCGTTCAGTACTTTGCGCTTCTCCGGGTTATCTGGCCCACCATGGCACGCCGCTAACGCCTGCCGATCTCGCCCATCATAACTGTCTGCACTACAGCCGTTTCGCCGGGCAGAGTTGGCACTTTACGACTTCCGAAGGAACAGCGGTGTCGGTCGACATCAGCGGCAATTTCAGCGCCACGATTTCAACAGTGTTACTGGATGCCGCCGTAGCTGGGTGTGGCATTGCGATGGTGCCGGAAATGGAAGCCAGAGACGCCCTGGCGAAAGGAAGTGTGGTACCGCTGCTGGCGGAGTATGAACCGGCCAAGCTGGGAATTTATGGTATGTATTTGTCGCGGGAGTATCAGCCTGGAGGATTAAGGCCGTTTCTGGATATGCTGGAGAATGCATTGTTAGAGGCGTAAAAAAGGGAGCTTTCGCTCCCCGAGACTGATGACAAACGCAACATTGCCTGATGCGCTGCGCTTATCAGGCCTACAAGGGTTCTGCAATATATTGAATTTGCACTATTTTGTAGGCCGGATAAGGCGTTTCCGCCGCATCCGGCAAGAACAAAGCGCACTTTGTCAGCAATCTGAGGGAGCTTTCGCTCCCTTTAGCATTCCTGTCGAGGATTACATATGCGCCGCAATCAGACGCTGGTTATCCTGGTACATCGCGAACAGATAGTTGTTGTAGCTCGAACCTTTGGTGGAGTAACCCTTCAGCTTATGAATCATTGCGCTGGCGGTCACTTCCTGGTCCATCTTACGCAACTGCGCGCGAGACTTACGGAATGACGAGTATGCCGGATGGGTATTCAGGTTCATCGCGTAGGCCTGGACAGACGCTTTGACAGAATCAAAGTGCGAGTAGCCATTCACTTTACCGGAACCATTTTTACACTTGCCGGAACCACACTTCATCCCGAACAGATTGTTGTTGGCGCGCGCCAGTTTTGACGTCCCCCAACCACTTTCTGCCGCAGCCATGGTGGCAACCATGCTGCCTGGAATGATGTCGACGCGTTCAAGCAGTGAATTCCACGGCACCTTGCGGGTATTACCGTTCCACTTCACCTTGTAGCGCGTAGTGATATCTTTCAAACGCGCACGCTCAGACGGCGACCAGCGGCCTTCGTACTGTTTTGAAATCAACCAGTTACGATCGGCAGTGATTGCTGCATTTTGGCTTGTAATATAAGGCATTACCGTCCGGAGAAACGCTCTTTTCCTTGGGGTTCCGGAAGGGTATTTTCGCAAATCAGGAAGTGAACTGCTCTTTACACTATTGCGAGAATACTCTTGTTTACTGCTAACCTTAGTACTACTAACCTTTTTAACTGAGGCTTTATGATGCTCTGTTACTGTGTGAGTCTTCGCTAACACCCCACCAGAAAAAATCATGGTGAGTAACATAAGTATCGCTGCCCCATATCGTCGAATGGGAGTCGATATCATTAGGTCTCCTGGTCGGATTTATGCATTCCAACACCTTATTTTTGTCTCGAAATTGAGAGTTGAATCTCAAATCATACCAAAAATAGCCCGCCTGCGCACCTTGCTGAATAGTCTTAGTCCTAAACAATGGCACAACTTTGCCATGGGCAAAAACCATAGTCCTAATAGTAATCATTAGAAATGATACGGTTATCGCACTTTTTACTGAATTTTGACGCCCGTCACTCACCCCTTTTTATCCTCCCCCTGAGGGGATGAGGCCTGCACCGCGAATTGCTGCCACACTGTTGAAAAAAACCGCGACAGGACCCGACATGAAACTCGCTGTGCTTGTACCGCTACTGCTTCCGACCTACGCCTTCGCCGCCTGGACAGTGAATGACTTCCCGGCATTTACCCCTGAAGGCACCGGCAAATTCGTCAGCCAAAAAACACTCGCGAAGGGTACTCGCCCTCTGACATTAAATTTTGACCAACAGTGCTGGCAGCCTGCCGCAGGCATTAAGCTTAATCAGATGCTCTCACTGGTGCCCTGCAAGGGCGATGCGCCCCAGTGGCGCATCTTCCGTGACGGCAATTATCAACTGGAGATAGACACCCGCTCCGGCACGCCGACGCTGTCGATTTCAGTTCAAAGTGCAGCTCAGGGCAGTAGCACACAGGCCGCGATTCGCCAGTGTCCGCGCTGGGATGGCAAACCGTTAACCCTTGACGTCAGCCACACCTTCGCCGAAGGCAGTAACGTGCGGGATTTCTACAGCGGCCAAACGGTGCAGGTAAAACAGGGAAAAATCACTCTGCAGCCAGCACCAGAAAGCAATGGCCTGTTGCTTCTGGAAAGCGCAGACACCACCAAACCTGCCCCCTTTAGCTGGCATAACGCCACGGTCTATTTCGTACTGACCGACCGTTTTGTTAACGGTGACCCGAGTAACGACAACAGCTATGGTCGTCGCAAAGATGGCATGCAGGAGATAGGCACTTTCCACGGCGGTGATCTGAAAGGGCTCACCAGCAAGCTCGATTACCTGCAACAGTTGGGCGTAAACGCGCTGTGGATTAGCTCCCCACTGGAGCAAATTCACGGCTGGGTGGGTGGTGGCACGAAAGGTGATTTCCCCCACTACGCGTATCATGGCTACTACACCCAGGACTGGACAAAACTCGACGCCAATATGGGTGACGAAAACGATCTACGAAATCTGGTTGACGGTGCACACCAGCGCGGCATGCGCATTCTGTTTGACGTGGTGATGAACCACACGGGCTATGCCACGCTCGCCGATATGCAGCAGTTCCAGTTTGGCGCGCTGTATCTGGAAGGTAACGATATCGAAAAAACGCTCGGCAAGAACTGGACAGACTGGACGCCGGGCCCAGGTCAAACCTGGCATAGTTTTAACGATTACATCAACTTCAGCGATAAAGCCGCATGGGAAAAATGGTGGGGTAAAGGCTGGATCCGCACCGATATCGGCGACTACGACAGCCCCGGTTTTGACGATCTCACCATGTCGCTGGCTTTCCTGCCAGATTTAAAAACCGAATCCACCGCCGCCGTGGGTCTGCCCAATTTCTATGTCCATAAGCCCGATACGCAGGCCAAAGCGCTAGACGGCTTCACGCCGCGCGATTACCTCACCCACTGGCTGAGCCAATGGGTACGCGATTACGGCATCGACGGTTTCCGCGTGGACACCGCCAAACATATAGAAATGGCGGGCTGGCAGCAACTGAAGACGCAATCCAGCCAGGCGCTGGCAGAGTGGAAAAAAGCGAACCCGGACAAAGCGCTGGATAACGCCCCCTTTTGGATGACCGGCGAAGCCTGGGGCCACGGCGTGATGGAGAGCGACTATTACCGCCACGGCTTCGACGCGATGATTAACTTCGATTATCAGGATCAGGCGGCGAAGGCGGCAGATTGCCTGGCGAATATCGACCTCACCTGGCAACAGATGGCCGACAAATTACAGTCGTTTAATGTGCTGAGCTATCTTTCATCGCATGACACCCGCCTGTTCCGCGAGAAAGGTAATAACGCCGCCGAGCTTTTGCTGCTGGCCCCCGGTGCGGTGCAAATCTTCTATGGCGACGAGTCGAATCGTCCGTTTGGCCCAACCGGCTCTGACCCGCTTCAGGGTACGCGCTCAGAGATGAACTGGCAGGATATCAGCGGGAAATCTGCCGTAAGCGTCGCGCACTGGCAGCGTTTAGGCCAGTTCCGCGCGCGCCATCCGGCGGTGGGTGCGGGTACACAAACGACGCTGACGCTCCCGCAGGGCTATGGATTCGTGCGGCAAAACGGTGACGATAAAGTGATGATTATCTGGGCCGGGAATCGCTAAAAATCCGCTATTCGGCCCGTTCTCCCCAGAGCGGGCCACCACAACATAAAGCTCCATATACGTAGATATTCGTAGCCGGTTATTCCGACACGCCTGACGTTAAGCCATTTGCACCGCGTGGACGGTGGCGTTATGGTGAGCCTCTTTACAGCAATGGCAGTTGATGATCCGCGATGAAATTTTCACTTTTCGGCGATAAATTCGCCCGCCATTCAGGCATTACGCGCCTGATGGAAGACCTGAACGATGGCCTGCGCACACCAGGCGCAATCATGCTCGGCGGCGGTAACCCCGCGCAAATCCCCCAGATGAATGCGTACTTCAACAACCTGTTGGCGGATATGCTTGAAAGCGGTAAAGCCACGGATGCGCTATGTAATTACGACGGTCCTCAGGGGAAAAGTGAACTACTCTCGGCGCTGGCCGAAATGCTGCGCGAAGAATTAGGTTGGGATATTGAACCGCAGAATATTGCACTGACAAACGGCAGCCAGAGCGCGTTTTTCTACTTGTTCAATCTCTTCGCCGGTCGCCGCGCTGACGGCACCACCCGCAAGGTGCTGTTCCCGTTGACGCCGGAGTATATCGGCTATGCCGATTCCGGCCTGGAAGATGAGCTGTTCGTCTCTACGCGCCCGAATATCGAGCTGCTGCCAGACGGCCAGTTTAAATATCACGTCGATTTTGACCGCCTGCCGATTAATGAAGAGACGGGGATGATTTGCGTCTCGCGCCCTACCAACCCAACCGGCAACGTCATCACCGATGAAGAAGTGCTGCGTCTGGACGCGCTGGCGAATCAACATGGCATTCCGCTGGTGATTGATAACGCCTACGGCCTGCCGTTCCCGGGCATTATTTTCAGCGAAGCACGCCCACTGTGGAACCCGAACATTGTGCTGTGCATGAGCCTCTCCAAACTGGGCCTGCCGGGAAGTCGCTGCGGGATCATCATCGCCAACGAAGAAATCATCACCGCCATCAGCAACATGAACGGCATTATCAGCCTTGCGCCAGGCGGAATGGGCCCGGCGATGATGTGTGAAATGATTAAACGTCGCGATCTCCTCAAGCTGTCAGAAACGGTCATCAAACCGTTCTACTATCAGCGCGTTCAGGAAACGATCGCCATTATTCGCCGCTATTTGCCGGAAGAACGCTGCCTGATCCACAAACCAGAAGGCGCAATCTTCCTCTGGCTGTGGTTTAAAGATTTACCGATTACCACCGAACTGCTCTATCAGCGCCTGAAAAAACGCGGCGTGTTGATGGTGCCTGGCGACTACTTCTTCCCGGGGCTGGAAAAACCGTGGCCGCATACGCATCAGTGCATGCGCATGAACTACGTGCCGGAGCCGGATAAAATTGAAGCTGGTGTGAAAATTCTGGCGGAAGAAGTGGAACGCGCGTGGCAGGAAAGTAACTGCATCTGACCCGTAACGGGCCTGCTCCAGTGCAGGCCCCGTTAACCATCAGACAAATGCCGAATTCACCTTTATTCGGCTTGTGTCCACACAGCGCAATGCCGATGTCGGACACGCCTCAACACACGCAGGCCCCTGCGCGCGATGCTGACATAAATCGCACTTAATCGCCTGGGGCCGCGCATTCTGCACCACCACACGCATCGCGCCAAACGGGCACGCCACCATGCAGCTTTTACAGCCAATGCAGCGCTGCTGTTCAACGGAAATGTACTCTTTTTCACGGCGAATCGCCCCCGTTGGGCACACGTTCATGCATGGCGCATCTTCACATTGATGGCACGCCACGGCAGACGAGAACGTATCGCCCTTCACCACCTGAATGCGGGGAAGGAAAGCCTCACGCGACACGGCTGCGCAATCCTGTTCCGCCTGATGCGACACCACGCAGGCCACTTCACAGGTACGGCAACCGATGCACTTCTGCGCATCCGCAACAATAAACGGGTTCATTCTCCACTCCATCCGGGGCTCCAGCCTTAAGAGTGCCAGAGCGGATGACAGGAGCACTTTGATCCCACGCGGGAAAGGCGTGTTTTTTGTCAGACGCCAGAGAGGATCTGGCGGTATGCCTGAAACGCTAGCTGCGAACGCTAAAACCGAGTTCGTTAGAAATAGCCAGCGCCGTCTCACGCAGCGGCTTGAGCAGGTTTTTCTCGCCGACCTGTTTAAGGCGCGACGTCGAGAGCGAAATCGAGATGGCATAAGGCACGCGGCCATGAATATCAAACACCGGCACCGCGATACAGGACACGCCTAACTCATTCTCTTCCCGGTCCATCGCCATGCTGCTTTCGCGAATTTGCGCCAGCTCATCGTACATCGCCGGCAGGCCGGTAATGGTATTGCGGGTCAGCGGCTGAATTTGTTCCTTGTGGCTTTCCCAGTAGCTTTCGACGTAATCCGCATGGCCAAACGCCATGTAAATTTTGCCCATTGCGGAGCAGTAGAGCGGCATGTGCTGGCCGATATAGGCACGCGTACGCAGCATGCCGGTGGTCGGTTCCAGCTTATAAATCAAAATCGCATGATCGTCTTCACGGCTGGAGAAGTTCACCGTTTCACCCGTCGCAAGGTTCAGCGCCTCAAGATGCGGCGCGGCAACGTGAATGATATTGAGCGACGAGAGCGCCTTTTGCCCGACGGCGATAAATTTAGTGGTCAGCCGATAGCTTCCGGCGGCAGGCGCGGGCGTCACATAACCGCAGGACTGCAAACCTTGCAGCAGGCGGTGAACGGTACTCTTGTTTAACCCAGCCAGCTCAGACAAGTGCGCCAGCGGGCAACCGTTGGGATAGTTACTCAGAATTTCAATCAACATCAACCCACGAAACAGGCTCTGGCTTCCTGCTGGCCGCTCTTTTTCCGACGTCATCTCACTCTCTTTATCGCTCATGCCGCTGCTCCCGTTTTTATCGCGCTCTGATGGTAGCGCAAAGTGTGGCTCAGTTCACGATCTGGACAGAAAATTTGTAATCATTTGATTTTACGGTGTTTTGAAAAATATGGAACAGATTGCTTTGTTAAAAAACGATCGCTATATTTGAAATCAGATTTCGCAATGTGAAATATACAGATCAACAAGCACACAGAAACAGCTTCCAAACGGATGCTTGCGCTGATGAAAAATCGAGTAAGATGTACTGGAGATGACGTATGTTAGTTAGCTTTGCAGACCTGAAAAACGAGTTCACCCGCGTCCTGCTGGCGCGTGGCGTCGCGGCAGATACGGCAGAAGCCTGTGCCGACATGTTCGCCCGCACCACCGAGTCAGGCGTCTATTCACACGGCGTAAACCGCTTCCCGCGCTTTATCCAACAACTGGAAAACGGCGACATCATTCCCGACGCCTTACCCGAGCGCATTACCAGCCTTGGCGCGATTGAGCAGTGGGACGCACAGCGTTCTATCGGCAACCTGACGGCGAAAAAGATGATGGATCGCGCCATTGAACTGGCTTCCGATCACGGTATTGGGTTGGTTGCGGTGCGTAACGCCAACCACTGGATGCGCGGCGGCAGCTACGGCTGGCAGGCGGCGGAGAAAGGCTACATTGGTATTTGCTGGACAAACTCCATCGCGGTCATGCCCTCCTGGGGCGCGAAAGCGTGCAACATCGGCACCAACCCGCTGATTGTCGCGATTCCTTCCACGCCGATCACCATGGTGGATATGTCGATGTCGATGTTCTCTTACGGCATGCTGGAAGTGAACCGCCTGGCGGGTCGCCAGCTACCGGTGGATGGCGGCTTTGACGACGAAGGCAATCTCACCAAAGAACCGGGCGTGATTGAGAAAAATCGCCGCATTCTGCCGATGGGTTACTGGAAAGGTTCCGGCCTCTCTATCGTGCTGGATATGATAGCCACCCTGCTCTCTAACGGCGCGTCCGTTGCCGAAGTCACCGAAGACAACAGCGACGAATACGGTATCTCGCAGATTTTCATCGCTATTGAAGTCGACAAACTGATCGACGGCGAAACCCGCGACGCCAAGCTGCAACGCATCATGGATTACGTCACCCACGCCGAACGCGCGGATGAAAACGTCGCCATTCGCCTGCCGGGCCATGAATTTACCCGACTGCTGGAAGAAAACCGCCGCAACGGCATTACCGTTGACGACAGCGTGTGGGCGAAAATTAAAGCCCTGTAAGGAGATGCACCATGATTTTTGGTCATATTTCTCAGCCTAATCCCTGCCGGCTTCCGGCAGCGATTGAAACCGCACTCGATTTTCTGCGCACGACCGATTTCAGCCAGCTTTCACCAGGCGTTGTGGAAATCGACGGCAAAACGATTTTTGCGCAGGTAATCGATTTAACCACGCGCGAACACCATGAAAATCGCCCTGAAGTACATCGCCGCTATCTGGATATTCAGTTTCTGGCATGGGGAGAAGAGAAAATCGGTATTGCTATCGACACCGGCAATAATGAAGTGAGCGAAGAACTTCTTGAACAGCGCGATATTATTTTCTATCACCATAGCGAAAACGAATCGTTTATTGAAATGGTTCCTGGAAGCTACGCCATATTTTTCCCGCAAGATGTTCATCGCCCGGCATGTAATAAAAACCGGGCAACGCCAATAAGGAAAATCGTGGTTAAAGTCGCGGTGTCGGCACTGAATTAACGAACTCAATTTTCAGGAGCGAAAAATGAAGACTCATAACGCCGGTTATATTATCGGCGCGTATCCCTGCGCGCCGTCATTCCACCAGCAAAGTGAAGAGCAGGAAGCTGAATTCTGGAAGCTGCTTGCCGACACGCCGCATATTCGCGGGCTGGAACAACCGTGCCTGGAAAATCTCCATCCTTTTGGCGATGAATGGTTGTTAAAACACACGCCTGGTGAGTGGCAAATCGTGGTCACCGCCGTCATGGAAACCATGCGCCGCCGAGGAGGAAACGGTGCCTTTGGCCTGGCCTCTGCCGATGAAGAGCAGCGCCAGCAGTGCGTGGCATATTATCGCCATCTGCTCAATAAAATTACGGCGGTCAATAATGTACACCCCGGCAAAGTTATCGCGCTGGAAATGCAGGCTGCACCGCAGGCAGGAAACGGGAACGTCCAACAGGCTACAGACGCTTTTGCCCGCTCAATCAACGAGATTACAGCCTGGGACTGGCCGTGCGAACTGGTGCTGGAACATTGCGATGCGATGACTTCCGCTGCACCGCGTAAAGGCTTTCTGCCGCTGGAAAACGTGCTGGATGTCCTCGCCGATCGCGACGTGGGCGTTTGTATCAACTGGGCGCGTTCCGCCATTGAGGGCCGCAACACCACATTACCGCTTGAGCATACGCTAAAGGCCAAACAGGCCGGGAAACTGCGCGCGCTGATGTTCTCCGGCACCACATTACAAGGTGAATATGGAGAATGGCAGGATCTGCATGCGCCGTTTGCGCCCTTCTGCCCGGACAGTTTAATGACTGCGGAACACGCCAAATCACTCTTTAATGCGGCGGGGCCTGCAACCTTACAATTTTCCGGTATCAAATTACTGGAAATTAATGCTAATGCCTCCGTTAACCACCGCGTAGAAATACTGCGCGACGGCATAAGCCAGTTACAGAAAATCTAATAATAAAAACATTTATCCTCTTTATGAGAACCTTATTATGAATAATTCATCATCTGTACCTACAGTAATACCACACCAGCGCTGGCTCAGAATTATTCCACCGATTCTGATCGCCTGTATTATTTCCTATATGGACCGCGTCAATATCGCCTTTGCTATGCCAGGCGGCATGGATGAAGAGCTCGGTATTTCCGCCACCATGGCGGGGCTGGCGGGCGGTATATTCTTTATTGGTTATCTCTTTTTGCAGGTTCCCGGCGGCAAAATTGCCGTTCACGGTAGCGGTAAGAAATTTATCGGCTGGTCGCTGGTCGCCTGGGCAGTGATTTCCGTCCTCACGGGCGTGATCACCAACCAGTATCAATTACTGGTTCTGCGTTTCTTACTCGGTGTGGCAGAAGGCGGCATGTTGCCGGTGGTGCTCACCATGATCAGTAACTGGTTCCCGGATGCCGAGCGGGGGCGTGCGAACGCGATTGTTATTATGTTCGTTCCCATTGCCGGGATTGTTACGGCCCCGCTTTCGGGCTGGATCATCACGGCTCTCGACTGGCGCTGGCTGTTTATCATTGAAGGTCTGCTCTCTATCGCCGTGTTGGTATTGTGGTCGCTGACCATCTATGACCGTCCGCAGGAAGCGCGCTGGATTAGCGAAGCCGAGAAAAACTGGCTGGTGAAAACGCTGGCCGCAGAGCAGCAGGCGATTGCCGGTAAAGAAGTCCGCAATGCATCACTGAGCGCGGTGCTTTCCGATAAAACCATGTGGCAGCTTATCGCGCTCAACTTCTTCTATCAGACCGGTATTTATGGCTACACCCTGTGGCTGCCAACCATTCTCAAAGAGTTAACCCACTCCAGTATGGGTCAGGTGGGGATGCTGGCGATTCTGCCTTATGTCGGCGCGATTGCCGGGATGTTCCTTTTCTCCTCGCTGTCGGACAAAACCGGCAAACGCAAGCTGTTCGTCTCTTTGCCGCTGATCGGTTTCGCGCTCTGCATGTTCCTTTCTGTCGCCCTGAAAGAGAACGTCTGGCTGGCCTATGCCGCTCTGGTGGGCTGTGGTTTCTTCCTGCAATCCGCAGCGGGTGTGTTCTGGACCATTCCGGCACGCCTGTTCAGCGCGGAAATGGCCGGTGGCGCGCGCGGCGTGATTAACGCCCTTGGCAACCTCGGCGGCTTCTGCGGCCCCTATGCAGTCGGCGTGCTGATTACCCTCTACAGCAAAGACGCTGGCGTGTACTGCCTGGCGGTATCTCTGGCACTGGCGGCCATTATGGCCCTGCTGCTGCCAGCGAAATGTGATGCCGGCGCAGCACCAACAAAAGCCGTCACACCACACAAACACGCAGCATAAGAAATTCGCCCGGTAGGCTCTGCTTGCCGGGCGCGTCAGCACACGGGAAAGAATGATGAGTGATAAAGAAACCTTCTGGCTGGGTATCGATTGTGGCGGTACTTATCTGAAAGCCGGGTTGTATAACCGCCAGGGAGAGGAGTTCCGCGTGGAGCGCCAGTCGCTGCAGACGCTCAGCCCAAAACCGGGTTATGCCGAGCGGGAAATGCCGTCGCTCTGGCAGGCCTGCGCCGACACCCTTCGTCGGCTAATACAAAACAGCGGCATCAGCCCCCATCAGGTGCAAGGCGTGGGCATTTCCGCTCAGGGTAAAGGGCTGTTTCCTCTCGATAAAAACGATGAACCGCTCGGTAATGCAATTCTGTCGTCCGATCGCCGGGCATTGGAGATTGTCCGTCAGTGGCAGCAGGATGGCATCCCGGAAAAACTCTACCCGCACACCCGCCAGACCTTATGGACCGGTCACCCCGTTTCGCTGCTGCGCTGGCTAAAGGAGAACGAGCCGCAGCGTTATGCGCAAATCGGCTGCGTGATGATGGGCCACGATTTTCTGCGCTGGTGCCTCACCGGTGTGAAAGGCGCGGAAGAGAGCAATATCTCTGAATCCAATCTCTACAACATGGACAGCGGGCGCTACGATCCACAACTCACGCGCTGGCTGGGTATCAGCGAAATTGACGACGCGCTTCCTCCTGTCGTCGGCTCGGCAGAAATATGCGGGGAAATCACCCCTCAGGCGGCCGCTATTACCGGTCTGGCGGCGGGAACCCCCGTTGTCGGCGGATTGTTTGACGTGGTTTCCACCGCACTCTGCGCGGGCCTTGAAGATGAGCACACGCTTAACGCCGTGATGGGCACCTGGGCGGTGACCAGCGGTGTCACTCAAGGGTTACGCAACCATGAAGCGCATCCTTATGTTTATGGCCGCTATGTGAATGACGGCGAATACATCGTTCACGAAGCCAGCCCCACGTCATCCGGCAATCTGGAATGGCTCACCGCACAATGGGGCGATATCTCCTTTGATGAGATAAACCAGTCCGTTGCCAGCCTGCCAAAAGCGGGAAGTGACCTTTTTTTCCTGCCTTTTCTCTACGGCAGTAACGCCGGGCTGGAGATGACCAGCGGCTTTTACGGCATGCAGTCACTACATACTCGCGCGCACTTACTTCAGGCCGTTTACGAAGGTGTGGTGTTCTGCCACATGACCCATCTCAACCGGATGCGCGAACGCTTCTCAGACGTTCACGCCCTGCGCGTCACCGGCGGCCCGGCCCACTCCGATGTCTGGATGCAAATGCTTGCCGACGTCAGCGGCCTGACGGTCGAACTGCCGCAGGTGGAAGAGACCGGCTGTTATGGCGCTGCGCTGGCCGCGCAGGTGGGAACAGGCCTTTTCGTCGATTTCCACGCCGCGCAACACGCCCGTCAGCTCACCCTCCGCACGCTGAAGCCCGACGCCGCCGCACACGCAGCCTATCAAAAAAAATATCAGCACTATCAATTTCTTATTGAAGCCCTTCAGGGCTTCCATGCCCGCATCAAGGAGTACAACGCATGAGCATCCCTCTGTTACAACTGGCGCTCGACCACACCAGCCTTCAGGCCGCCCAGCGCGATGTCGCGCTGCTGCGCGACCATGTGGATATCGTCGAAGCCGGAACCATACTCTGCCTGACCGAAGGCCTGAATGCCATTCGCGCGCTGCGCGAGCAATGCCCCGATAAAATTATTGTTGCCGACTGGAAGGTCGCGGATGCCGGTGAAACGCTGGCACAGCAGGCATTCAACGCCGGGGCGAACTGGATGACCATTATCTGTGCCGCCCCGCTGGCAACCGTGATTAAAGGTCATGAGGTGGCGCAACAACACAACGCCGACATTCAGATTGAGCTGTTCGGCAACTGGACGCTCGATGACGCCCGCGCCTGGTACGCCGCCGGTATCCGTCAGGCTATCTATCATCGCGGGCGCGATGCGCAGGCCAGCGGGCAACAGTGGGGAGAAGCTGATCTGTCGCGCATGAAAGCACTCTCCGATATCGGGCTGGAACTCTCCATCACCGGCGGCGTAACGCCTGCTGACCTGCCGCTATTTAAAGAGATCAACGCCAAAGCCTTTATTGCCGGGCGAGCGCTGGCTGGCGCGGCGAACCCCGCACAGGTCGCGGCGGAGTTTCACGCGCAGATCCACGCCATCTGGGGAGAGAAATAATGCGTCGTCACCCGTTAGGTATTTATGAGAAAGCGCTGGCGAAAGATCTCAGCTGGCCTGAACGCCTGGTGCTGGCTAAAAGCTGCGGCTTTGATTTCGTCGAGATGTCCGTCGATGAAACCGATGAACGCCTGTCCCGACTCGACTGGAGCACCGCACAACGCGCCTCGCTGGTCGAAGCGATGCTGGAAACCGGTGTCGCGATCCCGTCGATGTGTCTGTCTGCACACCGCCGTTTTCCGTTTGGCAGCCGCGATGAAAACGTGCGCGAACGTGCACGCGAGATCATGAGCAAAGCCATCAAACTGGCGCGCGACCTCGGCATTCGTACCATCCAGCTCGCCGGTTATGACGTTTATTACGAAGAGCATGACGAAGGTACGCAGCAACGTTTCGCTGAAGGGCTGGCGTGGGCGGTTGAACAAGCCGCTGCCGCACAGGTCATGCTGGCGGTGGAGATCATGGACACCGCATTTATGAACTCCATCAGCAAGTGGAAGAAATGGGATGAGATGCTCTCTTCACCGTGGTTCAGCGTCTATCCGGACGTCGGTAACCTGAGCGCCTGGGGCAACGACGTGCCCGCCGAGCTGGCGTTAGGCATTGACCGCATCGCCGCAATCCACCTGAAAGACACGCAGCCAGTTACCGAGCAAAGCCCAGGCCAGTTCCGCGACGTGCCGTTTGGCGAAGGGTGCGTGGATTTTGTCGGCGTCTTTAACACCTTACAAAAACTCAACTATCGCGGCGCCTTCCTGATTGAGATGTGGACGGAAAAAGCCAAAGAACCGGTGCTGGAAATTATTCAGGCGCGCCGCTGGATTGAAGCGCGCATGCAGGAAGGAGGATTCACATGTTAGAGCAATTGAAAGCAGAAGTGCTGGCAGCAAATCTGGCGCTGCCTGCGCATCACCTGGTGACCTTCACATGGGGCAACGTCAGCGCCGTTGATGAAAGCCGTAAACGGATGGTGATTAAGCCTTCCGGCGTTGAATACGATGTGATGAGTGCGCAGGATATGGTGGTGGTGGATATCGCCACCGGTCAGGTCGTTGACGGGAGTAAAAAACCCTCTTCCGACACACCAACGCATCTGGCGCTCTATCGCCGTTACCCGGAAATCGGCGGCATTGTACATACCCACTCGCGCCATGCCACGATCTGGTCGCAGGCCGGGCTGGATCTCCCCGCGTGGGGCACGACGCACGCCGACTATTTTTACGGTGCCATCCCCTGCACGCGGCTGATGACTGACGATGAAATCAACGGCGAATACGAATATCAGACCGGTGAAGTCATTATCAAAACCTTCGAGGAGCGCGAGCTGAATCCAATGCAGGTTCCTGCTGTACTGGTGCATTCTCACGGCCCGTTCGCCTGGGGAAAAAACGCCGCCGATGCCGTTCACAATGCCGTGGTTCTGGAAGAGTGCGCCTATATGGGGCTGTTCTCTCGTCAGCTCGCCCCCCAGTTGCCGGAAATGCAAAATACGCTGCTTGATAAGCATTATCTGCGTAAGCATGGGGCGAAGGCCTATTACGGGCAGTAAGCTCTTTAGCCAGAGTTAATATGCTCCTTACAATACCGCCGCTTCCACGCGGCGGGTGTCAGGCCGGTATGTTTACGAAATATCTGGCGAAAATAGCCAGGGTCGTTGAAGCCACACTGCTCGGCAACTTCTTTAAGCGAGCGGGCATTGTTGCTCAGGAGTTTCTCCGCCGCGCGTACTCGCTGACGATGAATGGCCTCGGTCAGCGTCAGATGGAAAACGCGCCGATAAATTCGCCCGAGATAATCCGCATTACAGTGTAATTCCCTCGCCAGCACCGAGGTTGAGAGCATAAGGTGAAAGCGTGTGCGAATCAGTTGCTGCGCTTTCCACGCCAGCGACGTACTTTCTTCATCCTGCGTTTCCCCTTCCTGACTGCTAAATGCAATATGCTGCAAAATCAGCAGCGCAATCAACTCCAGCGATCCGCTACGCTCAATACGCTCCTGCTCATGCAGGAACTGGCGAAACAGAGAAATAATATATTGTGGGTCTCGTGACGTTACTTGTTGAGGAATGTTTAACGTGGAATCACTTGCAGGCAGTTGATCAGAGGCGTTAACTTCAAAATGCAGCCAGTAAAATTTTAAATCCGCCGGAAAGTCCTCAACACCAACGTGCCTGCGCCCCGGCCATAACAATAAACTGTCACCCGCCACAACGTTAAAGATACAATTGTCTTCCTGAATCGTTAATGTCCCTTTTTCAACAAAAATAATCTCCCAGGAATTTAGCCTACGCGCGGGATGACGGCCAACGCCGCGGGAGATAAATAACCCGCCATTTTGTACTTTAATCGGAAGCGTCATGGATAAATTGAGCATAAATATTAAATATCTCGCTAAATCTCAGCAAATAATCGCCCTTCATTATTGATTATTAATAAAAAATAATTGTCTCGCTCGATCCGCTTCACACTTTTACGTTAAAGTCGGAATCGTCATCTTTTTATACTTCTTTGTTGCCTTGTTGCCCTTTCTATTCCAGGCAAAAGTAAAAAGGTCATAAAACAAAACAATATCTCCACATTGCGAGGAGTTACCGATGACCTCTACCCCTATAACAACCAGTGACGTTGCGCAACGTGCGCTGGACGATAAATTATCGATTCGCGAAAAAATAGGCTACGGCCTTGGCGATGCTGGCGGAACGATTATTACCTGCCTGATCATGAACTTTTTAACCTTCTTCTATACCGATATTTTTGGTCTGACACCGGCGCTGGTCGGTACACTATTTATTGCGTTACGTATTTTCGACGCGATTTCCGATCCCATCATGGGTGTGCTGGCTGACCGCACGCAGAGCCGCTGGGGACGCTTTCGCCCCTGGCAGCTATGGATAGCGCTGCCTATCGGGATAATTGGCATCCTGACCTTTACCGTTCCCGATGCCAGTATGGGCGTCAAAATCGCCTGGGCTTTCGGCACCTATCTGCTGCTTTCCGTAAGCTACACCGCCATCAACGTGCCCTATTGCGCGCTGATCAACACCATGACCACGCGCCACAGTGAAGTCATTTCATGTCAGTCCTGGCGCTTTGTGCTTTGCGGCGTGGCGGGTTTTCTGGTCTCGGTTGGCCTGCCGTGGATGGTAGCCGAATTTGGTCAGGGGAATGCGGCACAGGGCTGGCAGTTGGGCGTAGGTGTACTGTGCGCCATCGCGGTAGTGATGTTCCTGTGCTGTTTCTTCTGGGTTCGTGAACGCGTTTCGCTGGACATGATGGGGAAATTTACCCTACGTCAGCATATTGCCGGGCTGCGTAAAAATGACCAGTTACTGCTGATGCTGCTGATGTCTTTCCTGCTGATCAACGTATTCAACATACGTGGCGGCGGTTATATGTATTTCATCACCTATGTGTTGCAGGGAAGCACGGCCTATACCTCGCTGTTTTTCACGATGGTGACGTTTGCCTCCATTCTGGGCTCCATCGTTGTAAATCCTCTCTCGCGTCGTATTGATACGGTAAAACTCTACTACTACACCAATCTGGTGCTGGCGGCGTTGGCGGTTGGCATGTGGTTCTTACCCGCAGGCCCGTCTCATCAGTCACTATGGCTGGCGGTGATCCTGGGGAATGGCATCATCCTCGGCTTCACGCTGCCACTGCATTTCTCGCTGATGGCCTTCTCCGATGACTATGGTGAATGGAAAACCGGCGTGCGCTCCTCCGGGATGAACTTCGCGTTCAATCTCTTCTTTATCAAACTGGCCTGGGCATCCAGCGCCGGAATTATCAGCCTGGTCTTTATCTTTGTCGCCTACCAGCCGGGGGCAGGAAACCAAACGGCTACATCGTTACAGGGAATTACTGCAATGGAGACGCTGCTACCCGCGCTCTTCCACTTGCTTCTGGCGCTCACGGTTCGCGTGTGCAAGCTCAACAATCCGATGATGGCGCGCATCTCCACCGACCTGCGCGTCCGCCATGTTCAGTCTTAAGGAGTCTGTTATGTCCGTGAAGGAAGTCGACCTGCACCATCTGAAAGTGAACGATCCGTTTCTGGGTCAGTATCAGCAGCTGGTGCGCGATGTGGTTATCCCTTATCAATGGGATGCCCTCAATGACCGCATCGATGAAGCGGAACCCAGCCACGCCATAGAGAACTTCCGCATCGCGGCAGGCCAACAATCAGGGGAGTTTTACGGCATGGTATTCCAGGATAGCGATGTGGCGAAATGGCTGGAAGCCGTCGCCTGGTCGCTGTGCCAGAAGCCGGACGCAGCGCTTGAGAAAACGGCGGATGAAGTCATTGAGTTAGTGGCTGCAGCGCAGTGCGAAGATGGCTATCTGAACACCTATTTTACGGTGAAAGCACCGGGCGAGCGCTGGACGAATCTGGCGGAATGCCATGAACTCTACTGCGCCGGACACATGATTGAAGCGGGCGTCGCCTTTTTCCAGGCAACAGGTAAACGGCGTCTGCTTGAGGTGGTTTGTCGGCTGGCCGATCATATCGATGCGGTCTTTGGGCCAGGTGAGAACCAGCTACAGGGTTATCCAGGCCACCCGGAAATTGAACTGGCGCTGATGCGGCTTTATGACGTTACCGAGGAACCTCGCTATCTGGAACTGGTGCGCTACTTCGTTGAAGAGCGGGGAAAACAACCGCATTTTTACGATATTGAGTACGAAAAACGTGGCAAAACATCCTACTGGCATACTTACGGCCCGGCATGGATGGTGAAGGATAAAGCCTATAGCCAGGCGCATCAGCCCATTGCTGAACAGCCGAAGGCAATCGGTCATGCGGTGCGTTTTGTGTACCTGATGACGGGCGTCGCACACCTCGCGCGTTTAAGCCGCGATGAAGGCAAACGCCAGGATTGCCTGCGTCTGTGGGACAATATGGCCCAGCGACAGTTGTACATCACGGGCGGCATTGGTTCGCAAAGCAGCGGAGAAGCCTTTAGCAGTGACTATGACCTGCCGAATGACACGGTCTACGCCGAAAGCTGCGCCTCGATTGGGTTGATGATGTTCGCCCGCCGCATGCTGGAAATGGAAGCCGACAGCCAATATGCCGATGTCATGGAGCGCGCACTTTACAATACCGTACTCGGCGGAATGGCGCTGGATGGCAAGCATTTCTTCTACGTTAACCCATTGGAAGTGCATCCAAAGTCATTGAACTTTAACCATATTTACGACCACGTCAAACCTGTTCGTCAGCGCTGGTTTGGCTGTGCCTGCTGCCCGCCCAATATCGCCCGCGTGCTGACCTCCATTGGTCACTATATCTATACGCCACGCGACGAAGCGTTGTACATCAATCTCTACATTGGTAATAGCGTGGAGATCCCTGTTGGCAATGAAACACTTCGCTTAACCATTAGCGGCAACTATCCGTGGCAGGAGCAGGTGAAAATCGTCATCGATTCGCCAACGCCGGTTCAGCATACTCTGGCGCTACGCCTGCCGGACTGGTGCGTAAACCCGCAGGTGACGCTTAATGGCGCTGCCGCTGAGGGAACCGTGATGAAGGGGTATTGGCATCTTTCTCGACGCTGGCAAGAAGGTGATACCCTCGAACTCACGCTCCCAATGTCCATCCGTCGCGTCTATGGTAACCCACTGCTGCGGCACGTGGCGGGTAAAGTGGCCGTACAACGTGGGCCGCTGGTCTATTGCCTTGAACAGGCCGATAACGGCGAGGAGCTGCATAATGTGTGGCTACCAAAAGAGGCTGAATTTACCGCGTTTGAAGGTAAGGGGCTGTTCAGCCATAAAGTGCTCATTCAGGCACCTGGCTTTAAACAGTCGAGTGTCGACCCGCAGCAGCAGCCGTTATGGCATTATGATGCTTCGCCCGCAACCCGACAGGCGCAAACACTCACCTTTATACCCTGGTTTTGCTGGGCAAATCGTGGTGAAGGAGAGATGCGTATCTGGGTAAACGAAGAGAAATAAACGATGCCATTCACCCGGCAGCACAACAGATGCTTGCCGGGTCAGCCTCATTTCCTCATGATATAATCACACCACTTTACCTTCCCATGAGAAAATAAAAATGAGCAAGGACAGCAGCACCGATGTCACCCTGAAGCGCATCAAACCGTCATCCATCTATCGGCTGATGCTGATAGGCTTGGGTATTCCATTGCAGATTTTTGCAGTGGTATGCGGTGTGATGGGGATCTTTGGCGCCGATATGGTGAAATGGAACGATCAGCCGGTACATGGCATTCTCGCGCTTCCTGCCGCGATATTCAGCGCCCTGTTCGTTACCGTTCTCTTTACCGCATTCCTGGGTTCCGTCACTTGCCTGGGACTGTGGATCTACAGCCGTTTCCGCCCGCTTGAGGTGAAAACGCTGGATTAACCCGGCAACACTCGCCGTGCAGCTTCAGCCAGAAACGCGCTTCTGTTGGCATAGTCAGGATTGTTACGAACAAACGAGTCAATCTTTTGCAGAAGCCGTTTCGGCATAGTGATGTTAATCCGCTCGGCTCTGCCCTCAAACTGATTCATATTGATGTCGACGAGCAACCATTGCCCGCCGGTATAGTTTTGTGGATCACAAGCCAAATGCGTCTCCACAGAACCCGGTAAGGGCAATTCTTTATTGAGCTCACAAAGCGCTTCAAAATGCGCAACCAACGCCCCTCGCGCATCCTGAAAAGTGTCATCAAGAGAATCCCCCGCGAAATAACAACCCGGTACATCAGGGAAAAAACCACTGCTGCTGCCATCGGGGTCGGTGTGTATATAAGCCGGATAGAACATAAAAACTCCTGGTGATTTACATTTTAATCCCGGCCTGGCGGCAAATCTGGGCCAGGGTTCCTGGTTTAATATCTTTGCGAGGATGCGGTACAGTGACCAGTCCCGCTCGGCTGGGATGATGAAACTGCTGATGGCTTCCCCGGGTACGAACATGTACCCAGCCGTGCTGTTTCAGGATTGCAATAACCTCCGCGCTCTTCACATCCTTGCCTTTTTTAATTATACACACAATACACACCACACCTACGTCCTCCATCACAATATCGCCGCGCTAAACGTGATGCAGCCAGGAGATTTTGCTTCAGGAAAGTGGCTCGAAAAGAAAAACAGGGAAGCGTGTAATAGGCAGCTTAGAATGCGAATCTCTTCGCAAAACACAGTATTAACCCGGCAACACTCGCCGGGTTAAAACACTTATCAGAAATGCCAGCTCGCGCCGGTCAGGAAGGTAAAACTGTCTTCACGATCGACCATCGGGCTGTTTTTGATGTCATCCGGCAGCACGCTGTACATCGCGCTCGCCTGTAAAATGATGTTCTTCGTTAACGGGTATTTTGCGCCGACGCCCAGGTATGGCGTCCAGCTGTCGTCAGGAGAATATGACGAGAGCCCGCTACGGTGCGATTCCCCGGCAGAGATACCATAGTAGTAGTCGTTAAAGCTTTTATCGTAATAGAGGACGCCCGCAGAAGGCGTGAGCGTCAGCTTACCAAGCGGCATCACACGGAAGAGTGACATCTCTGCCACCCAGCCATCGCTGTTATCCAGAATATCGGTCGCGGCAGAGACCTTCAGGCTGCCCCATTTTTCGTGGTGATACCACGCGGCCCCCGCCATCGCGGTGCTGTCGCGCTTATCCAGACGACTCATTGCATGATCGTCGTTATCCGAAGGAGAAAACTCCAGCGGCATCCATGACGCGGTGATACTGATTTCATTCTTTTCACTTTTTGAAAGAATGTAACCTAAGGTCGTCTGGCGAATATATAAAGATTCGCCCTCATAACTGATTAACGGCACGACATGAGTATTTTCATTATAACCGCGGTACGGTGATTCGTTATATACCGCCCCCGCACCAATAGATAATTCAGACGCTGTTGCAGTTGCCATAAACGACAAAGCAATCAGCGCCGTAGCATTGCACGTATTTAACATTCCCGGCTGTCCATTTTAAAATAGGAAAAATAAAGCGCGAGAATAATAATGTTTACAAATTCATCAATGCAACGCGCATATTTATATAGTAATATATAAAATCATATATATATCAGGTCTAGCGATGAATAATTTACACCTTAAGCCCCGGGAACTGAAGATTATCTCGGTCATCGCGGCCAGTGAAAATATTAGCCATGCCGCCACAATTCTTGGCATTGCACAGGCAAATGTCAGTAAGTATCTTGCTGATTTTGAATCAAAAGTTGGGCTTAAAGTTTTTGACCGTTCCCCCCGAAAACTGACCCTGACGCCTTTCGGTACGGCCTTGCTTCCCTACATCAATGACATGCTCGATAGACACGAGCAGCTTAATAATTTCATTGCTGACTATAAGCATGAGAAACGTGGACGGGTGACCGTCTACGCCCCCACCGGGATAGTCGCTTATCTGGCAAAAAATGTCATTGCCAACATTATGGATATTGGTGAGATTACCTTTTCGCTAAAAACATACAATCTGGAACCGAAAGCGTTTTATGATGGTGTGGAGTTCCCGGATGATTGCGATGTGTTAATTACTTATGCGCAACCCAAAGATGAGTCATTAGTCGCCAGTTTTATTACGAAATATTCGGTCACCGCGTTTGCCAGCCCAAGCTATCTAAATAAACATCCGATCCATGGCCCGGAAGAACTGGCTCAGCATTCATGTATTTTGATTGATTCGATGATGATGGGTGATTCGAATATCTGGCGATTTAGCACCGGAGAAAATAAATCCGCCGTCGACTATCGGGTAAAAGGCAATTACGTTTGCGATAATACGCAATCTGCGCTGGAGCTGGCGCGTAACGATCTCGGTATCGTTTTTGCGCCCAAAGAGAGCGTCAGAAACGATATTCAGGCGGGTACGTTGGTAGCCTGTTTCCCTGACCAGCAGGAGTGGTGGTTAGATCTGGTGGCTATCTTCCGCAAGCGCGAATATCAGCCCTGGCGGGTGCAGTTTATTCTGGATGCTATGCTCAGTGAAATACGCAAGCAGCTTGCTGTGACGCGCCTGTTGCCGTCACAGCAACTGCCTGCAAACGATAATTAGTGGTCGAGATAAAGGTAATGTACCCAGCTGGTCATACGCAGCAGTACTTTACGCATCACCGACACATGGCTGAAGTGGTCGGAATAGACCGCCGCCTGCGCGTAAATACCGTCGGGTAGCGCGCTGAGGTCAGCATTTTCGTCCAGCTCAATTGTCGCAATCACCCCTTCCGAGCCCGGCGTCGTATTCAGCGACTGGAGCGTCCCCGCCGACTGATAAGTCCCGCCGGGTACCGCCGGGCTGATGGCCGCCAGTTTGCCGCTGAATACCTGGCCCGGTAGCGCATTGAACACCACTTCGGCTTCGTCGCCAGGCGCCAGCCTCAGCAGAGAGTTCTGACGGAACTGGGCAATAATCTGCCGTTTCTGGTCAGGAATAAAGACCATCACCGGGCGCAGCGGCAGCGCGGCGGCGTAGGTTCCCGGTCGAATCAGAACCTGCGTGATGTAGCCGTCGCTGGGGGCGCGAACGACCGTCTGATCCAGGTTAAATTGCGCTTCCGCAAGCTGTGCTTTCAGGCTGGCGATTTGCGAATGTTCGCCCAGCACCATGCTGTCCAGTTCGCTCTGGATCTGTTTCTGTTCTGCCGCCGATGACTTCACCGAAGCTTCCTGCGCCAGATAATTTTGCCGCGCCGCGTCAATATCGCGTTCAGAGAACGGGTTCACTTTGGCCTGGCTGCCCTGAAGATAGCGCTGGTAATCTTTCGCCAGCTTGTCACGCGTCGCTTTCGCCTGCTGCGTGTTGGCCATCATCTCATCAAGCTGTGCCACCAGCGCCTGCTGTTTATGCTCCGCCGTCACAATATCGGCCTTCAGGCGGTCTACACGCGCCTGATAGCGGGTAGGATCAAGCTTAAATAACACCTCGCCTTTTTTAATCAGGGTATTTTTCTTGTCGGTAACTTCCATGACCACCCCGGTAACCAGCGGAACAACCGGAATAGACACCACCGCTTTTTGCGCTTTAAAGGTATAAGGATGGTTATAATTCATAAGCAGAATTAAACCGCTGACAATAAATATACCGCCCAATGCCGCCGTTGGAATAGTCCATTTATTAACGGGAATTTTGAATATCTTAAACAGTGCCCACGCGAAAGCCACGTAGGTCAGAATAATCAGTAAATCCATAAATATTACTCCGCTGAGGAAGCCTTCGCCTCAGCCAGTTGTTTCTCCAGCCCAGCCACGCGCTCCTGAAGCTGGATAAGCGACGCATCCGGGGTTTGCATTCCCCAGCCACGCTCAGGGCGATATAACGTTGCCCAAATCCACAGGAAAGGCCAGATAACATGCAGCGTAAAAAGACTCACCCAGCCCGCAACGTGAATGGCGTCAGCGTGGGGGTGATTGCGTTTCTTCGCAATCAGATAAGGAATATCATGTAAGATGATAATCCCATAGAAGATGACCAGGAATACAAATATTAGGACGCCCAGCGCGAAATAATTAAGAAACATAAATCCTCAGAGATTAAAATAAATAATCGGGGGATGGGAAATAGTAGAGGAATTTTTAGATATCAGGCAAACATCTAATTTATATAATGCCATATGGGTTTCGATATACAGCAAGCCCGGCGGGGAAACACCGCCGGGCCGTTAAAACAGGATAATCAGAACAGACCGAGCGGTTTGTCCGAGTAGCTTACCAGCAGGCATTTAGTTTGTTGATAATGCTCCAGCATCATCTTGTGGGTCTCACGGCCAATGCCCGACTGTTTATAGCCACCAAATGCCGCATGCGCCGGGTAAGCGTGATAGCAGTTGGTCCAGACGCGCCCGGCCTGAATACCGCGCCCCATTTTGTAGGCCAGATTACCATTGCGACTCCAGACGCCCGCGCCGAGACCATACTGAGTATCGTTAGCCAGCGCCAGCGCTTCTTCGGTGGTTTTAAAGGTGGTAACCGCCAGCACCGGGCCGAAGATCTCCTCCTGGAAAACACGCATGCTGTTCTGGCCAAACAGAATCGTCGGCTCGAGGTAATAGCCGTCGTGAAGCTCACCCTCAAGGCGTTTGCGTCGCCCGCCGGTCAGCACGTCCGCGCCCTCTTTCTTACCGATGTCGATGTAGTTGAGGATGGTCTCCATCTGCCCATGCGACACCTGCGCGCCCATCTGCGTTACGCTGTCCAGTGGGTTACCGCTACGGATGCTTTCCACCCGGCGAATCGCCCGCTCCATAAAGCGATCGTAGATAGATTCATGTACCAGCGCGCGGCTTGGGCAGGTACACACTTCCCCCTGGTTAAACGCAAAGAGCGCGAAACCTTCCAGCGCTTTATCAAAGAACGCGTCCTCTTCATCCATCACATCAGCAAAGAAGATGTTCGGTGATTTCCCGCCCAGCTCCAGCGTGACCGGAATGATGTTCTGCGTCGCGTACTGCATGATTTGCTGGCCGACTTCGGTGGAGCCGGTGAACGCAACTTTGGCGATGCGTTTAGACGTTGCCAGATATTCGCCGATTTCCCCGCCCGCGCCGTTCACCACGTTAATCACACCAGGCGGCAGTAAGTCACCGATGATTTCCATCAGCAGCAGCACCGACAGCGGCGTTAAACGCGCCGGTTTCAGGACGATGCAGTTACCTGCGGCCAGCGCCGGGGCCATTTTCCAGCTCGCCATCAGCAGCGGGAAGTTCCATGGGATGATTTGCGCGACCACGCCCAACGGTTCATGGAAGTGATACGCCACGGTATCTTTATCCACTTCGCTGATGCCACCCTCCTGCGCGCGAATACACGACGCAAAGTAGCGGAAATGGTCAATCGCCAGCGGCACATCGGCTGCGCTGGTTTCGCGGATCGGTTTACCGTTATCCCAGGTTTCCGCCGTTGCCAGCAGATCGAGGTTTTGCTCCATGCGATCGGCAATTTTCAGCAAGATCCCCGCCCGATCCTGCACGGACATTTGTGCCCATTTATCTTTGGCTTTATGCGCGGCATCTAATGCCAGGTCGATATCACGTTTGCCGGATGAGGCGACTTCACAAAGCAGTTGCCCGGTTACCGGCGTCAAATTCTGGTAATACTCGCCGTCGACGGGTGCAACCCAGTCGCCGCCGATAAAGTTGTCATAGCGAGGTTTAAGCTTAAGAGGAAAACCATACTCGCCCGGTTGAATGCGGGCTGAAGGGGGATTGTTTGTCATCGCCGTCTCTCCTTGCTGTTGCAGTCCTTCAAGGGTAGACGCGGCTGGCGTTTTTTTCGCCAGCCGTACATAGGTTTACGACAACGGTCACGAATTACATTGCAGCGCGGTAAATCGCCATAATTTCGTCGTGAGTTGCCTGAATCGGGTTAGTGAAGCCACAGGCATCTTTCAGGGCGTTAGTCGCCAGAACCGGGATATCTTCTTCTTTCACGTTCAGGTCACGCAGGCCCGCCGGGATGTTGACGTCACGCGCCAATTTGCAGATGGCGTCGATGCAGGCTTTTGCTCCCTGCTCATCGTTCAGGCCCGTAACATCGATGTTCATTGCCTGTGCGCAGTCACGCAAACGTGCAGCCGCCACTTTGCTGTTGAACGCCTGGACGTGCGGCAGCAGAACCGCGTTGCAGACACCGTGCGGCAGGTCGTAGAAACCGCCAAGCTGGTGCGCCATCGCGTGAACATAGCCCAGCGAGGCGTTGTTAAATGCCATACCGGCCAGGAACTGCGCGTAAGCCATTGCTTCACGGGCTTGTGCATTCGCGCCATCGGCGACGGCAACGCTCAGGTTTTCGGCAATCATGGTGATCGCTTTCAGCGCGCAGGCGTCAGTAATTGGAGTAGCCGCGATAGATACGTAGGCTTCGATAGCGTGAGTCAACGCATCCATCCCGGTGGCGGCGGTCAGCGATTTTGGCATGCCGGTCATCAGGGAAGAGTCATTCACGGACAGAATGGGCGTTACGTGTTTATCGACGATCGCCATTTTAATATGACGCGCTTCGTCGGTAATGATGCAGAAACGGGTCATTTCAGACGCGGTGCCTGCGGTGGTATTAATCGCAATCATCGGCAACTGCGGTTTAGCCGAGCGGTCAACGCCTTCGTAATCGCTAATTTGCCCGCCGTTCGACGCCACCAGCGCAATACCTTTTGCGCAGTCGTGTGGAGAACCACCGCCCAGGGAAATGACGCAGTCGCAGTTATTTTCTTTGAGGATTGCCAGGCCTGCGTTAACGTTCGCTGTGGTCGGGTTTGGCTGCACGCCATCATAAATTACGCTGAAAATATCACGTTCAGCCAGGCCTTTCTGCACGTCACCCGCCATGCCCAATTTATTCAGAATGGCATCCGTCACAATTAATGCGCGGCGATAACCGTAGTCGCGCATGGTATCCATTGCGCCATTTAATGAATTAGCGCCAATAACATTCACTGAAGGAATATAAAAAGTGGATGCTGCCATGATCGTTCCTTAATTAATGGGAAATTGGCGGCTAGGGTAAGGTAAGGGTTAAACAAAAAATATGATCCATATTCTATTTTTGAAATGGAAAAAATATCGGATGTGCTTTTTCTGCGCATCCGATATTAATCAATATGATTTTTGCATTAATTCATTTAATATTTAAATTAATCGTTACGTTTATTTTCAGGAAAAAGTAGCGCATCGCGTAATAAATGGTCATTTCCCCGGCGACGGGTAAAACCGATACGATTAAAATATTCCAGTATTTGAATTGCTAACTTACGGCCCACGTTCAGTTTATCGCGGAAATCTGCTGCGCAGGTTGAACCCTTTTCCTGATCCAGTTCGCGGATCATACTCGCGAAGGTGACGATACGATCGTTACGGTAATAACGATCTTTGACGATCGCCGTAATCATCCCCTGCTGCGCTGCCTGCCGGAGCACCGCGCGCATCAATTGTTCATCGGTTCCGGTTTGCTGAGCCAAATCGCGCACCCACCAGGGTTCATCAGCAAACAGTGGCGCTGCTTTTTGCCATACCACATCCTGTTCATCGGTAAACCCGGCTTTGTGATCCGGTAGATGCAGCCAACCGTGATGGCTGGCTACCACGCCGCTTTCACGCATCTGCTCAATCAGCGTCAGCACCAGCGCTTCATCTTCCATCGGCAGCGCGATGCGGCGCAGGCGCTCACGGCCCGGCCCCGGTTCATCTTTATGTTGTTCGTGGTAGGTCGCCAGCGCATCCAGCAGTTTACGCTGCCAGCGTGCGGCAAGCGGCGCATCCAGCAGTGCGCTCCCGGCCAGAATATAGCCCGGCTGGTTAATCAGTTGCTGTAGCCCCTGTTCGCTCAACTGCCGTGCCCAGGCAAAATCAGTAAGCTGCACCGCATCGCGTTGCAGATGAACAGATAACGCCTGAGCACTGTTTTCCGCCGTCGCCAGTTCAGCAATCCACGCCAGATATTCGGCTTTACGCTTCCCGCGACGCGGTGAATTGAGCGTCACCACGCGCGCACCTGCAAGGGTAAGACGCGCTGAAATATCGCGCAGCACCAGACGGTCGTTGTCGGCCAGATACAGTGGCGTATCCAGTACCAGTTCCGCCAGATTGTTCTCCAGTAGCGAGACGCGCCCGGTGATATGGCTGGCGGCATGGTGAATATGCAGCGGCTGCCATTGGGTGAGCGGCACATGGCTGTGCAACTCGACAATAACCCGCTCAACGGGCGCGGGCGGTTCCTGCGATAGCAGCCAGTCGCCGCGATTCAATTCTTCTTTCTGCGCATCGCCGACGATATTCAGCGCAATACGCTGCCCGGCGTGCGCCTGTTCGGTAGGTTGGTTTTGCGCGTGGATACCGCGCACGCGCATCGGTTTATCGACGCCCGTCAGCCACAACGTATCACCCACATTTACATCCCCGGAAAGCGCCGTCCCGGTGACCACCAGTCCGGCCCCTTTCACAGTGAATGCGCGGTCAATCGCCAGACGGAAGCGCTGGTTTTCCGGATTCACACGCTCCGGTAGTTGCAGCAGATGCGCGCGCAATTCATCAATGCCCAGCCCTGCGGTGGCGGCGGTTTCGAACAGCGTGGCATCGTCAAAACCGTATTCACGCAATACCGAGTCTATCTCGTGACGCACTTCCACCACGCGCGCCGCATCGACGCGATCGGTTTTCGTTAGCGCCACCGTCAGCGTCGGCTTGCCGGTCAGTTGCAGGATCGCCAGATGTTCGCGCGTTTGCGCCATTACACCGTCGTCACAAGCCACCACCAGCAGGGCATGATCGATACCCCCCACGCCCGCCAGCATGTTAGAGAGAAATTTCTCGTGCCCCGGCACATCAATAAACCCGAGCACCCGCCCATCGGGCTGCGGCCAGTAGGCGTACCCCAGGTCGATGGTCATCCCGCGTGATTTCTCTTCCGGCAGGCGGTCGGCGTTAACGCCGGTAATCGCCTGCAGCAGCGTGGTTTTGCCGTGGTCAACGTGCCCGGCGGTGGCAATAATCATTTCAGCAACATCTCCAGAAAACGTGATTCATCCTCAAGACAGCGCAGGTCGAGCCATAATCGCCCGTCGTAAATGCGCCCGATAACCGGCACCGGCAGACTGCGCCAGCGGTTAGCCAGTGTTTCAAGGCGGCTACCGCGCCCGTCTTTAGGGGTAAAGGTGATGGCAGCACTCGGCAGGCGATCGACGGGCAAGGAGCCACTGCCGATTTGTGAGGCACATTCCATCACCGTAACAGAAAATTCGTCGCCATAGCGCTGCGTCAGCGGTTCACGCAGACGTTCGGCCTGCGCGTGGATTTCATCCGTGCGGCGGTTAAGCAGACGCAGTGTCGGCAGGTCGCTGGCGAGGCGTTCAGGATGCAGATAGAGGCGCAGTGTCGCTTCCAGCGCCGCCAGCGTCATTTTATCGGCACGTAGCGCGCGCTTGAGCGGATGCTGCTGTAGCTGAGCAATCATCGCTTTCTTACCGACGATAATCCCCGCCTGCGGGCCGCCCAGCAGTTTATCGCCGGAGAAACTCACCAGGCTGACGCCTGCGGCGATCATCTCCTGCGGCATCGGTTCTTTCGGCAGGCCGTACTGGCTTAAATCGACCAGCGAACCACTGCCTAAATCCGCCACCACCGGGATATCCAGCTCGCGGCCAATTTCAGCCAGCTCGGCTTCTTCTACGGTCTTAGTGAAGCCTTCAATGCTGTAGTTGCTGGTATGCACTTTCATCAGCAATCCGGTGTTTTCATTCACCGCCTGCCGATAATCTTTGGCATGCGTGCGGTTGGTGGTGCCGACCTCATGCAGCTCGCAACCCGCCTGACGCATCACGTCCGGGATGCGGAACGCGCCGCCAATTTCCACCAGCTCGCCGCGTGAGACGACGACTTCTTTGCCGCTCGCCGTGGCCGCCAACATCAGCAATACGGCAGCCGCGTTATTGTTAACGATACAGGCATCCTCTGCGCCAGTCAGGCGGCAGAGCAAATCCGCCAGTGCGCGATCGCGATGACCGCGCCCGGCACCGTCGAGGTCATATTCCAGCGTCACCGGGTCGCGCATCACCTGCGTCACCGCGGCAATGGCGGCTTCCGCCTGCTGGGCTCGCCCAAGGTTAGTGTGCAGCACCGTACCGGTCAGGTTAATGACCGGGCGAATGGCGCTTTGCGTATCCGTGGCAAAACGACGCGCGACTTCCCCGGCCCAGTCGACACTCCAGCCCGGAAGCTCGCCGGTATCGCGGATCGCCTGACGCGCTTCATCCTGAAGCTGGCGGAGTTGTTCCACCACCTGCGAATGACCGTGGTTTTCCAGAAGGGAAGCAAAGGCGGCATCGCGCAGTAAGCGGTCGGTCGCAGGAAGCTGGCTGTAAAGTGAGCGAGTATCGGTAGTCATGAGTTGGCCTGACGGTTAACGATTTTCCCCCCTCCCGACGGGAGAGGGAGTCCATAGTGAGGAGGGATTGTACAGCGTACGACCATGAAGTGTTATAGCGCGTAATCAAGCCTTTGGCGGTTCCGTCCGGGCAAAACTCTCGCGCTGGAACAACGTTTCCACCAGTTTGACCAGATTGGGCCGGTCAACACACCAGCCCGGCGCAATGCGACGAAAGTTGAGATAGCTAATCGCACAGGCGATGGCGATCGTCGCCAGATTTAACGTATCGGTGTTGAACGTCCCTTCTTTGAGATGGGCTTCAAGCGTATCAAGGCTGCGGCTGATTTTCTCGCGCTGGCGCAGGCACTCCGCTTCCGACTGCTGTGCTGGCGGGCGGGCCAGTTCACGCACCGCCACCAGCCCGGCATCCATAATGCCGTCGGCGAGTGCTTCTAATTGACGTACTTTCAGGCGCGCAAGCGGGTCAGACGGCAGCATCTGCGGCTCAACATTCAGCAGTTCGATGTACTCGGCAATAATCGGTGAGTCAAACCAACACTCACCGTCGTCAGTCATTAATGCCGGCACCTTGCCCAGCGGATTGTACTGCGCCACGCCATTTTCCAGGTTATAGGGCAGTTCATTGATAAATTCGAAAGAAATTCCCTTTTCCAGCAATAAGATAGAGATTTTGCGTACGAAAGGGCTGGTATAGCTGCCGATGAGTTTCATGCCATGTCCTTTTTGCCAACGAAAGGGTAAGTATGGCCCAGCCACTGACAAAAAGATGCTTTTAACATCAATGATCGAGGTAAAGATAGTGCATCCAGCTTGTCATTCTGAGCAGCACTTTGCGCATTATCGACAGGTGCTCAAAGTGATCGGAATAGACCGCCACCTGAGCGTAAATGCCATCAGGTAGCGCGTCCACCTCCCCATCAGGCTGGAGCTCGATCAGCGCCATTACGCCATCGGTGCCGGGGACAATATTGAGCGACTGCAGCGTACCCTGCGCCTGATAAGAACCGCCGGGCACAACGGGCAGAATGCTGGTCAACTTTCCGCTAAACACCTGACCCGGCAGCGCATTAAAGACCACTTCCGCTTCATCGCCGGGTTTTAATCGCAACAGGGAGTTTTGTCTGAACTGAGCCACAATCTGGCGTTTTTGCTCCGGCACGAACACCATGACCGGGCGCAGCGGTAGCGCGGCGGCATAGGTGCCGGGGCGAATCAGTACCTGCGTAGCAAAACCGTCGCTGGGTGCGCGGATAATGGTCTGATCGAGGTTAAATTTGGCTTCCGTAAGCTGCGCGCGCAGGCTGGCAACCTGAGACTGGTCGCCGTTCACCACGCTATCCAGTTGACTTTTAATTTGCGATTGATCGGCAATCGACGCTTTAACTAATGCATCCTGCGCCAGATAGTTTTGTCGGGCGTTGTCGATATCGCTTTCTGAAAACGGATTTACCCGCGCCTTACTTCCCTGCAAATATCGCTGATAATCTTTATACAGACGATCGCGTTCTGCCGAAACGCGCGTGGTATTTGCCAGCGCTTCATCCAGTTGTCCTTTCAAGACCTGCGTATTGTGCACCGCCGTGACTAAATCAGCCTGAAGTCGGTCAACGCGCGCCTGGTAGCGTGTCGGGTCTATTTTAAACAGCACCTCGCCTTTTTTAATTATCTGGTTATGTTTATTTGTCACCTCACTCACCACGCCGGTCACCTGAGGGGTAATCGGAATAGAGATAACCGCCTTCTGCGCCTGAAAGGTATAGGGGTGGTTATAGTTCATCCCTAATATCAGCGCACCGACAATAAATACCCCGCCTAATACGGCGGTAGGCACCGTCCATTTATTTACCGGGATCCTGAATATCTTAAAAATCGCCCATGCCAGCGCGACGTAGGTCAATATAATTAGCAGATCCATGATGGCTATTCCCCTGAAGGCGTTTGCATTTTTTTCAGTTGTTTTTCAAGCTCTTCAACGCGTTGTCGCAGCGCATCTTCACCTTCATGCGCGGGAGGGTGTTGCATTCCCCAGCCGCGATCGGGGCGATAAAGCGTCGCCCAGATCCACAGAAACGGCCAGAGAACGTGTAAGGTAAAAAGACTCACCCAGCCCGCGACATGAATCGCATCGGCGTGGGGATGATTGCGTGCCTTCGCAATCATGTAGGGAATATCGTGAATAATAATAATGCCGTAAAAGATAACCAGGAAAACAAAGATCAGAATGCCAAGCGCAAAGTAATTCAGGAACATAGCCGTAACCTCAA
This sequence comes from Pseudocitrobacter sp. RIT415, assembly GCF_003057695.2. Taxonomy (NCBI): domain Bacteria; kingdom Pseudomonadati; phylum Pseudomonadota; class Gammaproteobacteria; order Enterobacterales; family Enterobacteriaceae; genus Pseudocitrobacter; species Pseudocitrobacter sp. RIT415. Next base: position 68,513 of record NZ_QBJC02000012.1, on the reverse strand, counting down.
ATTCACGCTGTCGATAGTGAGCACGCTATACAATTTAAAGCGTAGACGGTGTCTACTTTGAACATAATCGGCAATTAATCGTTCTGCCATAATCCTCATTCATTATTCTTTTTTGTGTGATGTTACTCAGTTACAGAGGGTGCTCATCACAGCAGCAGAACTTGCCACGGATCACATCTTATTTTGGCGACCTGAAAATATCTTGTGAACTCAATCACAAAAAACAAACAAACCATCAAGAGCAAAATGTGATTAACATCACATTTACATGTGTTCTGCGGTGCTTTTTCCTGCTGTGTTGTTTTTTTACACAGTGGTTTTGTGATGGTGATCACTCAAAATCATCAGGTACATCCTATATTTGTGTGATCTAAGTCACATGAAGACCCGCTATCTGGACAGCTTAACGATTCAGTGCCAGATTTCGCATCATCAACCAGGGTTCGGCTACTACCTCTGCCGCCAATTAACAATAAACTTCAGGTGTTCAACCTGCGGGCAAACAGAAACAAGGGGTGTTTTATGTCATCCGATATCAAGATCAAGGTGCAAAGCTTTGGTCGCTTCCTCAGCAACATGGTGATGCCAAATATCGGCGCGTTTATCGCGTGGGGTATTATCACCGCGTTATTTATTCCAACAGGGTGGTTGCCGAACGAAACGCTGGCGAAGCTGGTTGGCCCGATGATCACCTACCTGCTGCCGCTGCTCATCGGTTATACCGGTGGTAAGCTGATTGGCGGCGAACGTGGCGGCGTGGTCGGTGCGATTACCACCATGGGTGTTATCGTCGGTGCAGATATGCCGATGTTCCTGGGCTCCATGATTGCAGGCCCGTTGGGCGGCTACTGCATCAAGAAATTCGACGCCTGGGTAGATGGTAAAATCAAATCCGGTTTTGAGATGCTGGTGAATAACTTCTCCGCTGGCATCATCGGTATGATCCTCGCTATTCTGGCCTTTATGGGCATCGGCCCGGCGGTTGAAGTGCTGTCCAAGCTGCTGGCGGCTGGCGTTAACTTCATGGTTGTACACGACATGCTGCCGCTGGCATCTGTTTTTGTAGAACCGGCTAAAATCCTGTTCCTGAACAACGCCATTAACCACGGTATCTTCTCGCCGCTGGGTATTCAGCAGTCTCATGATCTCGGCAAATCGATCTTCTTCCTGATTGAAGCCAACCCGGGCCCGGGGATGGGTGTTCTGCTGGCGTACATGTTCTTCGGTCGCGGCAGTGCTAAACAGTCTGCGGGCGGCGCGGCAATCATCCACTTCCTGGGCGGTATTCACGAAATCTACTTCCCGTATGTGCTGATGAACCCACGTCTGATTATTGCCGTTATTCTGGGCGGTATGACTGGCGTGTTCACCCTGACCATCCTGAACGGCGGTCTGGTTTCTCCGGCTTCCCCTGGCTCCATCCTGGCCGTACTGGCGATGACGCCAAAAGGCGCATACTTCGCCAACATCGCGGCTATCGTTGCGGCAATGGCGGTCTCCTTCATCGTTTCTGCCATCCTGCTGAAAACCAGCAAAGTGAAAGAAGAAGATGACATCGAAGCGGCAACCCGTCGTATGAATGACATGAAAGCTGAATCCAAAGGCGGTACTCCGCTGGCGGCGGGCGACGTCACCAACGACCTGAGCCACGTGCGTAAAATCATCGTTGCCTGTGATGCCGGTATGGGTTCCAGCGCAATGGGGGCGGGCGTGCTGCGTAAGAAAGTGCAGGATGCGGGCCTGAGCAACATCTCTGTGACCAACTGCGCGATTAACAACCTGCCGCCGGATGTTGACCTGGTCATCACTCACCGCGACCTGACCGAACGCGCAATGCGTCAGGTACCGCAGGCGCAGCATATTTCGCTGACTAACTTCCTCGACAGCGGCCTGTATACCAATCTGACCGAACGTCTGGTTGCGGCACAGCGTCACACTGACAACGAAGTGAAGGTGAAGGACAGCCTGAAAGACAGCTTTGACGACACCAGCGCCAACCTGTTTAAACTCGGCGCGGAAAACATCTTCCTGGGCTGCAAGGCGGCCACAAAAGAAGACGCGATTCGCTTCGCTGGTGAGCAACTGGTGAAAGGCGGCTATGTTGAGCCAGAGTATGTGCAGGCGATGCTGGACCGCGAAAAACTGACGCCAACTTACCTGGGCGAGTCCATCGCGGTACCGCACGGCACTATTGAAGCCAAAGATCGTGTGCTGAAAACCGGCATCGTGTTCTGTCAGTATCCGGAAGGCGTGCGCTTCGGCGAAGACGAGGATGACATTGCCCGTCTGGTGATTGGTATCGCCGCTCGCAACAACGAGCACATCCAGGTGATTACCGGCCTGACCAACGCGCTGGATGACGAATCCGTCATCGAACGTCTGGCCAGCACCACCAGCGTAGAAGAAGTTCTGGCGCTGTTGCAGAAGTAAGGCTCTATTCCCTCTCCCATTGGGAGAGGGTTAGGGTGAGGGAAAAGCCTCACCCCAGCCCTCTCGGGTCAAAAACATTAATGAAGGTTAACACTATGAAAGCATTACATTTTGGCGCAGGTAATATTGGACGTGGCTTTATCGGCAAACTGTTGGCCGACGCGGGCATTACATTGACGTTCGCCGATGTAAACCAGGTCGTTCTGGATGCCCTGAATGCCCGTCATAGCTATCAGGTTCACGTTGTGGGTGAAAATGAGCAGGTTGATACCGTTTCTGGCGTTAACGCGGTCAGCAGCATTGGTGACGACGTTATCGACCTGATTGCCCAGGTGGACCTGGTGACCACCGCCGTGGGCCCGGTTGTACTTGAACGGATTGCACCGGCTATCGCCAAAGGTCTCGCGAAACGCAAAGCACAGGGCGTCAATACCCCGCTGAACATTATTGCTTGTGAAAACATGGTGCGCGGCACCAGCCAGTTGAAAGGCCACGTAATGGCCGCCGTTGCCGAAGACGAAAAAGCCTGGGTGGAAGCGAACGTCGGTTTCGTGGATTCCGCCGTTGACCGTATCGTGCCGCCGTCTGCCTCTGCAACCAATGACCCGCTGGAAGTGACCGTTGAAACCTTCAGCGAGTGGATCGTCGATAAAACCCAGTTCAAAGGCACGCTGCCGAACATTCCGGGCATGGAATTAACCGATAACCTGATGGCATTTGTCGAACGTAAACTCTTCACGCTGAACACAGGTCATGCTATAACCGCCTACCTCGGCAAAATGACCGGGCATCAAACTATCCGCGACGCGATTCTCGATGAGAAAATCCGCGCGGTAGTAAAAGGCGCGATGGAAGAGAGCGGCGCGGTGCTGATCAAACGCTACGGTTTTGATGCGCAAAAACATGCCGCATACATTCAGAAAATCCTCGGTCGTTTTGAAAACCCGTATCTGAAAGATGACGTTGAGCGTGTAGGCCGTCAGCCGCTGCGTAAACTGAGCGCGGGCGACCGTCTGATTAAACCGCTGCTGGGCACGCTGGAGTACGGTTTGCCGCACGTTAACCTGGTGAAAGGTATCGCCGCAGCGATGCATTTCCGCAGTGAAGACGATCCGCAGGCGCAGGAACTGGCCGCGCTGATTGATGAAAAAGGCCCGCAGGCCGCGCTGGCGCAGATCTCTGGTCTGGACGCAAACAGCGACGTGGTGAAAGCCGCCGTCGCCCTCTATAACGCCAGCAAATGATGCAAGACCCGGCGCAGGCTATCCTGCGCCTGAATACTAGATTGTCAGATATGCAGGCAATAATGGAAGAAACACAGGCTTTTGAAAACCGTGTGCTTGAGCGTCTGAATGCTGGCAAAACCGTCAGAAGCTTCTTGATTGCCGCCGTCGAGTTACTGACCGAGGCGGTCAATATTCTGGTGCTTCAGGTGTTCCGCAAAGACGATTATGCGGTGAAATACGCCGTCGAACCGCTGCTGGACGGTAGCGGCCCGCTGGGCGATCTTTCGGTCCGGCTCAAGCTTATCTATGGGCTGGGCGTGATTAGCCGTCATGAGTATGAAGATGCGGAGCTGCTGATGGCACTGCGTGAAGAGCTGAACCATGACGGCAGCGAATATGCCTTCACGGATGATGAAATTCTTGGGCCGCTGGGTGAGCTGCACTGCGTCTCTGCCCTGCCGCCCGCGCCGCTCTTTGACGATAGCGATGCCGACCTGCTGGCAATGCAAAAACAGCGCTATCAACAGGTCGTTCGCTCAACGATGGTACTTTCTCTGACCGAGCTGATTTCCCGAATCAGCTTGAAAAAAGCCTTTCAGAAATAACACCGTCAAACTTCTTTCGCCTGGTTTTCGACCGGCTGATAAAGTTTGCGGTAGTGTTCTAATCGCTCCAGAAACATCGCCGCTTTCTCTTCCGGGATCTCTTCCGGTACGTGACTCAGGCGAGGTGATTTCTTCAGATACTCCATAAATGCCTGACTGGACGCCATAAAATCGACGGCTTTGTCGATGACTAGTGGTACGTTTTCGCCAAGTTTGCCCATAACGTCGTCCTCCTCATGATTCCTCTCTTCAGAATGGACAATTAAGGGCGATCCGTTTGAGGAAAATGTGCGGATTCTCGTGACGGCATGCTAAAAAAGAGATCTGCATAACCATTTCTCTTAAATTACAATAAATTCATGGGATTACTAATAATACGCTGGTAAATAAGTACAGATGTAATAAGACTATTTTATATAATTCGCTATCGGTTATGATCGCTGTCGCGCATACTATGCGCTATTACGTCATTTTTTTATCAGATATCCGCAAATGAAAGAAATCGAAAAAAACGAAATCAAACGCCTGAGCGACCGTCTGGACGCGATCCGTCATCAACAGGCTGAACTGTCGCTGGTTGAAGGCGCCGAGAAATACGCCGAGCTGGAAACCGAAAAAGAGAAGCTGGAAGTTGAAATCGCGCGTCTGCGCGAAGTGCACAGCCAGAAACTGAGCAAAGAAGCGCAGAAACTGATGAAGATGCCTTTCCAGCGTGCCATCACCAAAAAAGAGCAGGCCGACATGGGCAAGCTGAAGAAAAGCGTGCGTGGGCTGGTCGTGGTTCACCCCATGACCGCGTTGGGTCGCGAGATGGGTCTCGAAGTGATGACCGGTTACGCCAAAACTGCGTTCTGATCGATACAGATGATATCCGGTGGTGCTTCGCTTACCGTGCCTGGCTGACAGGTCATTACCGTTGGCCGGATAAGCGTAGCGCCATCCGGCAATTCTTTTCTCCTCACCCAATTGGCCCAACCAATTCTGTTATTTCCTTCCAGTGGTTCACAATCTCGCTATTTATTCATACAATATCGTTGCCAGAACATAACAATTAGTTAACCATTCATTGTCATTATCCCTACACCATCATATTGGAAGGGCCACTTTTACATAAACTGTGATGCCGAGATGAGCGCAGACTCACCGCAAAGCAGGGTATTGGCCCCCAGGAGACCTGCACAATGAGCCTCTGGCAACAAAACTATGACCCGGCCAATAACATCTGGTTGTCGAGCCTGATAGCATCGCTACCGATCCTCTTTTTCTTCTTCGCGCTGATTAAGCTCAAGCTGAAAGGCTATATCGCCGCCAGTTGGACCGTCGCCATCGCGCTCGCCGTAGCCCTGCTGTTCTACAAAATGCCGGTGGATAACGCGCTGGCGTCGGTGGTCTACGGCTTCTTCTATGGCCTGTGGCCGATTGCATGGATTATTATCGCCGCCGTTTTCGTCTACAAAATTTCGGTGAAAACCGGGCAGTTCGACATCATCCGATCATCAATACTGTCCATTACACCCGACCAACGTTTGCAGATGCTGATCGTCGGTTTCTCCTTCGGTGCCTTCCTGGAAGGCGCGGCTGGGTTTGGCGCACCGGTGGCGATTACCGCCGCGCTGCTGGTTGGCTTAGGCTTTAACCCGCTGTATGCCGCGGGTCTGTGCCTGATCGTTAACACGGCGCCAGTAGCCTTTGGCGCGATGGGCATTCCAATTCTGGTCGCCGGACAGGTCACCGGCCTGGATAGCTTTGAAATCGGCCAGATGGTAGGCCGTCAGCTTCCGTTCCTGACCATTATCGTGCTGTTCTGGATCATGGCGATTATGGACGGCTGGCGTGGGATTAAAGAGACCTGGCCTGCGGTAATGGTTGCTGGCGGTTCGTTTGCGATTGCTCAGTACCTCAGCTCTAACTTTATTGGCCCGGAACTGCCGGACATTATCTCTTCGCTGGTTTCTCTGGTCTGCCTGACGCTGTTCCTGAAACGCTGGCAGCCGGTACGTATTTTCCGTTTTGGCGATATGGGCGCGTCCCAGGTTGACCAGACGCTGGCGCGCACCAACTATACCGCCGGGCAGATTGTTCGCGCCTGGTCGCCGTTCCTGTTCCTGACTGCCACCGTTACGCTGTGGAGTATTCCGCCGTTTAAAGCGCTTTTCGCGCCGGGCGGTGCAATGTATGAATTCGTGATTAATATTCCGGTTCCGTACCTCGACAAGCTGGTTGCCCGTATGCCACCGGTGGTAAGCGAAGCCACGGCCTACGCGGCGGTCTATAAGTTCGACTGGCTGTCGGCCACAGGTACCGCCATTCTGTTTGCGGCGCTGCTGTCTATTGTCTGGCTACGCATGAAGCCGAAGGACGCTATCAGCACTTTCGGTACCACGCTGAAAGAACTGGCGCTGCCGATTTACTCCATCGGGATGGTGCTGGCGTTCGCGTTTATCTCGAACTACTCCGGCCTGTCGTCGACGCTGGCGCTGGCATTAGCGCATACCGGTCATGCGTTTACCTTCTTCTCACCGTTCCTCGGCTGGCTGGGCGTATTCCTGACCGGTTCAGACACCTCATCAAACGCGCTGTTTGCCGCATTGCAAGCCACCGCCGCGCAGCAGATTGGCGTCTCTGACGTGTTGCTGGTTGCCGCCAACACCACCGGCGGCGTGACCGGCAAGATGATTTCGCCGCAGTCTATCGCCATCGCCTGTGCGGCGGTGGGTCTGGTGGGCAAAGAGTCGGATCTGTTCCGCTTTACCGTGAAACACAGCCTGATATTCACCTGCATGGTGGGCGTAATTACCACGCTTCAGGCCTATGTCTTAACCTGGATGATCCCATGATAGTGATGCCCAGACGCCTGTCCGACGAGATTGCCTCTCGCGTACGGGCGCTGATTGAAGAACAACAGCTGGAAGCGGGCATGAAGTTGCCCGCCGAACGCCAGTTAGCCGCTCAGCTTGGCGTGTCGCGCAATTCCCTGCGCGAAGCGCTGGCGACGCTGGTCAGTGAAGGCGTGCTGCTCAGCCGTCGCGGCGGCGGCACGTTTGTGCGCTGGCCACATGAAGCGTGGTCAGAGCAAAACATCGTTCAGCCGCTGAAAACGCTGCTGGCCGATGACCCGGATTACAGCTTCGACATTCTGGAAGCGCGCCACGCCATTGAAGGCAGCACCGCCTGGCACGCCGCCATGCGCGCAACGGAGGCCGACAAAGAGAAAATCACCCTCTGCTTTGAAGCAACACTCAGTGAAGACCCGGATCTCGCCTCGCAGGCCGATGTCCGTTTTCATCTGGCCATTGCCGAAGCCTCACATAACGTCGTGCTGCTGCAAACCATGCGAGGTTTCTTCGATTTGCTGCAATCCTCAGTGAAGCAAAGCCGCCAGCGCATGTATCTGGTGCCACCGGTCTTTGCCCGCCTGACCGAACAACATCAGGCCATTCTCGATGCCATTGTGGCCGGTGACGCCGAAGGTGCGCGCCAGGCGATGATGGCCCATTTAGGTTTCGTCCACACCACCATTAAACGTTTTGATGAAGATCTGGCTCGCCAGGCACGCATCACCCGCCTGCCCGACGACCACGCTGAAAATTCCAGGGAGAAAAAAGCATGATTATTTCAGCCGCGAGTGACTACCGTGCCGCCGCCGAGCGCATTCTGCCGCCGTTCCTGTTCCACTACATCGATGGCGGCGCGTATGCGGAATACACCCTGCGCCGCAACGTGGAAGATTTATCTCAGGTGGCACTGCGCCAGCGCGTGCTGAAGAACATGGCCGACCTCAGCCTGGAAACCACGCTGTTTAAGGAAAAGCTCTCCATGCCGGTCGCCCTTGCGCCGGTTGGCCTGTGCGGTATGTATGCCCGTCGCGGCGAAGTGCAGGCCGCGGCGGCGGCCGATGCTCACGGTATCCCCTTTACGCTCTCGACCGTCTCCGTCTGCCCCATAGAAGAGGTCGCGCCAACCATCAAGCGCCCAATGTGGTTCCAGCTGTACGTGCTGCGCGACCGGGGTTTTATGCGTAATGCGCTGGAACGCGCAAAAGCGGCGGGTTGCTCCACGCTGGTCTTTACGGTTGATATGCCGACACCGGGCGCGCGTTACCGTGATGCCCATTCTGGCATGAGCGGCCCGAATGCCGCGATGCGTCGCTACTGGCAGGCGGTCACGCATCCGCAATGGGCGTGGGATGTCGGGCTGAACGGTCGTCCGCACGATCTGGGTAATATCTCCGCCTACCTCGGCAAACCAACCGGACTGGAAGATTACATCGGCTGGCTGGCGAACAACTTCGATCCGTCGATTTCGTGGAAAGACCTGGAGTGGATCCGTGAATTCTGGGATGGCCCGATGGTGATCAAAGGGATCCTCGATCCGGAAGATGCGCGCGATGCGGTGCGCTTTGGCGCGGACGGCATTGTGGTCTCCAACCACGGTGGTCGACAGCTGGATGGCGTGCTTTCTTCTGCCCGTGCGCTGCCGGCAATTGCCGATGCGGTGAAAGGCGATATCGCGATTCTGGCGGATAGCGGCATTCGCAACGGGCTGGACGTGGTGCGTATGATTGCGCTGGGTGCAGATACCGTACTGCTGGGACGTGCGTATCTTTATGCGCTGGCAACGGCGGGTCAGGCGGGCGTGGCGAATCTGCTGAGCCTGATTGAAAAAGAGATGAAGGTGGCGATGACGCTGACCGGCGCGAAAACGATTGGTGAAATCAGCCGCGATTCACTGGTGCAGGAGCTGGGTAAAACCTTGCCAGCAGCACTGGCCCCGCTGGCGAAGGGGAATGCGGCGTAGGAGGCTTACCCCTCACCCCGGCCCTCTCCCACAGGGAGAGGGAGAAAACCCACACCGTGCACGATTTGTCCCCTCTCCCTCAGGGAGAAAACCCTCACCATGCACGACCTGTCCCCTCTCCCTCAGGGAGAGGGTTAGGGTGAGGGTGACGTTATTTTCTGCTATCCTGCCCACCGCATTTAAGGGGGCAGCATGCTTAACATCGTTTTATTCGAACCAGAAATCCCGCCAAATACTGGCAATATCATCCGCCTTTGCGCCAACACGGGCTTTCGTCTGCACATCATCGAACCGATGGGGTTTACCTGGGACGATAAGCGTCTGCGCCGCGCGGGACTGGATTATCACGAATTTACTGCCGTCACGCGTTATCAAAACTACGACGCGTTTTTTGAGGCAGAGAAACCCCAGCGACTGTTTGCTCTGACTACCAAAGGCACGCCCGCGCACAGTGCGGTGAGCTACCAGGATGGCGACTATCTGATGTTTGGCCCGGAAACGCGCGGCCTGCCAGCGTCTATTCTGGATGCCCTGCCGCCGGAACAAAAAATTCGTATTCCGATGATGCCGGACAGCCGCAGCATGAACCTGTCAAATGCGGTGTCGGTGGTGGTGTATGAAGCGTGGCGCCAGCTGGGATATCCGGGCGCCATTTTACGAAGTTAAATTAAATCCCGTCGCCATACTCAAACGTATGGTGAATGCCGTTGAAGTGTTGATCCATATCCATCGACGGCTTATCGCTGTCTGGCTTGCCGACAATACGTGCCGGTACGCCAGCAGCGGTCGTGTGCGGCGGCACGGGTTGCAGAACCACAGAGCCTGCGCCAATTTTCGCGCCGCGTCCGACTTCAATATTACCGAGGATTTTCGCGCCCGCGCCAATCATCACGCCTTCGCGGATTTTCGGGTGACGATCGCCGCTGGTTTTACCGGTACCCCCCAGGGTGACCGATTGCAGAATCGAGACGTCGTTCTCAATCACCGCCGTTTCACCCACCACGATGCCGGTGGCGTGGTCGAGCATGATGCCACGGCCAATTTTCGCGGCCGGGTGGATGTCAACCTGGAACGTCACAGAGACCTGATTTTGCAGGAAGATTGCCAGCGCACGTCGCCCCTGCAACCACAGCCAGTGGCCGATACGGTAAGCCTGCAATGCGTGAAAGCCTTTCAGGTAAAGCAGCGGCGTAGAGTATTTATCTACCGCCGGGTCACGCGTGCGCACCGCCTGAATGTCACAGGCTGCAGACGCGATCATTTCCGGGTCAGCCGCGTAGGCTTCTTCCACCACTTCGCGAATGGCGATGGCAGGCATAATCGGTGATGCCAGCTTGTTAGCTAACATGTAGCTAAGAGCGCTGCCGAGATTTTCATGCTTGAGTAGCGTCGCGTGATAAAAGCTGGCCAGCATCGGCTCACAATCGGCCAGTGCCCGGGCTTCGGCTTTAATGTTGTTCCAGACAATCTCCAGTTCTTCACACGACATTGCTTACTCCAGACGATAATGAATGACCGGCCAGTTCTGTGCCAGCCGGGTCATTTGAGGTGACAAAGGTTTCCTGTATTTACTTGCCGCTGCGTTCGTCCTTGCGAGCACGACCCAATAACGTCAATGCTGCCTCGCGCGCGCTTTTTCCGCAATACAATACCTGATAAATTTCCTCGGTTATTGGCATTTCGACACCCACACGGTGGGCCAATTCGCGAACTTCCTTAGTATTACGGTAACCTTCGACCACCTGGCCGATTTTATCCTGCGCATCCTGAACGTCTGCACCTTGCCCCAGCGCCATGCCGAAACGACGGTTACGCGACTGGTTGTCGGTACAGGTCAGCACCAGATCGCCTAACCCGGCCATTCCCATAAAGGTGACCGGATCAGCGCCCAGCGCCGCGCCCAGACGTGACATTTCCGTCAGGCCACGTGTGATCAGCGCCGTACGGGCATTCGCGCCAAAACCGATGCCGTCCGAGATCCCCGCGCCAATAGCGATGACGTTTTTCACCGCCCCGCCCAGCTGCACACCGATAAAATCAGGGTTGCTGTAAACGCGGAAACTTTTGCCACAGTGCAGCAGTTGCTGCAGGTCGTCGGCAAATACCGGGTCGGTTGATGCCAAAGAAATTGCAGTCGGCAAGCCTGCTGCCAGTTCTTTCGCAAACGTTGGGCCGGAGATCACCGCCAGCGGAATATCATCGCCAAGGGCTTCTCGCGCCACGTCCTGCAACAGACGCCCCGTTTCCGCTTCCAGCCCTTTCGTCGCCCACACCACGCGCGCATCACTGCGCATCAGCGGTTTCATCTGACGCAGTACCTGCCCGAATACATGGCTTGGCACAACGACCAGAATATTGCGGCTGGCGGCCAGCGCCGTCGCGAGATCGCTTTCGAGATGCAGAGAATCCGGGAAGGGAACATCGGGAAGAAACGCCACGTTGCAGCGGTCACGCTGTAACGTCGCGATATGTTCGGGGTCGTGGCCCCAGAGTATGACCTGGTGGCCGTTTCTTGCCAGCGTGATGGCAAGAGCGGTGCCGTACGAACCGGCACCGATCACAGTCATTGAAGCATTAAGTGCGTTCATCAGGCATCCTGATGTTGTTCTGCACCTTCACCGGACTGCTGCTGCAAGTAGTTCATGAACAGCGCATCAAAGTTAACCGGCGCAAGGTTCAGTTGCGGGAAAGTCCCACGGGAAACCAGACTGGTGATGCATTCACGCGCATACGGGAACAGGATATTCGGGCAGTAAGCACCCAGGCAGTGCGCCATCTGAGTACCTTCGATACCTTCGATGGAGAAAATACCACCCTGCTGAACTTCACACAGGAAGCCCGTTTCTTCGCCCAGCGTCGCCGTTACGGTGACACGCAGCACCACTTCAAACACGCCTTCCGCCAGTTGGTTGGAAGCCGTATCAAGATCAAGTTTAACCTCTGGTTGCCAATCTTTCTGGAAAACGTGCGGTGCATTTGGCGCTTCGAAAGATACGTCCTTGGTGTAGATACGCTGGATCTGGAAATTCATTTCGGTGTTGTTTTGCTCAGACATGTGTAAAAACCCTTTCGTGTTGTCCTTAAAATACGCGTTATTCTTCAAGCCGATACGTGTCGGCATGACGCTCACGCAAATGCGTTATCACAGCAGGGGATCAAGTCCACCACGTGCATCAAGCGCATACAAGTCATCACAGCCGCCAATGTGCTGTGCATCAATAAAAATCTGCGGAACCGTCGTGCGGCCACTGCGCTTAATCATCTCTTCGCGTTTTTCCGCGTCGCCATCGATCGGCAGTTCATGGAAAGTAACGCCTTTGCTGCTCAGCAATGCTTTCGCGCGATGGCAAAACGGGCAGGTCGCTTTGGTATAGATTTCGATAGTAGCCATGACAATTCTCCTTACTTACCGCGAACTAAAGGAAGATTTTCGCCGCTCCAGCCTGCAATACCTTCTTTCAGCACATAAACCTGTTCAAAACCCGCTTTAATCAGCGCGTTTGCGGATTCCTGTGCCTGCATGCCAGAACCGTCGGTGACGATCACCGGCTTATTCTTGTGCTTGTCTAGCTCACCCACGTTGTTGGCTTTCACTTCCGCCGGCAGCAGGTTGATGGAGCCTGCGATGTGGCCTTTACGGAAATCATCGCGCTGACGCAGGTCGACAACCACCGCGTCTTCTTTGTTGATAAGACGCGTAGCTTCACCACGGGTAATCACTTTAACTTTAGACGCCAGGCCTTTAAACGTGGTGAACAATACAGCCACCAGTAAGGCGATCCATGCGATGCTCAGCACAGGGTGACGGCTAACAAATTGCATAATTTCTTGCATGGGGGGTAACGACTCCCGACTTAATGATTAAAAAACCAGGGAAGGAGTATACCTGTGCAGTGGAGCAAATACAGCCAGGCCGCGCGATGTAATCTATTTTCTGCGGCGTACTCCGGAAAAAATGCCACAAAAGCGCCCTTTCATTGCTTAATCCTTCCCCTTTTTTTGATCTTCAGTGGCTGTTTGATCGATTCAGCTGTAGTAAAATTACGCAAAATTTTTTATCTCCTTCGAGCATGAGGTTGTCGCAATGTCGGTTTCTAAAAAACCTATGGTACTGGTAATCCTTGATGGCTACGGTTATCGCGAAGAACACCAGGATAACGCTATCTTCAGCGCAAAAACCCCTGTCATGGACGCCCTGTGGGCCAAACGTCCACACACTCTGATCGACGCATCCGGTCTGGAAGTTGGCCTGCCTGATCGTCAGATGGGCAACTCCGAAGTGGGTCACGTGAACCTGGGCGCGGGCCGTATCGTGTATCAGGATCTGACCCGTCTCGACGTGGAAATTAAAGATCGCGCATTCTTCGCGAACCCGGTGCTGTGCGGCGCGGTTGATAAAGCCGCGAAAGCAGGCAAAGCCGTGCACATTATGGGTCTGCTCTCTGCGGGCGGTGTTCATAGCCACGAAGATCACATTATGGCGATGGTTGAACTGGCTGCCGAACGCGGTGCGGAAAAAATCTATCTGCACGCATTCCTCGATGGCCGCGACACGCCGCCACGCAGCGCTGAAGGCTCGCTGAAAAAATTCGAAGACAAATTTGCCGCCCTGGGTAAAGGCCGCGTAGCGTCTATCATTGGCCGTTACTACGCTATGGATCGCGACAACCGTTGGGATCGCGTTGAACAAGCCTACAACCTGATGACCCTGGCCAAAGGCGAGTTCCAGTTTGACACAGCGGTAGAAGGCCTGCAGGCGGCCTACGCACGTGACGAAAACGATGAGTTCGTGAAAGCGACCGTTATCCGCGCAGCAGGCCAGGCCGATGCTGCAATGGAAGACGGCGATGCGCTGATTTTCATGAACTTCCGTGCTGACCGCGCGCGTGAAATCACCCGCGCATTCGTAAACGCTGATTTCGACGGTTTCAAACGTCAGAAAGAAGTGAAACTGGGCGACTTCATCCAGTTGACCGAATACGCGGCCGACATCAAAGCACCGTGCGCTTACCCGCCGGCGTCTCTGGCAAATACCTTCGGCGAGTGGATGGCGAAAAACGACAAAACTCAGTTGCGTATCTCCGAAACCGAGAAATACGCACACGTCACCTTCTTCTTTAACGGCGGTGTAGAAGAACCGTTCAAAGGTGAAGACCGCATTCTGATCAACTCCCCGAAAGTCGCAACCTACGATCTGCAACCGGAAATGAGCTCCGAAGAGCTGACCGAAAAACTGGTCGCGGCAATCAAGAGCGGTAAATACGACACCATCATCTGTAACTACCCGAACGGCGACATGGTCGGCCACACCGGCGTGATGGATGCGGCAATTAAAGCCGTTGAAGCGCTGGATAATTGTGTCGATCAAGTTGCGAAAGCGGTTGAATCCGTTGGCGGCCAGTTGCTGATCACCGCAGACCACGGAAACGCTGAACAGATGCGTGACCCGGCGACTGGGCAGGCGCATACAGCCCATACCAACCTGCCGGTTCCGCTGATCTACGTTGGCGAGAAAAATCTGAAAGCAGTCGACGGCGGCAAGCTTTCCGATATCGCACCAACTATGTTGGCGCTGATGGGCATGGAAATCCCGCAAGAGATGACTGGTAAGCCGCTGTTCATCGTGGAATAATCCCTCCCCATGAGGGGAAAGGCGATATTTGTACTTAAAGGGGCCGCGGTTACGCTGCGGTCCACCTTATACGCCAGCGCACTCAGCGCTGGCGTATTGCTGTGCGCGTCATCTGCCCACGCCGACGATCGCTCGCAGCTGCAATCAATTCAGGCCGATATTGCCGCTAAAGAGCGCGCAGTACGCCAGCAACAACAGCAACGTTCCTCTCTGCTCGCCCAGTTGAAAGCGCAGGATCAGGCCATCGCCGCCGCCGCGCGTCAGCTTCGCGAAACGCAAGCCACGCTGACGCAGCTCAATAAGCAAATCGACGAAATGAACGCCTCGATTGCCAAACTGGAAGCGCAGCGCGCCACGCAGGAGCGCAACCTTGCCGCTCAGCTCGACGCCGCGTTCCGTCAGGGTGAACATACCGGTATTCAACTTATTCTCAGCGGCGAAGAGAGCCAGCGCGGTCAGCGCTTACAGGCTTACTTTGGCTACCTCAATCAGGCGCGCCAGGAGACCATCGTCGAGCTGAAACAGACGCGCGAGCAGGTTACTGCGCAGAAAGCCGAGCTGGAAGAGAAACAAAGCCAGCAACAAACGTTGCTGTATGAACAAAAAGCGCAGCAGGCGAAACTTGAGCAGGCGCGCAGCGAGCGTCAGAAAACCATCGCCGGGCTGGAATCCTCTATCCAGAAAGGTCAGCAGCAGTTAAATGAACTGCGTGCTAACGAGTCTCGTTTACGTAACAGCATCGCCCGCGCCGCGGCGGCGGCCAAAGCGCGCGCCGAACGTGAAGCCCGTGAAGCCGATGCGGTTCGCAACCGTCAGAAAGAAGCCACCAGCAAAGGCAAAACGTACAAACCAACTGAAAGCGAACGCTCGCTGATGTCGCGCACGGGTGGCCTTGGCGCACCACGTGGCCAGGCATTCTGGCCGGTTCGCGGCACCACGCTGCACCGTTACGGCGAACAGTTGCAGGGTGAGCTGCGCTGGAAAGGGATGGTTATCAGTGCCTCTGAAGGCACTGAAGTGAAAGCCATCGCCGATGGCCGTGTGATCCTCGCTGACTGGTTGCAGGGCTACGGTTTGGTCGTGGTGGTGGAACACGGGAAAGGCGATATGAGTCTTTACGGCTATAATCAGAGTGCGCTGGTCAGCGTAGGTACGCAGGTTCGCGCCGGACAGCCGATTGCGCTGGTTGGTAACAGCGGAGGTCAGGGTCGACCGTCGCTCTATTTCGAAATTCGCCGCCAGGGTCAGGCGGTCAATCCACTACCGTGGTTGGGAAGATAAGTTTGCTTCAATTTCGCAGGATCCTTCTTCTTGGCGCCCTCACCTTAGCGGCGCCTGTCTTTGCGGGGAAGCTGGCGATTGTCATTGATGATTTTGGCTATCGTCCGCATAACGAAAACCAGGTGCTGGCAATGCCGTCAGCCGTCTCCGTCGCCGTTCTCCCTAATGCGCCGCATGCCCATGAAATGGCGACTAAAGCGCATAATAGCGGGCATGAAGTGCTCATCCATCTGCCAATGGCGCCGCTTAGCAAGCAGCCGCTGGAAAGAGACACCCTGCGCCCGGAAATGAGCAGTGATGAAATCGAGCGCATTATTCGCGAAGCGGTAAACAAAGTGCCGTATGCCGTGGGCTTGAACAACCACATGGGCAGCGCGATGACCTCCAGCCTGTTCGGTATGCAGAAAGTGATGCAGGCGCTGAGCCGCTATAACCTCTATTTCCTCGATAGCATGACGATTGGCAACAGCCAGGCGATGCGCGCCGCCAGCGGCACGGGCGTGAAGGTGATTAAACGCAAAGTGTTCCTCGACGATACGCAGAACGAAGCCGATATCCGCCGTCAGTTTAACCGGGCGGTTGAGCTGGCACGCCGTAATGGTTCGGCGATTGCGATTGGGCATCCACACCCGACCACAGTTCGCGTGTTACAGCAGATGCTGCCCACGTTGCCGTCCGATATCACCCTGGTACGCCCGAGCAGCCTGCTGAATGAACCGCAGGTGGATACCTCGACGCCAAACGCGACGCCACCGAAAGGCACAACACCAGACGCACCGCGTAATCCGTTCCGCGGCGTGAAGCTGTGTAAAACGAAGAAAGCGCCAGAGCCGGTTTACGCCACCCAGTTCTTCACCGTAATGGCGGACAGCATCAGCAACAGCACCGTGATGCAGTACCTGCGCTTACAGTGGCAGGGTTGGGATAAGCCGTAACCCATTGACAGGCAAATTCGCATTATCGCCCGGTGGCGCTTCGCTTACCGGGCCTACTGATCTGGCCGAACATTAACGCAGGCTAAGCGCCTTACGAGCCAGCCTGCGGCTCGCCAGCCCGCGATCCTGCCAGCTGTATAACCGCACCGACCACAGCAGCACCTGATACGCCATCTTCGGGCTACGAACATTCGCCACCATCCGTTTATACATCCCGGACGCAAATATCTCGGCAATCATCATTTTACGCGTAATCACATCCCGCTCTTTATGCACCGCATGACAAACACGTAATGCTTCATAGGTTATTTGCTGGTAAAACTCAGGATACATCTTAATTTTATCTGCATAATCCCGATTTAATTTATCCAGCAGGCGGGTGATTTTAATGTAATGACGTTGATAAGAAAGGTTTTTACGGCCGATACGTTTTTTACGGCTCACCGAAACATCATGCAGAAAATATTTATAGAGCGATTCATCGGTATATCGCGCGCGCGTGGCGTTATACATAAATTCCGTCGACCAGAGAATATCCTGGTGATGTAATCCCGGTACAAATTTCAGGTTACATTGCTTAATTAATTCATGACGATAAACGCCCATCCAGACCACGTGCGTCCAGCGGCGGCTGGCTAACGCCATACGCAGCCACTCCGGGCCGCTCATTACACCGGTTGAGCGGATACGCTCCTGCGGAATGGATTGCCAGGTTTTGTCCGTCTCACGTTCGCACCAGTCAGCATTACACTGGGCGACGTCGAGATTATCCTGCAACGCCATGGTCATCAGCGTTTCATACATTTGCGGATAGGTAATATCATCGGCATCCACAAACGCGATGTACTCACCGTGTGCCAGCTCCAGACCGCGATTTCGGGCAACAGATGCCCCGGCGTTGGCCTGGTGCACCAAACGAACCTGCGGGTAATTCTCGGCATAATACGTTGCGATATCGACAGAATTATCCGTAGAGCCGTCATTCACAATGATAATTTCCAGCGCCGTCCAGGTTTGCGCCAGCAGAGATTCCATACAGGCTTTAAATGCATCGCCTGCGTTATAAAGAGGGATAATGACACTGAGTGTCCCTGGGCTATTCATCTTTTTCATTACCTGATCACCTTAACGTGTAGGTTACGTTTTATCCTTCACACCTTAAGAATGAATTAAGGGCGAAAGATATTTCGGCGTCATTCCTTCGATCCGGCGAAGTTTATTTTTATAAACAGAAGGTAGCGTGCAGCAGAGAGATTTGTAATGAAATAAGACTAACGCCCGAATACGAAACATTTATGACAATGACAAAGCTTTACATATATCAGGCGATTTTAAGATTAGCTTCAGGAAATACGCCTCATGCCTGAAGAGACATGAGGCGATGAGCCTTAATCCCAGCTCAGAACGACTTTACCAGACTGGCCCGAACGCATCGCGTCGAAGCCTTTCTGGAAATCATCAATGCCGAAGTGGTGGGTGATAATCGGCGTTAAATCGAGACCAGACTGAATCAGCGCCGCCATCTTGTACCAGGTTTCAAACATTTCGCGGCCATAAATCCCTTTGATAAACAGCCCTTTGAAGATGACCTTAGTCCAGTCGATCGACATATCAGATGGCGGAATACCCAGCATCGCAATACGCCCGCCGTGGTTCATGGTGTCGAGCATGGTGCGGAAGGCCGCTGGCGCGCCGGACATCTCCAGACCGACATCAAACCCTTCGGTCATACCCAGTTCAGCCATCACGTCAGTCAGGTTCTCTTTCGCGACGTTTACCGCACGGGTGACGCCCATTTTACGCGCCAGGTCGAGACGGTATTCATTCACATCAGTGATAACGACATTGCGCGCGCCCACGTGTTTGGCGACCGCCGCTGCCATCACGCCAATCGGGCCTGCGCCGGACACCAGTACATCTTCACCGACCAGGTCGAATGAGAGCGCCGTGTGTACCGCGTTGCCGAACGGGTCAAAAATAGAGGCTAAATCATCGGAGATATTATCCGGGATTTTGAAGGCGTTGAACGCCGGGATCACCAGATATTCTGCAAAACAGCCTGGGCGATTCACGCCCACGCCAATGGTGTTGCGGCACAGGTGCGTGCGCCCGCCACGGCAGTTACGACAGTGACCGCAGGTGATATGGCCTTCACCGGAGACGCGATCGCCGATTTTAAAGCCTTTCACTTCCTGGCCGATGCCAACGACTTCGCCGACATACTCATGACCGACCACCATCGGAACCGGAATGGTTTTCTGCGACCATTCATCCCAGTTATAGATGTGCACATCCGTACCGCAAATCGCCGTTTTACGGATTTTAATCAGCAGATCGTTATGGCCCACGTCCGGTTTCGGCACGTCGGTCATCCAGATCCCCTCTTCCGCTTTCAGTTTCGACAACGCTTTCATCTGGCTTCCTCAGGCAATCACGCCCAGTTGTTTACCAATGCGGATAAAGGCTTCCACCGCACGTTCGATTTGTTCAGGGGAGTGTGCCGCCGACATCTGGGTGCGAATACGCGCCTGACCCTTTGGCACCACCGGATAGAAGAAACCGGTCACGTAGATCCCCTCTTTTTGCAGCAAGCGCGCAAACTCCTGCGCCACCACCGCATCGCCCAACATCACCGGGATAATCGCGTGATCGGCACCCGCCAGGGTGAAACCTGCGGCACTCATTTTTTCGCGGAACAGGCGGGCGTTAGCCCACAGGCGATCGCGCAGTTCAGCGCCGCTGGCGACCATTTCCAGCACTTTGATAGACGCAGAGACAATCGCCGGAGCCAGCGAGTTGGAGAACAGATACGGGCGGGAGCGCTGGCGCAGCCACTCAACCACTTCTTTACGCGCCGCGGTGTAACCGCCGGATGCGCCGCCGAGCGCTTTGCCGAGCGTGCCGGTGATGATGTCCACGCGGCCCATTACGTCGCAATATTCGTGGGAACCACGACCGTTTTCACCGACAAAACCGACGGCGTGGGAGTCATCGACCATCACCAGCGCGTCGTACTTGTCTGCCAGATCGCAGACACCTTTCAGGTTAGCAATCACGCCGTCCATTGAGAATACGCCGTCGGTGGCGATCAGCACGTGGCGCGCCCCGGCGTCACGCGCCTCTTTCAGACGTGCTTCCAGTTCCTGCATGTCATTGTTGGCGTAGCGGAAGCGCTTCGCTTTACACAGGCGCACACCGTCAATAATGGATGCATGGTTCAGGGCGTCGGAGATAATCGCATCTTCCGGGCCGAGCAGCGTTTCAAACAGGCCGCCATTGGCATCAAAGCAGGAGGAATAGAGAATCGTGTCTTCCATACCGAGGAATTCCGCCAGTTTCTGCTCCAGCACTTTGTGGTTATCCTGGGTGCCGCAGATAAAGCGCACGGACGCCATACCAAAACCGTGGCTGTCGAGGCCTGCTTTCGCGGCGGTAATCAGCGCCGGATGGTTCGCCAGCCCAAGGTAGTTATTGGCGCAGAAGTTGATCACGTGGCTGCCATCACCCACAGTGATATCTGCCTGCTGCGCAGACGTGATAATACGTTCTTCTTTAAACAACCCTTCCGCGCGGGCGGTATCCAGGTCACCGGCTAACTGTTTGTAAAAATCACCACGCATTGCAACTCTCCAGATTCGGCAAATGTCGGCACATATTACCTAAAGCTATACGTATGTACGAGATGACACAGCACCAGTTACATTTTTTGCAGCATAAATCACGCGTCACACGGGGCTTTGATGGCGAAAGGCTGAAGGCGGGTCGATGTGATGTTATGATAAGAGTCATTAGCGCCCTGGATTGTCCAGGGTACTCACATTTCAAAGGTTACAGTTATGATCATCGTTACCGGCGGCGCTGGCTTTATCGGCAGCAACATCGTTAAAGCGCTCAATGACAAAGGCATCACCGACATTCTGGTGGTAGATAACCTGAAAGACGGCACCAAGTTCGTAAACCTGGTCGACCTGAACATCGCCGACTACATGGATAAAGAAGATTTTCTGATCCAGATTATGGCGGGTGAAGAGTTCGGTGAAATCGAAGCGATCTTCCACGAAGGTGCCTGCTCCTCCACCACTGAGTGGGACGGCAAGTACATGATGGATAACAACTATCAGTACTCCAAAGAGCTGCTGCACTACTGCCTGGAGCGCGAAATTCCGTTCCTGTACGCCTCTTCCGCAGCCACCTACGGCGGCCGCACCAGCGACTTCATCGAATCCCGCGAATATGAGAAACCGCTGAACGTTTACGGCTACTCGAAGTTCCTGTTCGACGAATATGTCCGTCAAATCCTGCCAGAAGCGAACTCGCCGATTGTCGGGTTCCGTTACTTCAACGTCTACGGCCCGCGTGAAGGCCACAAAGGCAGCATGGCGAGCGTAGCCTTCCACCTCAATACCCAACTGAACAACGGCGAAAGCCCGAAACTGTTCGAAGGCAGCGATGGCTTCAAACGCGATTTCGTTTATGTGGGCGATGTGGCAGATGTGAACCTGTGGTTCTGGGAAAACGGTGTATCCGGCATCTTCAACCTGGGTACCGGTCGCGCGGAATCCTTCCAGGCCGTAGCGGATGCTGCGCTGGCATATCACAAAAAAGGCACGCTGGAATACATTCCGTTCCCGGAAAAACTAAAAGGCCGCTATCAGGCATTTACTCAGGCTGACCTGACAAACCTGCGCGCTGCTGGCTACGACAAGCCATTCAAAACCGTCGCCGAAGGTGTGGCGGAATATATGGCCTGGTTAAACCGCGACGCTTAACAATGAATATTTTGGTGATTGGCCCGTCTTGGGTAGGCGACATGATGATGTCGCAAAGTCTCTATCGCACGCTCAAGGCGCGCTATCCCCAGGCTATCATTGACGTGATGGCACCCGCGTGGTGCCGTCCGCTTTTAGCACGAATGCCGGAAGTCAACGACGCGATCCCAATGCCGCTCGGCCACGGGGCGTTGGCGCTGGGCGAACGTCGCAGACTGGGTCACAGCCTGCGTGAGCGCCGCTATGACCGTGCGTACGTGCTGCCTAATTCGTTTAAATCGGCACTGGTTCCCTTCTTTGCCGGTATTCCACTGCGGACAGGCTGGCGTGGCGAAATGCGTTACGGCCTGCTCAATGACGCCCGCGTGCTGGATAAAGACGCCTGGCCGCTGATGGTCGAGCGTTATGTGGCGCTGGCCTTTGATAAAGGCGTGATGCGCTGCGCGAAAGATTTGCCGCAGCCGCTGCTGTGGCCGCAGTTGCATGTTGCCGAAGGCGAGAAATCGCAAATGTGCAACACGTTCAACCTCTCCTCTGAACGCCCGATAATTGGCTTCTGCCCTGGCGCGGAGTTCGGCCCGGCAAAGCGCTGGCCGCACTATCATTACGCTGAACTGGCGAAGCAACTGATTGACGAAGGCTATCAAATCACACTGTTTGGCTCTGCGAAAGATCATGAAGCTGGCAATGAAATTCTCGCCGCGCTGAGTACCGAACAGCAGGCATGGTGCCGCAACCTGGCCGGAGAAACGCAACTGGAACAGGCGGTCGTCCTGATTGCCGCCTGCAAAGCGATAGTCACTAACGACTCCGGTCTAATGCACGTCGCCGCGGCCCTGGATCGCCCGCTGGTCGCCCTTTACGGCCCCAGCAGCCCGGACTTCACCCCGCCGCTGTCGAACAAAGCACGCGTCATCCGCCTGATTACCGGCTACCACAAAGTGCGCAAAGGCGATGCCGCGGAAGGCTACCATCAAAGCCTGATAGACATCACGCCTGCCCGCGTGCTGGAAGAGCTAAACGCCCTGCTGCTGGACGAGGAAGCCTGACGGATGCGGGTATTGATCGTTAAAACATCTTCCATGGGTGATGTATTACATACGTTACCTGCGTTAACTGACGCTATGCAGGCATTTCCGGGCATTCGTTTTGACTGGGTGGTTGAAGAGGGGTTCGCACAGATCCCTTCGTGGCACGAAGCCGTTGAGCGCGTTATCCCGGTGGCGATTCGTCGTTGGCGCAAAGCGTGGTTCTCTGCACCGATTAAAGCCGAGCGTAAGGCTTTTCGCGAGACGCTTCAGGCCGTGAAATACGATGCCGTGATAGATGCGCAGGGGCTGGTGAAAAGTGCAGCCCTCGTCACGCGTCTGGCCCATGGCATTAAGCACGGCATGGACTGGCAAACGGCCCGCGAACCGCTGGCAAGCCTGTTCTACAACCGTCGCCATCACATCGCCAAACAGCAACACGCCGTTGAACGCACGCGCGAACTGTTTGCAAAAAGTCTGGGTTATGCAAAACCTCAGACACAGGGCGACTATGCGATTGCACGTCACTTCCTGACGCAAACCGCTGCGGAGCCTTACGTCGTATTCCTTCATGCCACCACGCGTGATGACAAACACTGGCCGGAAACGCACTGGCGAGCGTTAATTGGCTTGCTGAAAGAGAGTGGGCTAAAGGTGAAATTGCCGTGGGGCGCGCCGCACGAAGAAGCACGCGCGAAGCGATTAGCGGAAGGATTTGATTATGTGGAGGTTCTGCCGCGCCTGAGCCTGGAAGCCATCGCACATGTGCTGGCTGGCGCAAACTATGTTGTCTCGGTGGACACGGGGCTTAGCCATCTTACGGCGGCGCTGGATCGACCGAATATTACGTTGTATGGCCCAACGGATCCTGGGTTAATTGGTGGTTATGGGAAGAACCAGGTAGCGTGCTGCTCTGTCACACATGACCTTGCCCAATTAGAGGCAGAAACTGTGTACGAAAAGCTTACGAATAGTATTTGATTTTATATAAATTATCATGGGGTTAAGATGTTAGCAGCATCGTCGATGTTTCAGAATAAAGAGAAGTGGAAGCCACACTGGAACAGAATTCTGGTCTTTCTCTTTATCGCGACCTATTTTTTAAATGGTGTGACACGATATAAACATATCATTGAAATTTTGATGATACTAACCGTTATCTATCAATTCACCAGAGCGCCAAAGTCTTACCTTCCTTTATATAAAAACACGATTTTTTATGCGATTGCGTTGCTATCCGTTGTTCTCGTTTATTCAATATTCATATCACCGGATATGCGTATCAGCTTTAAAGAATTCAATAATACCGTGCTAAAGGGGTTCCTGGCCTATACACTTTTACTGCCCATACTATTAAAGGATGAAAATAAAGAGAACATTCAAAAATTAATCTTGTTTTCTTTCCTTGCCAGCCTTTGCCTGCGATCAATCGGTGAAATAATTATATACATTGATAATTATACTCATGGAATTATGCCATTTGAGAGTTATGCTAACAGGCACGTGTCAGACTCACTGGTTTTCCTGTTCCCGGCATTATTAAGCCTGTGGCTGTTAAAAGGACCTAAGTACAAGGCGGCATTCTTCTCACTCAGCGTTGTATTTTTATTTCTTTTACTGGGGTCATTGTCTCGCGGCGCCTGGGTTGCTGTGTTTATTGTCGGAATACTTTGGGCCGTATTAAATCGCCAGTGGAAGTTACTGGCGGCAGGGACGATCATATTGGCCATTGCGGCTACTTTTGTCGTCACACAGAAAAATCACAGCTCTAATAGAGAAAGTCTGATCTTTAAGCTTCAGCAAACCGATAGTTCCGCACGCTACAATAACGGTACCCAGGGCACCGCCTGGATTCTGATTACCGAGAATCCTGTCAAAGGCTACGGTTATGGCGATGATATCTACCATGAGGTTTACAATAAAAGGGTAAAAGATTTCCCAAGTTGGACATTTAAGAAATCCATTGGCCCGCATAATCTTGTGCTGTATATTTGGTTTGGTGCCGGTCTGATTGGGTTACTTGCGCTGTTATCACTTTACTGGGTGATCGCCAAAGAGAGCGTGAAAAATGCGTTTAAGCGAGGCGATACGCCCGCCTATGATGCACATTTGCTGATTCTTCTTTCTTTTATTGGGTTCTATATCATTCGCGGCACCTTCGAACAGGTGGAAATATCACATTTGGGTATTTACGCCGGCTTGCTGCTTGCCATGAAAAATAAATAAAAAAAACCGTGGCACTTTTGGTGCCACGGCTTTTAGTTCTTCGAAGCATTTTTCTTATTTAAACCATTCCCTAATACTTCGCTCGAAGCATTCCGTTACGTGCTCCCAGCTGTAATGAGAGAACACATACGCTTTCGCATTAGAAGATATTTGTTTACTGTTCTCATCCATCAGAACATGACGTATATCTGCAGCAATACTTTCTATGGTAATGGGTTCGGAGAGATGATAGCCCGTTAACCCCGGTTTAACGAACTCACTAATTCCCCCTTTCTTACTCGCCAGGACAGGCTTCTCTGCCGCCATGGCTTCAGCAGCTACCATGCAGAATGCCTCCTCAACTTGAGAAGGAACAATCACAAGATCAGCTAAGGCATAATAATCATGCATTTTTTCAGGGGGCTGGCCTCCAACCAGAATACAGTTGTCTCCAACTTCTTTTGCGGCTTCTAACACTTTCTTCTGATACTCCGCTTTTTCTCCACGGCGGCTGGCAAAAGGATCGCCGACAACTACGAGTTTCAAATCATGTTGTTCAGCAACCAGTATCTTAAAAGCCTGCAACAGCATTAAGATACCTTTATCGGGGGAAACACGGCCAGCGTAGAGGAGCACTCGGTCATTTTTATTAATGTGGAGTTGCTGGCGGAGAGTGCAGGCGCTTTGTAGAGAATAGGTCTCAGCACAAAATCCATTCGGCACAACCTTAATATCAATCCCTGGAATACGTTCCTGATAATAGGTTTTCAGGAACTGGCTTGGAACCAGCATTTTTGTATTTTTATCAATTCCCTTAGGCTCGAACGCATTATGCATGTGAAGCACCAGATTTGCCCGTGGACGTTTATCGCGAATCTGTCGATAGAGCTTCATGCTGTTATGAATGACAATAACGCTCTCTTCATCATTTGCATAACTGTCTCTGATATTAAGAATCCTTTTAGAATACGGTACCGGATCCAGACGTGTCCACTTCTGGAAAATTCGTTTATATAGTTTACTGAAACCAATATAATGGATATTACAATTATCGTTTACTTTGTAAAAGTCTGGATAGTCTGGATTTTTAATACATGCTATCGCATTGGAGATGGATAATCTTTTTGCAACCTGATAAATCCAGGTCTCAACGGCTGCTGCGCCACGAGGTGGGATAGAAAATATGGGTGTCACTGTAAACACTATTTTCTTAATCATGATGAAACCAGCCCCAATTTAACTTTATAAAGTTGACAATATGAAAAAACTCTGCTGAATTAACTTATCTTGTCATAGACAATTTCACCATCCAGTTCCGATGGTTCGATAAAAGGTATGATACTGTAGTGAATAGCCGTATCATCAGAAAAATTGTAGATATTTATATCTTTCACCCTGTCTCTCATAAACTGGAAAAAAGGAAGTATTTTATAGAGATCGCGGCTAAGCTCAGACGGCATTGGATTATTTGATTCATCATAGAATCGCTGACAGTTACCCGTTAAATCTAATCCGGAACAAATAATTCTTTTATACCTCAAAGAATAAGCAATTTGTATTGCTGCGTAGGCAATGGTATGGCATGAACAATAACCAACGCTGATATCCTTACAGAATCCAACAAGGCGGCCTTTTTTAGATAAAGGTATAGAAATCAGTAAATCTTTATGGAGCCGCTTAAGAATATTAAACTTGATTTTTTTAATTAACCCTCCCTTCTCTCTACGGTAAAAAGAGCGAATCATCAAACAATGCTCACGAATATATTGTCGATCTTCTTCAGATGCAGATTCATACACATCAATGTTAACAATTGTATGCTGGCTATTTTGACTAAATTCGTAAAAATCGTCGTGACGTTGATGTAAGAAACGGACATCTGTTAGCAAATAAATGTAAGGTTTTACATTGTTATCGAGAAGGTAACGAGCTGAGCCGTTAACCGCAATAACATCCCTTGACTGCAAAACGGATACTGGCGTCTTTTTTGATGTTGGCCCGGACAGAAAAATGATGACATCATCCGATGTTTTGCGTTTGATCAGGCTCTGAACATCAGCATGTGTAATATATTTAATGTGTTTCATAAAAAACCTGTAGAGATAGGCTACTTTTCGCCGGCAAATGCAGCAAACTTTAAACTACGATGAACTCCACAAAAACGTATATAGCATATACAGTTTAAATTTATCCTTTCCTATCGTTGATTTTTTTATTAGCATCATCAATAAGCTTTTCAATCATATAATCGGGGCTATACTGATAGAGAATATCTTCATGCAGAGGTTGCAATTCTGATTCCAAAAAGTTGCTAAAACGATCCCATGAGTCATGACCAATAATAAAAATGCGATCACTTGAATAAATATCACTCTTTAAGAGAGATATATTGTTTGTTATAAGTTTCTTATTAAAATAAATTGCTTCAATTACACGGAGAGTCCATCCAGTCTGAGCATCCTGAGTGATATCTACAATGCAATCTGTTTCACGCGCATTTACCAGGTTTTGTTCATACGTAATATTTTCATCACAATATAGTTGAGATACCACTTGAGATGTATTATCTCGGACGACCTGGAAATTAAGATTACAGCCATATTTACGTAATTGTTCTGCTAACGCGTTAACTACAGCAAAGCGACCTTTATCCTTTCCAATAAAGTAACAACGGCGATGACGAATAGGATTCCAAGAATTTATCCCCACGTCTCGATCATTAAAACCAATCGGAAAAAACTGTGGAATATAAGAGATATTATTCTGTTGACAAATTATTTCTTCGAATCCATAAATTTTCTCAAAACGCGTCTTCATCTCTTTAATGAAATCGGCACTGACTGGATTTCTGAGTAACAGTATTCGTTGGCAATTGATGGCTTCTATAATTTCTGGATTAAGCCTTTTAAGCACATGACTGTCATTATAAATAATGACATCTTCTGGGGTCAGTTTCGGAAAATATCGGCTAATAAATAAATTTGCTAAAATCTTTTTGACGAACTTAAGTCTTTTAAACTTTCGACTTAGCCAATTTAATGATGCCGGCGTGGTAACCCTGGTAACTGGATAATCATTAGCCAAATAGTCGATCATTTTGATCTCATAGCTGGCTGTCCAGTTAATAAAGTAAATATTCATTAACTAAATTCACTCCAGGATTCAGCGAACTTTTTTGCCCTTAAGTCGTCTGATAAAGTTCCGAAATTTCCTTTTAAAAATCAGACGATAATAACCCGCATCTTTAACCTCATTAATGATACCATAATGACGTTCAAGATCGATGCGGTCCTTAGCCATACGCATCGCAGACGGTGATTTACCAGACAAGTCGATAATCCTGACTACGCCATTTTCAATGATAAAGTTGCCTTTATGCGGATCGCCAGAAACCATGCCGTGCTGATGTAAACCGGAAATTGACGCCTTAATTTTTTGTTTGAGTTCATCGTCTATTTCAGGAATATCAACCAGTTCAACACCTTCAATATACTCAATCAGCATGATGTAGTAATGTGCAAAACGTAACGTTTTCTTCTCCGCTAACAGATAGAAATCGTTAACTGAATCCAGGCCTTCTTTTCTGACGCGCTCGGTTTGCTCGAACAGTTTCTCGTAGTAGTCGCCCTTCACCATTGCTTTGAGGAAACGTTCATTCTGCTTAACTTTTGGTGCAAAAATTTTTAAGATCATTTTCCCGTACTGGGTATCGATCAATAAAACTTTAGTGTCCTCAATATTACGGAATACTTTTATAATTTTGATATTGTAGGATAAAAAATCGTTAAACACATCGATGTATTTTTCACCATCTGACTTCGTGAAAACGACATAATCGTTAATGTGATGTTTAATACTCATAATAAACCAAAAGTTAATAAATTATTCAGCGAATGGAATGTTTTCTCAGCAAATAGGACACACCAGCAACAAACCCGGAGTAATATTTGTGTTGAACGAGCAGATGTTTGTAGCGCTTTTTCAATTCAACGATAGTCTGCGCATCGCGAGGAGGTTGGTCTTTCCAGGGCGATACAGCCAGTGCCTGCAAGTAATAACGAACAGAGGGATAAACAGCCCACTTATGCCACGGTTTGGTGACACCGGTATAATGGATGAGTACCGTTTCATCAAATATAGTTTCTTTATACTTTTGATGTGTTCGGTCTTTTAACTCGCTTTTTATTGTATAAATAGTGTTAAATTTTCGCGGGAGGAATTTTATTTTACCTTTAAGTAAAATATTTAATACATCCTGATCAGGGTATTTATAGACAATATCATTGTGATTATCATGCGTCAGCATTGCCAGAATTCGGTGGGTTAAATCATTTTTCACCCACTCCTTCAGGTTGGCATAAACTACGCCAGAGTTGAAATAGTTTCCCTGAAGCTCAGGGTCTTTCAATCTATCGATCACTTTCTTCTGCATTGAATCAACATCTTTCACAACCGCAGCGATCTTTCCATTAAGATCGCAGGTTGCTAACTCATCCAGACGTCCTTTACAGAACACATCGGCGTCCAGATAAAGCAGCTTATCCAGTTTATTACTAAAGAGTTCGAATGCAAATAGTCGAAAGTACATGGCCCGAGACCAGACTTTAGTACGTGGCAGGCAGTCCAGTCGTTCTGCATTAATCAAGTATAGACTTATTTTAAGCTTATACTTTTTAGCTAACGCTTCAATATTGGCGAGGAAAGAGGAATTATATTCATCAGCAACAATATGATAATTGATATCAATACTGTTATTGATGACCACAGACGTAATAGAAATCCCCACCCAGTCAAGGTAGTTTCTGTCTACGCCATACGCGATATTTAACGCATCATTATCATCATGAGTATTTGTTCTATCATCAAAAACCTTATACTCAGATATTTCAATTACAGGAAGTGAGTTCACAGCATCACCTATATATATTTTATTTTGTGATTTTCTTTTTAAAATAAAGAACGTAACTCAAAATACCTTTAATAAATTGCTTCTGATGCAGCTGATGCTTGGCACAGTATCGGTATTGAGCCGCCGTTTTAGGCGTCAATAGTGCATCATCCTGCCATGGTGAATGTTTTTTGGCATTCAGGAAGCAGGCTGAAACCGGGTAATCTCCCCAGAGGTGCCACGGTTTCGTTGGGCCGATGTAATGGATAAACACAGTCTTATCATTCACCGGCCTGACAACGGATTTCTTCAGTTCATAGTTGAGACTGTACTGGGTATTAAACTTCGGATCGATAAAGCGCGCTTTTCCCACCAACAGCATGTTCAGGACATCCTGATCAAGGTGCGTTATCTTGCGGGTAACTTCCGGGTCGCGCAGCATTTCAATGGCTTTCTTCGAAATATCTTCGGTATTCCATGCGGGGATATTAATGAGCAGGAAACCGGCATTGAAGTAACCCTCTGCCAGGCCCGGTGTCGACAGCGTTTCCGCGCGTTTTGTCCACCATGCGGTATTGCCTTCCATCACCACTGCCGCAATCTCATTATCGGTAAAGCGAAGATCAATGAGTTCCTGAACGCTTCCTTTACAGCCGATATCCGCATCCAGATAAAGCACTTTATCGCTTTTACCTGCAAAATAATCGGCGATGATGAAACGGAAGTACGTCGCGTAACTCCAGTTTTTAGTGCTGGGTAAGGACTTAAGCGTATCGCAATTCACCAGATAGATAACAATACGAGCCTGATACTGTTTCGCAAGCGCGGCAAATTTCTCTCGCACGCTGTCGGTCAGAAAATCAGTAAAAACGTGGAACGCCAGGCGATTATTGCGATTAGCAAACAGGATCGATGCTATTGAAATACCGCAGCCGTACAGGAAATTCTTATCAATCCCGTAAGCGATATCGAACGCGCCACTCTCTGAATCAGGCAGATAATTGTAGTCATTGACTGAGAGAATGACGTCTCTCTCATCAAAGTAAGTCTGGTTCATTAATCACTCTTTCTCATCAATACGATGAATCAACGTTTCGCAATAGTGTTATCTGGCTTTTCACTAACCGTCAGGCATGCAGAAAAATCGTAGGCTAGTTCTTCGTCTTGCGAAACAAATAAATAACTCAGGGCTACAGATGCTTTCTTAAAGTCCGCTCTCTGATACGTTCGGCTTTTGCTGCTGCCTGAACCATCAGATTTTTCTCGTCATGCAGAATATCCCGCAGCGGCTTCGCAAAATAAACCTTCAAAAAGCGGAAGATATCTCGCTGGGTCAATCCAATGTTCATCGATGAAAAATAGAGCCCAATCAGGTCTTTATCACGCCAGCGCAACGGTACCTGACTGCGCATTTGCGCGCGATGCAGGTCGATAACCGAAATCTTCAGATTCTCTTCATTGCCATCAAACGGCAGATGTAGCAGAAAGTGACAGATATAACAGTCGCGATGGTTAATCCCCGCGAGGTGCATCTTTCTTACCATTGTCGCGACACGGTTGATGATCATCCGTTTTACGCGCGGCTGCGGCGGATTGTTGACCCAATCTGCACAGTAATCTTCCAGACTGATCGTCGGGGTCAGATCTTCGGTGATGATAAACGACACTTTGCGCACAGGGTTCAGACCTTTTTCGCCGTAACCCACGCCGCACATAGTATCTACGCCGACATCGCGCAATTTATGGATCGCGTTCCACTCTCTGTCTGCACCGAGCACCGGCATACGCAGCGAAAGCAGATTTTTCACCACTTCTTTCATCGCGGTGCCGCGGTGCCACTTCAGGAAGTAGCTTTTCCCGGCCAGTTCAAAACGCAGCGTACGACGCGTTTCCAGCTCTCTGAAAACTTCCCCCTGCAGCTTTTTCACCTCTTCAAACGGATCTTTTCCGCGCCAGAGGGTCGCAAGAGGTTCTTTCAACTCAACCATGGACATCACCAATTATGATATCAGCCGCCTTCTCAGGCAGGCTGTAGAGATCCTGCGTATCCGCGTAATGGCGGGCATTTTCAGCCCACGCCTGACGGAGTTGCGGATTCGTCAATGCATTACGTAGCGCATCATTAAGCGCCGACTGCTTCCAGGGCTCGCCCAGTACCTCGCCGCAGTTTGCCGCCGCGATGTAGTGCGCATAGCCGCAAACTTCACTTACCAACACCGGCAGGCCGCCGGTAATCGCTTCGAGCAGCACGATCCCGGCAGCTTCCTGATAAGCTGGATGCAGTAACACATCGGCGGCGGCCATCAGTTCAGAGACGTCATTACGCCCCGAGAAAAAGTGGACGTTCTCACGCACGCCACGCTTCGTGGCCAGCGCTTCAAATCGACCGGGTTTATCCTGCCCGACCACATAAAGCGTGGTTTTGCAGCGAAGGGCATCCGGTAGCGCCGCCAGTGCTTCAATCGAGCGATCCACACCTTTTCGGCTGAAATCGGAACCGACCTGAAGCAACAAGAAATCGTGTTCACCAATGCCGTTTTTCGCGCGATACACTGTGCGAGCATCAGGAATTTGCTGACTATATTTGCGATCCGGGTAAATCCCCGGCGGCAAAATATGGAAGCGCTCAGGCTCGGTTTGATAATGCTTCTGGAAATCGGCGATCTGCTTATTCGTCAGCATCAGTAACTGTGTGGATTTGCCTTTCTCAAACGTAGCGCGTTCAAACGCCGCGTAGTGACGATAACGAGCGGTCAGACGATAGAAAAAACCTTTCTCCTGCGCCACTTTCTCGGCATAACAAACGTCGGCGGCGTAATAAACATCCAGACCCGGCATTTTATTGAAACCAATAATACGATCCGCAGGATGCGCTTTCAGATGCGCCTGCACCCACGCGTAATACTCGGCGTTACGCCCGTGATTGGTTCGCGATTTCACCGGAACGGTAATCAATTCAAACTCAGCCGGGCAGTCTCCCTGCCAGGATTGCGTATAAACGCGAACGTGGTGGCCGCGCGCCGCAACGGTTTGGGCGATGCGCAAAAAATCGCGCTGCAGGCCACCGAACGGAAAATATTTATAGAGACAGAAGGCGACAATCATAGCGCCTCTCCCGGCGGCAACATTTTCTCCGTTGCCGCAATCACATCGGCGGCAGGAATAACGGACATGTACTTTTTATTGCGATCGAGCTGCGAGCGCGGCGGCATCGCCTGATAATTCCCGGCCCAGAACTGAATAATATTTTCCGTCCAGGGGCGCCAGAAAACATGGTCGGTCGCGCCAAACAGACAAATCACCGGCGTTTTTACCGCAGCGGCAATGTGACCGGGTGCCGAATCGACGCCAATAAACAGTACGGCGTGGTCGATTAACGCGCCCAGTTCAGGAAAGCGCGTTTTTCCCGCAAGCCCCGTCACCGGGCGAGATTTACACTGCGCGGCGATATCTTCCACACAAGCGAGATCCTCCGCGCTGGGCCCGGAGGTCAGCACGACCTGATAACCACGCTGCTGGAGCGAATCGATGACCTGCGCGAATTTATCGTTATCCCAGCACTTGAACGGTTGGCGTGCGGTCGGTTGAATAACGACATAGTTGTCACCCACGCCGAAAGCATCCAGTTGCTGCCGCATACGCTCCCAATGTTCTGGCGCGTAGGGCATGGATGTTTCCTGACAGATTTGAGTTAACCCCAGCGGCGCCAGCGCAGAGAGATTGCGTAGCACGCAGTGTTCGCCCTGAAACGGCGCAAGGTGGGTAAAACTTTTTTTCCAGAATGCCGACTGGCGATGGGCAAAATCCTGTGAGATTTTGACTTTAGCGTTCAACAAACGCACCAGCACCGCAATCATCCATTGATCGGTCAGATTGACAATCAGGTCATACTGATTCGCCCGCAGGGTTTTCACCAATCCGTAAAAATTCGCTATTTTCGCGGTTGCCGCTGTGCCTTTATTACTGATGCCATATAACGCATTGATTTGCGGATTTTCCGAAATAATGGGGATCGTATCCTGATACAGCAGCATATCGATTTTCGCATCAGGGTAATTACGTTTCAGCGTGCTGATAACTGGCGTAGTCAGCAACATATCCCCATGAAAACGCATTTTAATAACCAGAATTCGGGTGAACGTTTTTTCCACAAGCGGCTCTTTATGATGATAATAACCAGTCGAAATTGAAAAAAAGGCACGCTACCGCCCCAGGCTCACAGTTACCTGAATACTGACGTCGTGCTCTAATTGCGGCTTAGTGTATCACTTATTCCTAAGCAAACCGAATTGAATATTTTTTAACCTCAATTAAGTATATTCTTTTTTAAAACAATGAGTAATATGCTTACGCAACGGGTTTACTTTAAGAGTAAGACCGTTGAGCCACGCCTCAACAACCTCAATTAATCATATAAAAAAGCAAATATAGTTTAACGTTTAATGGTGCAAAGCCCTTTTTCCCGCTAAATCAGCTCAAATCGGCAAAAATGATGGTAAAGGTTGGGCTAAATACTTAGAATCCTCAGCACATTCCTAAGCCAGCTGCGTACTATGCTCCAATTGCTCTACACATCTCTCCTCTACCTTATTCAGCCTTTGATCTGGATACGGCTTTGGGTGCGTGGACGTAAAGCGCCGGCATATCGCAAACGCTGGGGTGAGCGCTACGGTTTTTATCATAAGCCACTGATGCCGGGCGGCATTATGCTGCACTCGGTTTCCGTCGGTGAAACTCTGGCGGCCATTCCGCTGGTGCGCGCGCTCCGCCATCGCTATCCCGACCTGCCGATTACTGTGACCACCATGACGCCCACAGGCTCTGAGCGCGTCCTTTCCGCCTTCGGCAGTGACGTACAGCACGTCTATCTTCCTTACGATCTCCCGGACGCCATCAGTCGTTTTCTCGATAAAGTCGACCCCAAGCTGGTGCTGATTATGGAGACCGAGCTGTGGCCGAACCTTATTGCCGCGCTGCATAAACGTAAAATCCCGCTGGTGATTGCTAACGCACGTCTTTCTGCGCGCTCCGCAGCGGGTTATGCCAAGCTCGGCAAGTTTGTACAGACGCTGCTACGCCGCATCACGCTAATTGCCGCGCAAAACGAAGAAGACGGTGAACGGTTTATCGCGCTGGGTGCGAAACGCAATCAACTCTCCGTTACCGGTAGCCTGAAATTTGATATCTCCGTCACGCCACAACTGGCGACAAAGGCTATTACCCTGCGCCGCCAGTGGGCGCCGCATCGCCCGGTATGGATTGCCACCAGTACGCACGAAGGCGAAGAGAGCATCATGCTGGAAACACATCAGCAGTTGCTAAAAACCTTCCCCGACCTGCTGTTGATTCTGGTCCCGCGCCATCCGGAACGTTTCCCGGACACCATCAATCTGGTACGCCAGGCAGGTTTAAGCTTTATTACTCGCTCCTCTGGTGAAGTTCCCTCGGCGGGCACCCAGGTTGTCGTGGGCGACACAATGGGCGAACTGATGCTGCTTTACGGTATTGCGGATCTCGCTTTTGTGGGCGGTTCGCTGGTTGAGCGTGGTGGTCATAACCCGCTGGAAGCGGCGGCGCACGCCATTCCGGTGCTTATGGGGCCGCATACTTTCAACTTTAAAGACATCTGCGCGCGTCTCGATCAGGCCAGCGGCCTGATTACGGTGACCGACGCTGCGTCGCTGGCGAAAGAGATCTCCTCTTTACTGACCGACGAAGATTATCGTAACTTCTACGGTCGACACGCAGTTGAAGTGCTCTATCAAAACCAGGGCGCGCTACAGCGCATGCTGCAACTGCTGGAACCTTATCTGCCACCCAGAGCGCACTGAGGCTGTCATGCAAAAACGGGCGATTTATCCAGGCACGTTCGATCCCATTACTAACGGACATATCGATATCATTACCCGCGCGAGCAAAATGTTCGATCGGGTGATTCTGGCGATTGCCGCCAGCCCCAGCAAGAAACCGATGTTTGATCTCAATGAACGCGTCGCGCTGGCCCAGCAGGCGATTGCGCATCTGGATAACGTGGAAGTTGTCGGTTTTAGCGATTTAATGGCCAACTTTGCGCGCGATAGGCAGGCCACTATTTTGATTCGCGGCCTGCGCGCGGTGGCCGATTTCGAATATGAAATGCAGCTGGCGCACATGAACCGTCACCTGATGCCGGAGCTGGAAAGCGTTTTCCTGATGCCGTCAAAAGAGTGGTCGTTTATCTCCTCTTCTTTAGTCAAAGAGGTAGCGCGCCATCAGGGTGATGTCACCGACTTTTTGCCGCCTAACGTCCATCAGGCGTTAATGGAAAAGCTCAAATAGGGGTTTGCCGGATGGCGTCATCCGGCTCGCAGCCCGCTCATTTCTGACACTGACGACAATAGAACGTCGCGCGCTGCGCGTGTTTGGTGGCAATAATCGGCGTACCACACACCCGGCAAGGCTCGCCCTTGCGACCGTACACCTGTAGCTCCTGGGCAAAGTAGCCCGGCTTACCGTCGCTTTGCAGGAAGTCTTTCAGCGTCGTTCCACCCTGCTCAATAGAGCGCAGCAAGACCGCCTTAATGGTACTTACCAGCAGCGCGCACTCCTGCGGCGACAGCGAGGACGCGAGTCGATCAGGATGAATCCCCGCCGCAAACAGCGATTCACTGGCATAAATATTCCCAACCCCAACGACCAGCTTGTTATCCATCAGCCAAGGCTTAATCGCTGTTTTCTTTTTCGCGCACTTCTGTTGCAGATACTCTGCGCTGAATTCGTCACTCAGCGGCTCAGGGCCGAGATGCGCCAGCACATTGTGACCTTCCAGCTCTTTGGCCCACAGCCAGGCACCAAAACGACGCGGGTCCGTATATCGCAGCACTTTGCCGTTACTCATCACCAGATCGACGTGGTCGTGCTTTTCTGCCGGAAGTTCTTCCGTCAATATGCGCAGACTTCCCGACATGCCAAGGTGGATGATAATCCAGCCATCCGGCAGCTCCAGCAGCAGATATTTGGCGCGACGTTGAACGCTGAGGACGGGTTTGTCGCTCAGGCGGTGAATTTCATCGGAGACGGGCCAGCGCAGGCGTCCGTTGCGGATGATCGCATACTGGATGGTGGCGCCAACCAGATGCGGTTCAATGCCGCGGCGGCTGGTTTCAACTTCGGGTAATTCAGGCATAACGTCTCCGACTGTTTAACTGATGTCTTCAATATGGGGACGGCCAGAAAACAAAAAACCCCGCCGGAGCGAGGTTTTTCGTGACATCGAATCTAAAATTATTTGATTTTAGCTTCTTTGTACAGAACGTGCTGACGGACAACTGGATCGAATTTTTTCAGTTCCAGTTTTTCCGGCTTAGTACGTTTGTTCTTCGTAGTGGTATAGAAGTGACCAGTACCAGCAGAAGAAACCAGCTTGATTTTCTCACGAATACCTTTAGCCATGATTTATTTCCTCTAAGTACTTAGTACTTTTCGCCACGGGCACGCAGTTCAGCCAGAACTGTATCGATGCCTTTTTTATCGATTACACGCATACCTTTAGCAGATACGCGCAGGGTGACAAAACGCTTCTCGCTCTCAACCCAGAAACGGTGAGAGTGCAGGTTCGGCAGGAAACGGCGTTTAGTCGCGTTCAGTGCGTGGGAACGGTTGTTACCGGTCACCGGACGCTTGCCAGTAACTTGGCAGACTCGGGACATGTCTATTCTCCAAAAATCAAATTAGCTCGAGCTTCGTATGGGGTATCGGCGCCTCGTCAGGCTTTACAGCCCGGTCATCGCATAGTTCTAAGTGAACTCTCGATTGCCAGGCCCAAATGCCAAACCCGAGATTCTCAAAGGTGGCGTAGTATACGCTGACCCGGCGTTATGCTCAAGTCCCGAACAGACAAAGATCCCGGTGGATCGCGTAATTATCGGCTAAATCCAGCCGCGTTCGGCAAAAGAGACATACTCACCTCGCCCAATAACAAGGTGGTCAAGGACGCGTATATCCATGAATTGGCATGATTTTACCACCCTTTCAGTGATAAGTCTGTCTGATTTACTGGGTTCAGCACTGCCTGAAGGATGATTATGCGCCAGGATCACCGCGGCCGCGTTCACTTTGATGGCTTCTCGTACAATTTCGCGCGGATGCACCTCCACGTGACTGAGTGTGCCGGCAAAAAGCCGGCTGTGTTTGAGCACCCTGTTCTGGTTATCGAGAAAGATCACGATAAAGATCTCGCGCATTTCATCACTGAGCTGACTTTGCAAAAATTCACGGGTCATCTCCGGGCTGAGTAACGCATTCTTCGCCAGTACCCGCAGGCTGAAATAGCGCCGCGCCAGCTCGGCAATACCTTTTAGCTGCGCGCACTTCGCCAGCCCCATGCCATATTGCTCGGTGATGTCTTGCTCTGAAGCCGAAAGCAGCCCATACAGCGAGCCGAAGTGATGCAGTAAATCACGCGACCAGGTCATGACGTCTTTGTCCCGCGTGCCGGTGCGCAAAAACAGCGCTAACAATTCCACATCTGACAGCGATTCGATGCCCATTTTCTGCATTTTTTCGCGCGGCATCAGCGCATCTGAGCTATCCATAACGGCTCCTCCCTGACAATATTCGCCATCCTGCCACAGCAATGCACGACCTGCGCGGGTCACTTTTTACTCTTGCGTAGCCCCTCGCAAAGTGGATACTCCCTAACCGCACGACCCCGAAAATATTGTGATAAAATCCCACTTTCAGATGAACTCGACAGGAAAGAATCATGATGAGCCTGGCCGGAAAAAAAATTGTTCTCGGCGTGAGCGGCGGTATCGCGGCCTATAAAGCCCCCGAACTGGTGCGCCGTCTGCGCGACCGTGGTGCCGAGGTGCGCGTTGCCATGACCGAGGCGGCGAAAGCTTTCATCACCCCGCTGAGCCTGCAAGCCGTCTCCGGATATCCGGTTTCCGACAGCCTCCTCGACCCGGCGGCAGAAGCAGCAATGGGCCACATTGAGCTGGGTAAGTGGGCGGATCTCGTGATTCTCGCCCCTGCCACGGCAGACCTCATCGCTCGCGTAGCGGCCGGTATGGCTAACGATTTGGTATCCACCATTTGCCTGGCGACGCCATCGCCGGTTGCCGTGGTGCCTGCGATGAATCAGCAGATGTATCGTGCGGCGGCCACGCAGCATAATCTGTCAGTGCTGGCCTCTCGCGACCTGCTTATCTGGGGCCCGGATAGCGGAAGCCAGGCCTGCGGCGATATCGGGCCGGGCCGCATGCTCGACCCGTTAACCATCGTTGATATGGCTGCGGCGCATTTCTCGCCTGTCAAAGATCTGCAACATCTGAACATCATGATTACGGCTGGCCCCACCCGCGAGCCGTTAGATCCCGTTCGCTATATCAGCAATCACAGCTCCGGCAAGATGGGCTTTGCGATTGCTGAGGCTGCCGCACAACGCGGGGCAAATGTCACCCTGGTGAGCGGCCCGGTGTCGCTTGCGACGCCTGCCTTCGTGCAACGCATTGACGTAACCACGGCGCAAGAGATGGACGCCGCCGTGCAGGCTGGCGCGCAAAAACAGCATATTTTCATTGGCTGTGCCGCCGTCGCAGATTATCGAGCCGCCATCATTGCCGATGAAAAAATTAAAAAGCAGGACACGCAGGGCGATGAATTCATTATCAAAATGGTGAAAAACCCGGACATCGTGGCAGGCGTTGCAGCGCTGAAAACGCACCGCCCTTATGTCGTCGGATTTGCCGCCGAAACGAATAATGTGGAAGAATATGCGCGGCAAAAACGCGCCCGCAAAAACCTCGATCTGATCTGCGCTAACGATGTATCACAGGCAAATCAAGGCTTTAATAGCGATAACAATGCATTACACCTTTTCTGGCAGGACGGCGATAAACGCTTACCGTTAAGCAGCAAAGCGCTGCTGGGCCAACTTTTACTGAACGAGATCGTTACCCGTTATGATGAAAAAAATCGACGTTAAGATTCTGGACCCGCGTATTGGTCAGGAATTCCCGCTGCCAACTTATGCAACACCTGGCTCTGCCGGGCTTGATCTGCGCGCCTGCCTTGATAGCGCAATCGTGCTGGAACCGGGCCAAACCACGCTGCTGCCGACCGGTCTGGCGATTCACATCGCTGATCCCTCTCTGGCGGCGATGATGCTGCCGCGCTCGGGTCTGGGCCACAAACACGGTATCGTTCTGGGCAACCTGGTCGGCCTTATTGATTCTGATTATCAGGGACAACTGATGGTTTCTATCTGGAACCGTGGGCAAACCACCTTCACCATCGAACCGGGTGAACGTGTCGCACAAATGATTATTGTGCCGGTCGTACAGGCCGAGTTTAATCTGGTTGAAGATTTCGATGCCACCGAACGTGGCGAAGGCGGCTTCGGCCACTCCGGGCGTCAGTAACCGGTTCTGTCTCTGCCCGGCTTGATGCGGGGCGGAGACATTTGAACGCATCCCACAGCGTCATAATGCAATAACATCACTGCAAATTTGGATTTGCGGTCACTGTGTGGATGTCTGCCTGACGAGCATTTATTTTCAGGGGTATTTTAGAACATGGCAGAAAAGCAAACTGCGAAACGGAATCGTCGCGAAGAAATACTTCAATCTCTGGCGCTGATGCTTGAATCCAGTGATGGTAGCCAACGCATTACTACGGCAAAGCTGGCGGCTTCTGTGGGCGTTTCCGAAGCCGCGCTCTATCGTCACTTTCCCAGCAAAACACGCATGTTCGATAGCCTTATCGAGTTTATCGAAGATAGCCTGATTACCCGCATCAACCTGATTTTAAAAGATGAAAAGGACACTACCGCGCGTCTGCGCCTGATTGTTCTGCTTATTCTCGGGTTTGGTGAACGTAATCCGGGCCTGACGCGTATTCTTACCGGTCACGCGCTAATGTTCGAACAGGATCGCCTGCAGGGGCGTATCAACCAGCTTTTCGAACGCATTGAAGCCCAGCTGCGCCAGGTACTGCGCGAGCGGAAAATGCGTGAAGGTGAAGGCTACGAGACGGATGAAACCCTGCTGGCAAGTCAGCTGCTCGCCTTCTGTGAAGGAATGCTCTCTCGTTTTGTCCGCAGCGAATTCAAATATCGCCCTACCGACGATTTTGACGCCCGCTGGCCGCTCATGGCCACGCAGCTTCGCTAACGTGTTTCAGGCAGAGCAATCTGCCTTATCATTTGCTGCACGTCACGCAGCGCCCTCCTGAATGCCCGGTCATCCGGGTTAACCTGTAGCAGCCAGGCGATTTTCCCCTGCAAACGCTGAAGGTAACACAGCGCCGATTCTGTTGATTTTCCGCTGTGACTCAGATGGGCCGCAACGCCAAATTTCAGACAGTAATGCACTTCCTGGCGCAACAATCGGCGTTGTTCCCGGGAAATGTGCAGCTTTTCGTTCACCACGATCCCCGTTACCGTCTGTTGTTTATATGCTGGTATCAATGCAGTTTTGCGTTTATTCAGCCGCAGCCCCAGTTCAGCCAGCAGCGCCGCCGCTTTATTACGCACCTGCCGGGCGGAAAATTCGCCGGAAAAAGTCATATCGTCGCAATAGCGGGTATAAACAATATGCCGCTCCTGACACCAGCGGCCCATCCGTTCATCAAAACGCCGCATGACCAGGTTAGAAATCGCCGGCGAGGTGGCCGCCCCCTGCGGTAACGCATCGCGATAACAACAAAGGTGGGTCAGCATCGTCACCACAGCGTTGGGTAGTGTGGTCTGGCGGAAAACCCGCCACACCAGTAACCCACTGATATTTTCAAAAAAGCCTTCAATGTCGAGCTTCAGAATCTGCGATTGAGAAAGGTGAGGCCGCGCGTTGTGAACCACGGTACTACCAGAGCGATAGGCCGTTGCAAAGGGTGAAACAGGGAAATGAGAGAGGACGTTCCTGAGGATATTGCGCTGCACCGTTTTCAACAAATAATCAGGCGCCAGGATCTGTCGCTCACCGCCGTCGCGCTTTGACAACACGATAGTCCGGTAATGCTTCGATGTGCTGTTGCTGAGTGCATACAGCCGGCGTATCTCTTCGTTCGCGCTCCAGCCCGGAGAGCTAAATAAGTCCAGCGCCAGAAGGCAAACCCGGGTCGCATCCATTCAACGCTCCACATCGCTGAGAAAAGTGGGTGCCAACAGCGGCGATACTCGAAAACCATCCCGAAGGCGTGGAAATGTACTTCGCGCGACAGCGCGCGCACGTGAAACGTGCCGAGGTACAATGGAACGACTTTGGGTATATGAGTGAACTGCGGGCGTGAAGTCGGCGACTCGCCGACCCTTCTGGATAACTCCAGAAACGCTATCGCCACTGCTGACACAGAAAGCATAACATGGGCATGACGGGGAAAACTATTCGGCATATCACGCTGCGGGCGGAACCCGCAGCGTAATGAATCAGACGCCGTAAGCTTCGCGATAGGCGCGAACGGCGGCAAGATGCTCCGCCATTTCAGGTTTTTCTTCCAGATAGGCAATCAGGTCTTTCAGGGTGATGATGGAGATAACTTTGCAACCGTAGTCGCGCTCCACTTCCTGAATCGCAGAAATCTCGCCACGGCCACGCTCCTGACGATCGAGAGAGATCAGTACGCCAGCCAGTGTCGCGCCGTTAGCCTGGATGATTTCCATTGATTCGCGGATCGCCGTGCCTGCGGTGATCACATCATCTACCAGCATCACGCGACCCTGTAGTGGGCTACCCACCAGGCTACCACCCTCACCGTGGTCTTTCGCTTCTTTACGATTGAAGCAGTACGGTAGATCGCGATCATGATGCTCCGCCAGCGCGACCGCAGTGGTGGTGGCAATCGG
This sequence comes from Pseudocitrobacter sp. RIT415, assembly GCF_003057695.2. Classification (NCBI taxonomy): domain Bacteria; kingdom Pseudomonadati; phylum Pseudomonadota; class Gammaproteobacteria; order Enterobacterales; family Enterobacteriaceae; genus Pseudocitrobacter; species Pseudocitrobacter sp. RIT415. Next base: position 25,894 of record NZ_QBJC02000012.1, on the reverse strand, counting down.
AATACCCTTGTAGGCCGGGCCAAACAGCAGGTCGAACTCGATCGCGGAATCGACCAGCGCTTCGGCGTAGAAGCGGCCTAACAACGCCAGATCGCGCCCGGTATTAAACAGCCCGGCGTTGAAGAAATAGGGGCTCTTGCGCCCGGATTTCAGCGTAAATTCGCCAAACTTCAGTACCTGCTTGCTAAGCGCAAATTCAATAAACTGGCGCTGATACGGTTTCATGGATTCGCTCCTTACTTTTCTACGGACAAAAAAAAGGCGACTCATCAGTCGCCTTAAAAATCAGTTTTCCAACGCCGCCTTCTGCGTCGCTACAATGGATTCGATACCCCCTCGGGCCAACGCCAGCAAGGTGAGTAGCTCTTCGTGGCTGAACGGCTCGCCTTCTGCGGTGCCCTGCACCTCAATCATGCGGCCATCTTCCATCATCACCACGTTCATGTCGGTTTCTGCCGCCGAATCTTCAACGTACTCGAGGTCACAACGCGCTTCACCATCGACAATGCCAACGGAAACCGCGGCCACCATACCTTTCATTGGGTTGGTTTTCAGTTTGCCGGCAGCAACCAGTTTGTTCAGCGCATCGGCCAATGCCACGCAGGCACCGGTGATAGATGCAGTACGGGTGCCGCCATCGGCCTGAATCACGTCACAGTCGAGAGTGATGGTGAACTCGCCCAGCGCTTTCAGATCAACCGCCGCGCGCAGCGCACGTGCAATCAGGCGCTGAATTTCCATGGTACGACCGCCCTGCTTGCCCTTCGCCGCTTCGCGTGCGTTACGGGTGTGGGTGGCGCGGGGTAACATGCCATATTCTGCGGTGATCCAACCCTGGCCCTGACCTTTCAGAAAACGTGGCACGCTCTCTTCTACAGAGGCAGTGCACAGGACTTTGGTTTCACCGAATTCGACGAGCACGGAGCCTTCAGCGTGTTTTGTATAATTACGGGTCAGGGTGACGGGACGCACCTGGTTAGCGCTACGGCCTGCTGGACGCATGATAAAATCTCCGGCTTGAAACGAATGTGGCTGCGCATTATACGGACTTCCGGCGGTTATTCCTATCCTGGCAGGTGAGGGATAGCTATAATCCCTCCATCACTCCTTTAAAAACAGGAACGTCTATGATCCGCAGTATGACCGCCTACGCCCGCCATGAAATCAAGGGCCAATGGGGCAGTGCCTCCTGGGAACTGCGCTCAGTGAACCAGCGTTATCTCGAAACCTATTTCCGTCTGCCTGAGCAGTTCCGCAGCCTGGAGCCGGTAGTCCGCGAGCGTCTGCGCACGCGTCTGACGCGCGGTAAAGTCGAATGCACCCTGCGTTTTGAGCCTGACGCCAGCGCACAGGGCGAGCTGATCCTCAACGAGAAACTGGCTAAACAGCTGGTTAACGCGGCAAACTGGGTCAAAATGCAGAGCGACGAAGGCGAGATTAATCCGGTCGATATTCTGCGCTGGCCGGGCGTGATGGCAGCACAGGAACAGGATCTGGACGCCATTACCACTGAAATTCTTTCGGCGCTGGATAAAGCCCTGGATGCCTTCATCATCGCCCGCGAAACAGAAGGTCAGGCGCTGAAAGCATTGATCGAACAACGCCTGGAAGGCGTCAGCAATGAAGTCACCAAAGTGCGTGCACATATGCCGGAAATTCTGCAATGGCAGCGTGAACGCCTGGTCGCCAAACTGGAAGATGCCGAAGTTCAGCTGGAAAATAACCGCCTTGAGCAAGAACTGGTGCTGATGGCGCAGCGTATTGATGTCGCCGAAGAGCTCGACCGTCTGGAAGCGCACGTTAAAGAAACCTATAACATCCTGAAGAAGAAAGAGGCCGTTGGTCGTCGTCTCGACTTTATGATGCAGGAATTTAACCGCGAGTCGAATACCCTGGCGTCGAAATCCATTAATGCCGATGTGACAAATTCTGCTATCGAACTTAAAGTTTTGATTGAGCAGATGCGCGAACAGATCCAGAACATCGAGTAATCGGTTCTTCGTTGGCCCACCTCATGTGGGCCACTTTAGTTTTTCTAAGTTAAAATTCGTTTTTGAAAATGCTTCAACCCCGTTAGCCCTCAGCCAAACAAAATTCCGTCATTACTTTTCCTAAGCCAAATCCCTTCACCTTAGAAAATCTCAATCGTGACGCCGCGCACAAATCGTTACCCTTCCGCCATCGATTTCGGGGGCTCATATGTTATTGCATGTTCTTTACCTTATCGGCATTACCGCCGAAGCCATGACCGGCGCGCTGGCTGCCGGGCGTCGACGCATGGATACCTTTGGGGTCATTATCATCGCGACCGCCACAGCGCTTGGCGGCGGTTCGGTGCGTGATATCCTGCTAGGCCACTATCCGCTGGGCTGGGTGAAGCACCCGGAATACGTGATTATCGTGGCAACAGCGGCAGTGTTGACGACTATTGTGGCCCCGGTCATGCCCTATTTGCGTAAAGTGTTTCTGGTGCTGGATGCGCTGGGCCTGGTGGTATTTTCCATCATCGGCGCGCAAATCGCGCTGGACATGGGCGAAGGCCCGGTCATCGCGACCATTGCTGCCGTCGTCACCGGCGTCTTTGGCGGTGTGCTGCGCGATATGTTCTGTAAGCGCATTCCCCTGGTGTTTCAGAAAGAACTTTACGCGGGCGTGTCGTTTTCCGCCGCCGTGCTCTATGTTGCCCTGCAGCACTATGTTAGCAACCAGGACGTCGTGGTGATCGCCACCCTGCTGTTTGGCTTCACAGCCCGCCTGCTGGCGCTGCGTCTGAAGCTGGGCCTGCCGGTGTTTTATTACAAGCACAACGCGCACTGAGTTTAAAATCCGGGGATTGTCTGGCTGGCAAGCCACTGCGCCAGCCGGGAAATGTCCGGATGATGTACCGCCTCCACCATCTGCTGCGCGCGCAGGTTTCCCATACCTGGAAAGCGTTGCCAGTCCTGAGCGCTTCTCGACGCCAACGTATCCCAGCGGTTATCCGCAAGCGCACCCAGCGCCGCTTTGCTCAGCGGTAAGCCAAACGCCGTCACCCAGCGTTTGAACGGTTGCTGGCGTACCAGGTTGAATTGATGCCATAACTGCGTCGCACGGGAGGGTGTAATACCTGGCGTGCGGCGCAGTTGTTCCGGCGTCAGTGCCAGCCATGAAAAAAGATGCTCGAAAGATTGTGCCTGATGCAGCGTCTGCCAGCCCGCGCGGCCCAGGCCATCAATATCAAAAACCGCCTTCGAACTCAGCCATTCCAGCCGCGCTATAAACTGCTCTTCGCAGCCGGGCGTAGCGTAAAAGCAGGTGAGCGCATTGTATTTCTGCAAAGGCAGCGTGGGCTTGATACGCTGCGTACTGCGCCATACCACGCTATCAATGCGTGGGATCCCCTGTCCGGCCAGGCTGACCAGCACCTGATCGCCCTCGGCGATATCCAGTGTTTGCCAGCGTGCGACTGAACCGATATTCACCCGCTGAACCTGTTTATCATCCAGCTTCACCGGCACAAGCTGGGCGACGACGGCAATCTTTCCTGTACGCCCCACCGTGAAGCTTACGTTTTTTACCTCAGCCACCTGTGCTGCCGGAACATATTTCCAGGCGACAACCCAACTGCCCTGCGTGGGTAGCCAGTGTTTTCCTTCTGGCTCATCGGCTGAGCGAACCACCACGCCATCGGTCACGAACGGCAGCGGCGAGGTAAACCAGCGGTCGCGCCAGCTCGCGATATCTTCAACCCGCATCACCGGTTTCGTGTAACGCTGCGCCAGCGGAAAGCCAGCCTGGCTCAGCAAGGCCAGCCGCTCTTCCATATGCTGCGGCCCATCAGGCCACGCCCAGATAAACACGCCAAGATTCGCCAGCGTTTTACTTTCACTTCGTTGCATCAGGGCACCGGCGACCTTAGCGCGGGCATTCACGCCCCCCATCTGCTTTTGAATATGGTCGTTGCGCTGCAGGAAAATCTCCCCCTGCAGCACACTTTCCGCCAGCCTGCCTGTGACGGTTTTGGGAATATCTGGGATGTGCCGCGCTTTCTCGGTCCAGTCTTCCCCTTTTAGCCCATCGCCACGGCTGATGACCTGCAGCAAGCGTCCCTGGTGATAAACCAGCGTCACCGCGACGCCATCGACCTTAGGCTGTACCCAGAGATTGTTTTTCCCTGCCATCCACTGACTGACCGCTTGCGCATCTGCCAGCTTCTGTACGCCTGTATGGGCAACCGGATGCATAGTGCCGGAAATCTGCCCCGGTGGCGTGCTCTCAGCCTCTTCGGCATAGCCAAAGCAGCGCTGCCACTGCGTCAATCGCGCTGAGAGCTGATCGTAAACGCCGTCGTTCACCTCGCTCGCGCCCTGCCGCCAGTAATCATCATTCCAGCGTGCAATTTGCATCGTAAGCTGCGCAACTTCTTGTTTCGCACGAGCAGGAGCCCAGGCAGGGCAAGTTGCCTGAGCCCCCGCTACGGTCGCGATTAACAGCAGCAGTATCCTTTTCACTTTCGCCCCTCCTTTTGCACTGTAAAGGCGTTGTACCGCCAGGCAAAAAAGATTGCGAATGCCTCATGCGAATTCCCCGAGGAGGCTTCCAGGGAAATTGATTTGTTGCAGCAACAGGTAAGGAAATCAGGAAAGTGGCACGCAAAATGAAAGAAACCAGCGCAAAAAGTGTGACAAAGACTACGTCACGATGCGCCGACGTGTATAATAAGCCCGTATGTAGAACTTCATTGCTGGCAACATACACAAATACTCATGGCTCAAGGCACGCTTTATATTGTTTCTGCCCCCAGTGGCGCAGGTAAATCCAGCCTGATTCAGGCTTTATTGAAAACCCAACCGTTATACGACACTCAGGTTTCTGTTTCACATACCACGCGCGCGCCGCGTCCGGGTGAAGTGCACGGTGAACATTATTACTTTGTGAATCATGACGAATTCAAAAACATGATTAGCAGAGACGCGTTTCTTGAACATGCGGAAGTGTTTGGTAATTACTACGGCACTTCGCGTGAAACCATTGAGCAAGTGCTGGCAACGGGCGTCGATGTTTTCCTTGATATCGACTGGCAGGGCGCGCAGCAAATTCGCAGCAAAATGCCGCACGCGCGCAGTATTTTTATCCTGCCGCCGTCCAAAATTGAACTGGATCGCCGCCTGCGTGGCCGCGGTCAGGACAGCGAAGAGGTGATCACCAAACGAATGGCGCAGGCAGTTGCAGAAATGAGCCATTATGCGGAATATGATTACCTGATCGTGAACGACGATTTCGATACCGCTTTAGGCGATCTGAAAACGATTATCCGTGCTGAACGTCTGCGCATGAGCCGCCAAAAGCAGCGACATGACGCTTTAATCAGCAAACTATTGGCAGACTGAACCCACTTTCAGTATCATGCCCAGTCATTTCTTCACCTGTGGAGCATTAAAGTATGGCACGCGTAACTGTTCAGGACGCTGTAGAGAAAATTGGTAACCGTTTTGACCTGGTACTGGTCGCCGCGCGTCGCGCTCGTCAGATGCAGGTAGGCGGAAAGGATCCGCTGGTACCGGAAGAAAACGATAAAACCACAGTAATCGCACTGCGCGAAATCGAAGAAGGTCTGATCAACAACCAGATCCTCGACGTGCGCGAGCGCCAGGAACAGCAAGAGCAGGAAGCCGCTGAATTACAGGCCGTTACCGCTATTGCTGAAGGTCGTCGTTAATTACAGAGCGGGTCGCCCTTGTATCTGTTTGAAAGCCTGAATCAGCTGATTCAAAACTACCTGCCGGAAGATCAAATCAAACGTCTGCGGCAGGCGTACCTCGTTGCACGTGACGCTCACGAGGGCCAGACACGTTCAAGCGGTGAGCCCTACATCACGCACCCGGTGGCGGTTGCCTGCATTCTGGCCGAGATGAAACTCGACTATGAAACGCTAATGGCGGCGCTGCTGCATGACGTGATTGAAGATACCCCTGCCACCTACCAGGATATGGAACAGCTTTTTGGTAAAAGCGTCGCCGAACTGGTAGAGGGGGTGTCGAAACTTGATAAACTCAAGTTCCGCGATAAGAAAGAGGCGCAGGCCGAAAACTTTCGCAAGATGATTATGGCGATGGTGCAGGATATCCGCGTCATTCTCATCAAACTCGCTGACCGTACCCACAACATGCGTACGCTGGGCTCACTTCGCCCGGACAAACGTCGCCGCATCGCCCGTGAAACCCTCGAAATCTACAGCCCGCTGGCACACCGTTTAGGTATCCATCACATCAAAACCGAACTCGAAGAGCTGGGTTTTGAGGCGCTGTATCCCAACCGTTACCGCGTGATCAAAGAAGTGGTGAAAGCCGCGCGCGGCAACCGTAAAGAGATGATCCAAAAAATCCTCTCAGAAATCGAAGGGCGTTTGCAGGAAGCGGGAATACCGTGCCGCGTCAGTGGTCGCGAGAAACATCTTTATTCGATTTACTGCAAAATGGTGCTCAAAGAGCAGCGTTTTCACTCGATCATGGATATCTACGCTTTCCGCGTGATCGTCAATGATTCCGATACCTGCTATCGCGTGCTCGGCCAGATGCACAGCCTGTATAAGCCGCGTCCAGGTCGCGTGAAAGACTACATCGCCATTCCAAAAGCGAACGGCTATCAATCTTTGCACACCTCAATGATTGGCCCACACGGTGTGCCGGTTGAGGTTCAGATCCGTACCGAAGATATGGATCAAATGGCAGAGATGGGGGTTGCCGCGCACTGGGCTTATAAAGAGCATGGCGAAACCAGTACTACCGCGCAAATCCGCGCCCAGCGCTGGATGCAGAGCCTGCTGGAGCTGCAACAGAGTGCCGGTAGCTCGTTTGAATTTATCGAGAGCGTTAAATCCGATCTCTTCCCGGATGAGATTTACGTTTTCACACCGGAAGGGCGCATTGTCGAATTGCCTGCCGGTGCAACGCCTGTCGACTTTGCGTACGCGGTGCATACCGATATCGGTCATGCCTGTGTGGGCGCACGCGTCGACCGTCAGCCTTACCCGCTGTCGCAGCCGCTCTCCAGCGGCCAAACCGTTGAAATCATTACCGCGCCGGGCGCTCGCCCAAATGCCGCGTGGCTCAACTTTGTCGTCAGCTCGAAAGCGCGCGCCAAAATTCGCCAGTTGCTGAAAAACCTCAAGCGTGATGATTCCGTAAGTCTGGGTCGTCGCCTGCTCAACCACGCGTTGGGTGGCAGCCGTAAGCTCGCGGAAATTCCGCCAGAGCATATCCAGCGCGAACTGGATCGCATGAAACTCACCTCACTTGACGATCTACTCGCTGAAATTGGCCTCGGCAACGCCATGAGCGTGGTGGTGGCGAAAAACCTGCAACAGGGCGAAGCGACACCTTCCGCGCCGGGTGCTTCTGGCCATGCGCATCTGCCTATTAAAGGCGCGGATGGCGTGCTGATCACCTTCGCAAAATGCTGCCGTCCCATTCCGGGCGACCCGATTATCGCTCACGTCAGCCCAGGCAAAGGTCTGGTTATCCACCATGAATCCTGTCGTAACATCCGTGGCTATCAGAAAGAGCCCGAGAAGTTTATGGCGGTTGAGTGGGACAAAGAGACTGAGCAGGAATTTATCACCGAAATTAAGGTTGATATGTTCAATCATCAGGGGGCACTGGCCAACCTGACGGCGGCAATCAATACGGCGACGTCCAATATTCAGAGCCTGAATACTGAAGAGAAAGATGGCCGCGTTTACAGCGCCTTCATCCGCCTGACGGCGCGCGACCGCGTACATCTGGCGAATATCATGCGCAAAATCCGCGTGATGCCGGACGTCATTAAAGTCACCCGTAACCGAAACTAGTTTTATGAATGCACAGCGTTATGCGCGAATTTGCGAGATGCTTGCCAGACGGCAGCCTGATCTGACCGTCTGTATGGAGCAGGTCCACAAACCCCATAACGTTTCTGCGATCATTCGTACCGCAGATGCTGTTGGCGTACATGAAGTGCACGCCGTCTGGCCGGGTAGCCGCATGCGCACCATGGCCTCTGCAGCGGCGGGCAGCAACAGTTGGGTGCAGGTAAAAACGCACCCGACGATTGGCGAGGCCGTTTCGCATCTTAAAGGGCGCGGCATGCAGGTTCTGGCGACCCATCTTTCTGATAAAGCCGTTGATTTTCGCGAAATCGATTATACCCGCCCGACCTGTATTTTAATGGGTCAGGAGAAAACCGGCATCACTCAGGAAGCGTTAGCACTCGCAGACCAGGATATTATTATTCCGATGATCGGGATGGTGCAGTCGCTCAACGTCTCCGTGGCCTCGGCGCTCATTCTGTATGAAGCACAGCGCCAGCGGCAGAACGCCGGTATGTATCAACGTGAAAACAGTATGCTGCCGGACGACGAACAACAGCGCCTGCTTTTTGAAGGCGGTTATCCGGTGCTAGCAAATGTCGCGAAGCGCAAAGGCCTCCCCTACCCGCACGTCAACGATCGCGGTGAAATCGAAGCCGACGAGACCTGGTGGGCCACCATGCAGGCCACGAGGTAATCCATGCAAGGTCGCCTGTTAGATGCTGTTCCACTCAGTTCGCTAACGGGTGTTGGCGCAGCGCAAAGTCAGAAGCTCGCCAAAATTGGCCTGCATACGGTGCAGGATTTACTGCTTCACCTGCCGTTGCGCTACGAAGACCGCACTCAACTCTATCCTATTGGCGAACTACTGCCCGGTATCTATGCCACGGTAGAAGGCGAAGTTCTCAACTCAAACATTACGTTCGGCGGCCGCCGAATGATGACCTGCCAGATTAGCGACGGCACGGGCATCCTCACCATGCGCTTTTTCAACTTCAACGCGGCAATGAAAAACAGCCTTGCAACCGGGCGTCGCGTGCTGGCCTACGGTGAAGCGAAGCGCGGTAAATTTGGCGCGGAGATGATCCACCCGGAATATCGCGTGCAGGGCGATTTGAGCGCACCGGAATTGCAGGAGACGCTCACGCCGGTTTATCCAACCACCGAAGGGATTAAGCAGGCGACGCTGCGCAAGCTAACCGACCAGGCGTTGGATCTCCTCGATACCTGCGCCATTGCCGAGCTACTGCCGCCAGAATTGGCCTCCGGCATGATGAGCCTGCCGGAAGCGCTGCGCACCTTGCATCGCCCACCGCCATCGCTACAACTCAGCGACCTGGAAACCGGCAAGCATCCGGCCCAGCGACGCTTAATTCTGGAAGAGTTACTCGCCCATAACCTGAGCATGCTGGCGCTCCGCGCCGGGGCGCAACGCTACCATGCCCTGCCGCTGAGTGCACAGGGTGAGCTAAAAAATCAGTTTCTCGATTCGCTGCCGTTCAAACCCACCGGGGCGCAAACCCGCGTGGTGGCTGAAATTGAACGCGATATGGCCCTCGACGTGCCGATGATGCGTCTGGTGCAGGGCGATGTGGGCTCAGGCAAAACGCTGGTTGCCGCACTGGCAGCATTGAGGGCGATTGCCCACGGCAAGCAGGTGGCGCTGATGGCACCAACCGAACTGCTTGCCGAGCAGCACGCCAATAACTTCCGCAACTGGTTTGAACCGCTCGGTATCGAAGTGGGCTGGCTCGCCGGGAAACAGAAAGGCAAAGCGCGTCAGGCGCAGCAGGAAGCCATTGCCAGCGGCCTGGTACAGATGATTGTCGGCACCCATGCCATTTTCCAGGAGCAGGTGCAGTTTAACGGCCTCGCCCTGGTGATTATCGATGAACAGCACCGCTTTGGCGTCCACCAGCGTCTGGCGCTGTGGGAGAAAGGCCAGCAGCAGGGCTTCCATCCGCATCAGCTAATTATGACCGCGACGCCAATTCCACGAACGCTGGCGATGACTGCCTATGCCGATCTCGATACCTCGGTGATCGACGAACTGCCGCCAGGCCGCACGCCGGTCACAACCGTCGCGATTCCGGACACGCGCCGCAGCGATATCATTAATCGTGTGCGTCACGCCTGCACCGAAGAGGGACGTCAGGCTTATTGGGTCTGTACGCTGATTGAAGAGTCGGAGCTGCTGGAAGCGCAGGCGGCAGAAGCCACGTGGGAAGAATTAAAGCTGGCGCTGTCGGAACTGAACGTCGGCCTCGTTCACGGGCGTATGAAACCTGCAGAAAAACAGGCGGTAATGCAATCCTTCAAGCAAGGCGAACTGCATCTGCTGATTGCCACCACGGTAATTGAAGTGGGCGTCGATGTGCCCAACGCCAGTCTGATGATTATTGAAAACCCGGAGCGCCTGGGTCTTGCGCAACTGCACCAGCTTCGTGGCCGCGTGGGCCGTGGCGCAGTGGCTTCTCACTGTGTATTGCTCTACAAATCGCCGCTTTCCAAAACGGCGCAGATGCGTCTACAGGTGCTGCGCGACAGCAACGACGGCTTTGTAATTGCACAAAAAGACCTCGAAATTCGTGGCCCCGGCGAACTGCTCGGTACGCGCCAGACGGGTAATGCTGAATTCAAAGTGGCAGATTTATTGCGTGATCAGGCGATGATCCCCGAAGTTCAGCGCATCGCCCGCCACGTTCATGAACGTTATCCACAACAGGCCACCGCGCTGATTGAACGCTGGATGCCAGAGACCGAACGTTATTCCAACGCGTAGCGAACACACGACTCAAGCGCTTTCGCTGCGTGCCATTCATTTACTAACGAGTTTGCTATGAGACGAGAACTGGCTATCGAATTTTCGCGCGTCACGGAAGCGGCGGCGCTGGCAGGTTACAAATGGCTGGGCCGGGGCGATAAAAATGTCGCGGATGGCGCGGCAGTAAATGCGATGCGCATCATGCTCAACAAGGTCAACATTGATGGCACCATCGTGATCGGCGAGGGCGAAATTGATGAAGCGCCGATGCTCTACATCGGCGAAAACGTCGGCACAGGCAAAGGCGACGCGGTAGATATCGCCGTCGATCCGATTGAAGGCACCCGTATGACCGCGATGGGCCAGGCAAACGCGCTGGCAGTGCTGGCGGTAGGCGATAAAGGCTGCTTCCTGAACGCGCCGGATATGTACATGGAAAAGCTGATTGTCGGGCCGGGCGCAAAAGGTGTTATCGACCTCAACAAGTCGCTGGAAGAAAACCTGCGCAATATCGCAAGCGCTTTGAATAAGCCTTTTGAAGCGCTGACGGTCACCATTCTGGCGAAACCACGCCACGATGCGGTGATTGCCGAGTTGCAAAAACTGGGCGTGCGCGTGTTCGCCATTCCTGATGGTGATGTCGCGGCGTCCATTCTGACCTGTATGCCGGACAGCGAAGTTGATGTTCTTTACGGTATCGGCGGCGCACCGGAAGGCGTGGTCTCTGCGGCAGTGATCCGCGCGCTGGATGGCGATATGCATGGCCGCCTGCTGGCGCGTCATCACGTCAAAGGCGATAGCGAAGAGAATCGCCGTATTGGTGAGGACGAACTGCGCCGTTGTCATGAGATGGGTATCGAAGCCGGGAAAGTGCTGACGCTGGATGATATGGCGCGCAGCGATAACGTTATCTTCTCCGCCACCGGGATCACCAAAGGCGACCTGCTGGACGGCATCAGCCGCAAAGGCAATATCGCCACCACCGAAACGCTGCTGATTCGCGGAAAATCACGCACCATTCGCCGCATTCAGTCGATTCATTATCTCGATCGCAAAGACCCTGAGATCCAGAATCACATCCTGTAAATCATTTGTTCAATTGAGCTTTCCGGCCCCGCGGGGCTGGAAATCTTCTCCTGACACAGCGAAGATAGGGTAACAACGCGCAGAGGAGACGATCATGGCCGATTGGGTAACAGGTAAAGTCACAAAGGTGCATTTCTGGACCGATGCACTGTTTAGCCTCACCGTTCACGCCCCCGTTAATCCCTTCACCGCCGGGCAGTTCGCCAAGCTGGGTCTGGATGTTGACGGCGAGCGCGTGCAGCGCGCGTACTCCTACGTTAACGCCCCCAGCAATCCCGATCTTGAGTTCTATCTGGTCACTGTACCGGAGGGAAAACTGAGCCCGCGCCTCGCCGCACTGAAGCCGGGTGATGATGTGCAGATTGTCAGCGAAGCGGCTGGGTTCTTTGTGCTCGATGAAGTGCCAGACTGCGAAACCCTGTGGATGCTGGCGACCGGCACGGCGATTGGCCCGTATCTGTCGATTTTGCAGGAAGGGAAAGATTTAGAGCGTTTTAAGAATATCGTACTGGTTCACGCCGCGCGCTTTGCCGCAGACCTAAGTTATTTGCCGTTGATGCAGGAACTGGAGAAACGCTACGAAGGGAAGTTGCGCATTAAAACCGTTGTCAGCCGCGAAACGGTGGCGGATTCCCTGACCGGACGCGTGCCCGCACTGATCGAAAGTGGTGCGCTGGAAGAGGCGGTTGGCCTGCCAATGAACGCCGAAACCAGCCACGTGATGCTGTGCGGAAATCCACAGATGGTGCGCGATACCCAGCAGTTGCTGAAAGATACCCGCCAGATGACCAAACATCTGCGCCGCCGCCCAGGCCATATGACGGCGGAACATTACTGGTAATCAGCGGTATTTCACGTCCTGCGTGTCTTTACCGTACTTGTTTTCCCCCTGGGTGCCGACAAACGCGCCCAGGTCAATGAGCATCATCACGATAATCAGCGTCGGAATAAATCGCCCCACGCCCCACTGCCAGACGCCCGGCAGCATCGCCCAGTTACCCGCCAGGAGCATCCACGCCAGCACCATCAGCAAAGCCCAGATGCCTGATTTACCGCGATCGTGCAGACGTTTTACCGTGACCGCCGCCGTTGGCCACAGCAGGCAAACCAGGATAAACGCCGCAGTCTGAATACTGAGCATTTCACCGCCGGCAAGCGTAAACAGAATCACCATCGCCAGCAGCCAGATCCCCATCCAGATCCAGAAATCGCGGCGACCAATGCGGCCCTTAATTGAAAACAACCATTGCTGTAGGGTCATGTCTGATTCCTTATTCTCATCATGCGGCGTAGTGTACCCTGAAACGCGCTCTTTTTGACAAGCGAGGCCGTTCCCGTTTTAATCGTCTGCTGGAGAATAGGAGAGCGACAAACATGAAGAAGTGGATCTCTGTGTGTCTTGCAGGCGTCATCGCCCTGAGCGCTGGCCGCTTCGCGTTTGCCGTTGAGTCGCCGGATACCACCGCGCCCTATTTACTCTCCGGCGCGCCGACGTTCGATCTCTCCATCAGCCAGTTTCGCGAAAGGTTTAATATCGATAACCCGTCGCTGCCCCTCAGTGAGTTCCGCTCGATTTCTTCCAGTCGCGACAAGATGAACCTGACGCGCGCAGCGAGCAAAATTAACGAGAATCTGTATGCGTCCACCGCGCTCGAACGCGGAACGCTGAAAATCAAGTCGATGCAGATAACCTGGCTGCCCATTCCGGGCCCTGAACAAAAAGCGGCGAAAGCGAAAGCGCTGGAGTACATGACGGCGCTGCTGCGTCTGTTCACCCCCACGCTCACCAAAGCGCAAAGCCAGCAGAAACTGCAAAAGCTGCTTACACAGGGCAAAGGAAAGCATTACTTCACCACCAGCGAGGGCGCAATTCGTTATGTTGTCGCAGATAATGGCGAAAAAGGGCTGACCTTCGCTGTTGAACCGATTAAGCTGGCGCTATCTGAAAATCTTGAAGTAGGCGAATAAATGATAAAAAGCAAAGCCTTCAGGATGAACACTCTCTATACTGATTCACAGACCATGCCGCCCACTCGGGCGGCCATATTCCTTAATTCGCTAACAAGCGTGGAGAATTAAAATGCGACATCCATTAGTGATGGGTAACTGGAAACTGAACGGCAGCCGCCACATGGTTCACGAACTGCTTTCTAACCTGCGTAAAGAACTGGCAGGCGTTGCAGGCTGCGACGTAGCGATCGCGCCGCCGGAACTGTACATCGATATGGCGAAACGTGAAGCTGAAGGCAGCCACATCATGCTGGGCGCGCAGAACGTTGACCTGAACCTGTCTGGCGCGTTCACCGGTGAAACGTCTGCTGCCATGCTGAAAGACATTGGCGCACAGTACATCATTATCGGTCACTCTGAGCGTCGTACCTACCACAAAGAGTCTGACGAACTGATCGCGAAAAAATTCGCTGTGCTGAAAGAGCAAGGTCTGACTCCGGTTCTGTGCATCGGTGAAACCGAAGCAGAAAACGAAGCGGGCAAAACGGAAGAAGTGTGCGCACGTCAGATCGATGCAGTCCTGAAAACTCAGGGCGCTGCGGCATTCGAAGGCGTCGTTATCGCTTACGAACCCGTATGGGCAATCGGTACTGGCAAATCCGCTACTCCGGCTCAGGCTCAGGCTGTTCACAAATTCATTCGTGACCACATTGCTAAAGCTGACGCGAAAATCGCTGAACAGGTCATCATCCAGTACGGCGGTTCCGTTAACGCTGGCAACGCAGCAGAACTGTTCACCCAGCCGGACATCGACGGCGCGCTGGTTGGCGGTGCATCCCTGAAAGCAGACGCTTTCGCGGTGATCGTTAAAGCAGCAGAAGCGGCTAAACAGGCTTAATGTTGTAATCCCCTCACCCTAACCCTCTCCCGCAAGGAGAGGGAACCGCCCGGCGCGGTTTTCGGTGAGGGCAACAACTCACAACTTCCCCAACACCTGATACCAAAGATAATCCAGCGGCAACAGCAGCAGATAACTCGCCGCCGCCAGCGCCAGACACAGCATCACCCCCGCTCTTGCAGGCACTTTTCCTAACGCCATCGCCACCACAATCGGCGACGCCTGATACGGCAGCAGCGGCGTTGAATACCCCAGCACCTGAATCATGATGACGCTCAACAGCGGGAAGTTTGTCGCCTCGGCAAAACTTTGCGCAAAGGTAGTGTAGAGTGCCGGCACACCGTTGGCGGTCATGATGAAGTTGAGCGCGGTCGTGATCCCCGTCAGCGCGACAAAGCTGGTGAACGGGCGTTCAGGGTCAAGCGGCATCACGCGTAGCAGCGCTTCGCCTACCGCATCGCCAATCCCTGTCTGGGTGACGGTGATAGCCAGCCCCAGAATACCTGCCACATAGATACAGGTGCGAATATTCACCCCTGCCGAAAACTCTTCGCCGTTGATAAACCCGACGCGCGGCAGCAACGTTACGCACGCCGCCGCCAGCCCCGTCCACGCCGGGCCGATGCCATGCCAGCTCTCCGTTACCCACAGAGTTAACACTATCGCCAGCAGCCAGGCCAGGCGCTTCTCTGCCGCGCTCATAGGCGGCGCCGCCTGTACCGATTTCGGCGGCTGCGGTTTTCCGGGGAATAGCCAGCAAATCAGCCCGATAAGCAGTGCGCCTTTCAACCAGCCGAGCACCGGCGTATGCAGCAACAGATAGGGTAGATAGTTCAGATGAATGCCCCACGCGCCTTCCGCCGCGCCGCTCATCACCAGGTTGGGTACGTTAGCAGGCAGAATGGTCGCAGAAAGCTGAAATGTGCCGAAACCCACCGCCAGCGCCAGTCCGTACCAGGGACGAGTGCCCTCTTTAATACCCGCACGAGAGGCCATCGCCGCGACAATCGGCATCAGTAGCGCGATTCGCCCCATATTGGATGGCATCACAAATGCCAGCGCATAGCTCAGCAGCACCACGCTCGCCACCATGCGCAGCCACGAATCAGTGAGCCTTGCCGAGAGCGCCCTCGCCGCCCGGTCGGCAAGCCCCGTTTTGCGGATCGCCACGCCAAGCACAAAGCCGCTGAATACCAGCCAGAAAGCCGATGACGCAAAGCCGCCAAAAATCACCTCCGGCGGGGCGATTTTTGCCGCCATCGCAACGGTAAAGAATAAAAGCGCGGTGATAAATTCAGGCAGCAGAGAAGTCGCCCAGAGGAGGATAGTGATGCCAACAATCAGCGATGGAAGGAACAGAGGGTGTGAAAACCAGAGCGCCATACCTGACTCCTGTCGTTTTTTTCAGCAAGAATACGACGGCAGAAGAATCAGGTAAACGCCAGAACCGGTAGGGTTACTTCAGAATATCACATTGATGATCCTGAATTTCCTCGGCAGACGCGCGGTTCAGCGCCAATAAATTACGCTGCGTCGCCAGAAGAACAAAGCTTTCGTCGCTCAAACGTACCATCGCCAGCGCATAGCTTCCCATATGGTCGCGCGCTTCTGGAACCTCTTCCGCCAGCATCATAAACGGGCTGGTTTTCACCATTTCACTTTCAGTGACCCGACGCGCCAGATATTCTTTGCCACGCAGGCCTCCCGGCAACGGCAGCCAGCGAGTACTGATTTTCGCCATATTGGTATCCAGCTGATGACGAACATCCGTGCGCAGGCAGGAGATGTGAATGTGGAAGTGATTTTGCGTCCGTCCGCTTCGTGAGTTAATCGCCAGTGATACGGCGCTATCCGGGATCTCTTTGCCATATTTCTGGCTCATAAAGCTGCGCGCCTGCCAGGCCAGCCAGAAAAAGTTTGGCGTATAAGGCTCCAGCAGCATCGGGCTTTCCGTGCCGTTGATACGGTAAGTGGGCATGAGAAGATATTGCAGCGGGCCGTTGCGATCCTTGAACACCACGTATCCGGCATCCGGTTTCACATCGGCACACGGCGCGGGCTGCTGGTGTTGTAACTGATTTGGAAGACATTGTTCGAGAACGATGTTGCGCAGCGCATTCGGGTTTCCGGCCCATTTCCACCAGGCCGCGCCTGCGGCGAGAGCAATGACGATTATCGCCAGAATAAGATAGCCAGCTTTTTTCATTGTGCGTTCCCTGTATTTCGATGACTGGCAAGGGTACCGCATAATCGTGACAAATAAAAAAGCCCGGTATGATTACCGGGCCATCTTCATTCAACCGCGATTAACGTTTGCTAATCTGGTCAAAGGTACCGCCGTTAGAGAAGTGTGTCTGCTGTGCTTTCGTCCAACCGCCAAACTCTTCGTCGATAGTGAACAACTTCAGTTTCGGGAACGCGCTTTCATATTTTTTCGCCACTTCCGGATCGCGTGGACGATAGAAGTTTTTCGCCGCGATCTCCTGACCCTCTGGCGAGTAGAGGTACTTCAGATAGGCTTCCGCCACTTCTTTAGTGCCTTTTTTCTCAACCACTTTGTCGACCACAGAAACGGTTGGCTCTGCCAGAATCGACTCACTCGGCGTGACGATTTCGAATTTATCTTTACCCAGCTCATTTGCCGCCAGCAGCGCTTCGTTCTCCCACGCAATCAGCACATCGCCAATGCCGCGCTCAACGAAGGTATTCGTTGCGCCACGCGCGCCGGAATCGAGCACTTCAACGTTTTTGAACAGTGATTTGACGAATTCCTGGGCTTTGGCCTGGTCTCCATTATTGTGGTGCAACGCATAACCCCATGCAGCAAGGTAGTTCCAGCGTGCGCCGCCAGAGCTTTTCGGGTTCGGGGTGATGACAGACACACCCGGTTTCACCAGGTCGTTCCAGTCATGAATTTGTTTTGGATTGCCTTTACGTACCAGGAAAACGATGGTGGAGGTGTACGGCGCGGAGTTATCCGGCAGGCGTTTAATCCAGTTTTTATCGATGCGGCCACGCTCTGCGATCGCGTCAACGTCATAGGCCAGCGCCAGCGTCACCACGTCAGCTTCGATACCGTTGATAACCGATGTCGCCTGTTTACCGGAACCGCCATGGGACTGACGAATCACCACGTTATCACCCGTTTCTTTTTTCCAGTGCGCGCTGAAGGCTTTATTGTACTGATCGTACAGTTCGCGCGTCGGATCGTAAGAAACGTTAAGTAATTGAATATCCTTAGCCAGTACGCTGGTGGAAGCCAGCAAAAGAGTTAAACCCACGCCCCACTTGTTCATCGCCCGCTCTCTTATGTTGTGTCGTTGATAAGGCTAGCGTGCCAGAAAGCAAATTGAACATTAAAGAATAAAAAAAGATTGATTATGTGATTTTGAAATATACGGCGGGGAAATAACGCGAAGAGAAGTCGCTGCCTTCCTGGCATAACGCCCGATGAAGGCAGCAAACTCAGTGGAAGATTACACTTCTTCCATACGGCCCAGCAGCGCCTGCAGACGATCCTGCCAGCCATTCTGCTGTTCTTTCAGCTGGTTGTTTTCGCGTTCCAGCTCTTCACGGCTGTGCTGTGCAGACTGAACGTCCTGCGCCAGCGCGTTATTCTTCTCTTTCAGTTCTTCGATTTCCATCTGCAACAGGGTGATGGTATCAATCGCCTGCTGAACTTTTGCTTCCAGTTTCTCAAATACTTCTAATGACATCGTCATACCTCTCCTGATCTTGCAAGGCGTTGATATCGTCCCGGGAACCCGGCGACGCCTTAACGAAAATATGCGCACTTCTGACCTTCGATTGTATGGAGCCCCGCTCCCCCTGTCCAGCGCCAGGGCACGTAGATTGCGGTTTGCAACAATTTTCAGTCTAGACCTGGAGCTTTCGGCGCATTTACCCCTTATTTGTTAACACGAGAAGTGAATGAAATGATTCAGCTCTCTTTTTTTAGTTCCGTAAAGAGACACAATCTGGCGCGAAATCGCTCATTTTATGACGTAGTACACACATTTTGATTTCGATATTTCTCGTTTATGTTCGTTAACGATAAATTAACACGATGCCTACATGGCAGCGTGGGTGTCTTCGACCACCACGACACAATAACTAGTAAACTGTCTTCAGGAACCGATTATGAGCCAAACTTCAACCCTAAAAGGCCAGTGCATTGCAGAGTTTCTTGGTACCGGGCTGTTGATCTTTTTCGGCGTAGGATGTGTTGCGGCATTAAAAGTCGCAGGGGCCAGCTTTGGTCAGTGGGAAATCAGTATTATCTGGGGTCTGGGCGTGGCGATGGCCATCTACCTGACCGCAGGGGTTTCCGGCGCACATCTTAACCCGGCGGTCACCGTTGCGCTGTGGCTGTTCGCCTGTTTCGAACGCCGTAAAGTGGTCCCTTTCATCCTTTCTCAGTTTGCCGGCGCGTTTTGCGCAGCGGCGTTGGTTTACGGGCTTTATTACAACCTGTTCTACGATTACGAATTAACCCATCATATGGTGCGCGGCAGCGTAGAAAGTCTTGATCTTGCTGGAATATTCTCCACTTACCCGAACCCACATATCAATTTTGTGCAGGCCTTCGCGGTAGAAATGGTGATAACCGCTATCCTGATGGGCGTCATCATGGCGCTGGGCGATGATGGCAACGGCATTCCACGCGGGCCGCTGGCACCGCTGCTGATTGGCCTGTTGATCGCCGTTATTGGTGCATCCATGGGGCCGCTGACCGGCTTTGCGATGAACCCGGCACGTGATATTGGGCCAAAAACGTTCGCCTGGCTGGCGGGCTGGGGCGACGTCGCCTTCACGGGCGGCAAAGATATTCCTTATTTCGTGGTGCCGATGTTCGCACCCGTGGTGGGCGCGGCGCTGGGTGCATTCAGCTATCGCAAACTGATTGGCCGCCATTTGCCGTGTGATACCTGTGTGGTTGAAGAAAAAGACACCACCTCCGGTAGCGCTCAACACAATGCTTCGCTGTAATCTGACTATGGAACACGCATTATGACTGACAAAAAATATATCGTTGCGCTCGACCAGGGCACTACCAGTTCCCGCGCCGTGGTAATGGATCACGACGCCAATATCATCAGTGTTTCACAGCGCGAATTTGAACAAATTTATCCTAAGCCAGGCTGGGTCGAGCACGACCCGATGGAAATCTGGGCAACCCAGAGCTCCACGCTGGTTGAAGTACTGGCGAAAGCCGATATCAATTCCGATCAGATTGCCGCGATTGGTATCACCAACCAGCGCGAAACCACCGTGGTGTGGGAACGCGAAACCGGAAAACCGATTTATAACGCCATTGTCTGGCAATGCCGCCGTACCGCCGATATCTGCGAACAATTGAAACGCGACGGTATGGAAGAGTATGTGCGTAAAGCTACCGGCCTGGTGGTTGACCCGTACTTCTCCGGCACCAAAGTGAAGTGGATCCTCGACCACGTTGAGGGTTCCCGCGAGCGCGCCCGCCGTGGTGAACTGCTGTTCGGTACCGTCGACACCTGGCTTATCTGGAAAATGACTCAGGGGCGCGTGCACGTCACTGATTACACCAACGCCTCACGTACCATGCTGTTCAACATCAATGAACTGGACTGGGACGACAAAATGCTCGAGGTGCTCGACATCCCGCGCGCTATGCTGCCGGAAGTGCGCAAATCCTCCGAAGTATATGGCCAGACCAACATCGGTGGGAAAGGCGGCACGCGTATACCGATCGCCGGGATCGCAGGCGATCAGCAGGCGGCGCTTTTCGGTCAGCTGTGCGTGAAGGAAGGGATGGCGAAAAACACCTACGGCACCGGCTGCTTTATGCTGATGAACACCGGCGAAAAAGCGGTGAAATCGGAGCATGGCCTGCTGACCACCATTGCCTGTGGCCCGCGCGGTGAAGTGAACTATGCGCTGGAAGGCGCGGTGTTTATGGCTGGTGCCTCTATTCAGTGGCTGCGTGATGAAATGAAACTCATCAGCGACGCGTTCGACTCTGAGTATTTCGCCACCAAAGTGAAAGATACCAACGGTGTGTATGTGGTTCCGGCGTTTACCGGCCTTGGAGCCCCCTACTGGGATCCGTATGCGCGCGGCGCGATTTTCGGCCTGACGCGCGGCGTCAACTCGAATCACATTATTCGCGCCACGCTGGAATCCATTGCATATCAAACGCGCGACGTGCTGGAAGCGATGCAGGCTGACTCCGGCATTCGTCTGCACGCCCTGCGCGTGGATGGCGGCGCGGTTGCCAATAATTTCCTGATGCAGTTCCAGTCAGACATTCTGGGTACCCGTGTAGAGCGCCCGGAAGTCCGTGAAGTGACCGCGTTAGGTGCTGCGTATCTCGCGGGCCTGGCAGTAGGCTTCTGGCAGAATCTGGATGAATTGCAGGAGAAAGCGGTAATTGAGCGTGAATTCCGCCCGGGCATCGAAACGACCGAGCGTAATTATCGTTACAGCGGCTGGAAAAAAGCGGTGAAACGCGCGCTGGCGTGGGAAGATCACGACGAGTAAAAAACGATGGCGGGGGCGCTTCGCTTGCCCGCCCTACATCGATCGCAATTCTTTGTAGGGCAGGCAAGCGAAGCGCCCCCGCCACATTCCCCGCACTGATTAGCCAAACATCGGTAACATCAGATAGAGCTTAATCACCAGCGCATTGACGATATCAAGGAAGAACGCCCCTACCATCGGTACCACCAGGAACGCCGTATGCGACGGGCCGAAACGTTCGGTAATCGCCTGCATATTAGCAATCGCCGTTGGCGTCGCCCCCAGGCCAAAGCCGCAGTGACCTGCTGCCAGCACCGCCGCATCGTAGTTTTTACCCATCATCCGGTAGGTGACGAACATCGCGTACAGCGCCATCGCCAGCGTCTGTGCCCCCAGAATCGCCAACATCGGTAGCGCTAATGAAGCCAACTCCCACAGTTTGAGGCTCATTAAGGCCATCGCCAGGAAGAGTGACAGGCTGACGTTGCCAAGCACCGACACCGCACGTCCAAAGACACGATAAAACCCGACCAGCGCGAGGCCGTTACTCAGGATAACGCCAATAAACAGCACGCACACAAAGGTTGGCAATTCAAACATGGTGCCGGTCAGCAGTTGCGCAACGACTCGCCCGACCGTCAGACAAATCGCAATCAATGCGATGGTTTCAATCAACACCAGCGAGGTGATAACGCGCCCAACGTCCGGCTTTTCAAACGCCGTCGGCACTTCCTGATCCTCTGGTGTACCGTCCGGCGAGGAAGAGTGTTTGACCAGATAACGCGCCACGGGCCCGCCAATCAGGCCACCCAGCACCAGGCCAAATGTTGCGCAAGCCATCGCGACTTCCGTTGCGCTGGTAAAACCGTAGCGTTCGGTAAACAGTTTGCCCCACGCCGCCCCGGTACCATGCCCGCCAGAGAGCGTAATCGAGCCTGCCAGTAAGCCCATTAGCGGATCCAGCCCCAGCATTTTCGCCATGCCAATGCCGATGGCGTTCTGCATCAGCAGCAGCCCCACCACCACTATCAGAAAGGTGCCTAATACTTTTCCGCCCGCTCGCAGACTGGAGAGGTTGGCGTTCAGACCAATGGTGGCGAAGAAGGCCAGCATCAGCGGGTCTTTCAGACTCATATCGAAGTCGATTTCCCAGCCCATGCTTTTTTTCAGCACCAGCAGAGCCAGCGCCACCAGCAGCCCACCGGCGACCGGTTCTGGAATGGTATATTTTTTAAAGAAGGGGACGGAGTGAACCAGTTTGCGCCCTAACAGCAGCACCATAGTCGCCGCGACCAGCGTAGATAACGTATCGAGATGAAACATATTTGAAGCTCCTTACCTGACGCATGATTCATTCATACGCGACGTATTTCCTGTGTCGTTGAGATCTCATCGTAAGATCAGGGAGCAGATTGTAATCAATAAATGCGCAAAAATGACAGAAAAAGGTTAATCACGCCGATTAATCATTTATGTAATGAATAATTGATAAAAATTAAGATCCGATATTTTTTTAACGCCTTCCCAAAGCAACCGTTTGCTTTTACCCACCAGTCCGATAAAATCGCCACTTTTCCACCACGAGATCGCCTCTGATGTCCGCCAACACCCTTGAGTCAGAAAATGCGCAACCGGTTGCGCACACTCAAAACAGCGAATTGATTTACCGCTTAGAAGACCGCCCGCCGCTGCCACAAACCCTCTTTGCCGCACTGCAACACTTGCTGGCGATGTTTGTTGCGGTGATCACGCCTGCCCTGCTGATTTGTCAGGCGCTGGGTCTGCCGGCGGCGGATACTCAGCACATTATCAGTATGTCGCTCTTCGCTTCCGGTGTGGCGTCCATCATTCAGATTAAAGCCTGGGGGCCGGTGGGTTCGGGTCTATTGTCTATTCAGGGCACCAGCTTTAACTTTGTTGCGCCGCTGATTATGGGCGGTACCGCGCTGAAAACCGGTGGTGCCGATGTACCGACGATGATGGCGGCGCTGTTTGGTACGCTGATGCTGGCGAGTTGTACAGAAATGGTGCTTTCGCGCGTGCTGCATCTGGCGCGTCGGATTATCACGCCGCTGGTTTCCGGCGTGGTAGTCATGATTATCGGGCTGTCACTGATTCAGGTTGGCCTGACATCCATTGGTGGCGGTTATGCGGCGATGAGCAACAACACCTTTGGCGCGCCAAAAAATCTGCTGCTGGCGGGTATCGTACTGGTACTGATTATTCTTCTTAACCGCCAGCGCAACCCGTACCTGCGTATTGCATCTCTGGTCATTGCCATGGCGGCGGGTTATCTGATGGCCTGGTTCCTCGGGATGCTGCCGGAAAATACCGCGCCGACCAACACCGACCTGTTGATGATCCCAACCCCGCTGTACTATGGCCTGGGGATTGACTGGAACCTGCTGCTACCGCTGATGCTGGTCTTTATGATCACCTCACTGGAAACAATTGGTGATATTACGGCGACTTCTGACGTCTCTGAGCAACCGGTCTCCGGCCCGGTATACATGAAGCGCCTGAAAGGCGGCGTGCTGGCTAATGGCCTGAACTCGTTTGTCTCTGCGGTGTTCAACACCTTCCCGAACTCCTGCTTTGGTCAGAACAATGGCGTAATTCAGTTGACCGGCGTTGCCAGCCGCTACGTTGGCTTTGTCGTTGCGCTGATGTTGATCGTGCTGGGTCTGTTCCCGGCGGTAAGCGGTTTTGTGCAGCACATCCCTGAGCCGGTTCTGGGCGGCGCAACGCTTGTGATGTTCGGCACCATCGCCGCATCCGGCGTGCGTATTGTTTCCCGCGAACCGCTGAATCGCCGCGCAATTCTGATTATTGCCCTTTCACTGGCCATCGGCCTGGGCGTTTCCCAGCAGCCGCAAATCCTTCAGTTTGCCCCGGACTGGCTGAAAAACCTGCTCTCTTCTGGTATCGCCGCTGGCGGTATCACCGCGATTGTTCTGAATCTGGTCTTCCCGCCAGAGAAAGAGTGATCCGCTTTGCCGGATGGCGGTGACGTCATCCGGCATTATCCCCACACGCTGACACCGAATTTCACCCTTCTTACCTTGAGCATTGCGCATAATTCGTGCATAACTGCCTTATGTGCCCTTCTCAGGATGGAAGATCATGAAATTTATTGGAAAGCTGATTCTCTGGCTTCTCGTCGCACTGCTGCTGGTCATTCTCGCCTTCTACTTCCTGCTGCAAACCCGCTGGGGCGCGCGTGAAGTCAGTCAGTGGCTCACGGAAAACACCGATTACCAGGTGACGTTCGATGCGATGGATCACCGTTTCTCATCGCCTTCCCATCTCTTGTTCAGAAATGTGACCTTCGGGCGCGATGGCAAACCCGCGACGCTGGTCGCTAAAGCTGTCGACATCGGCCTGAGCACCCGCCAGGTGACCGACCCGCTACACGTTGACACTATCCTGCTGCAAGACGGGACGTTAAATCTCTCGCCATCTAACGCGCCACTTCCCTTTGCCGCCGATCGCCTGCAGCTCAATAACATGGCTTTCAACAGCCCGGAAACCGGCTGGGAATTAAGTGCGCAACGGGTTAACGGCAGCATTGCGCCATGGACGCCGGAAGCGGGCAACGTACTGGGCAAGAAAACGCATCTACAGGTGAATGCCGGTTCCCTGACGCTCAATGGCGTACCCACCAGCAACGCCGTTATCGAAGGGGATATTGACAACGGTGTAGTGACGCTCACCAGCCTTGGCGCGGAGGTCGCTCGCGGCTCGCTGGCCGGCGATGCCCGCCGCAACGCCGACGGAAGCTGGGTGGTGGAAAATCTGCGCCTGAACGATATTCGTCTGCAAAGTGATAAAACATTGGTCGATTTCTTCGCCCCGCTCAGTACCGTTCCGTCGCTGCAAATTGGCCGCCTTGAGGTGGTGGATGCCCGTTTACAGGGGCCGGACTGGGCGGTGACCGACCTCGATATGAATGTGCGCAACCTGACCCTAAGCCAGGGGGGCTGGCAAAGTACGGACGGCAAAATCACCCTCAACGCCAGCGAGTTTATCTATGGCTCGTTGCATCTGCTGGACCCCATTTTCAACGGCGAGCTCTCAGACCAGGGCATCGCTCTGCGCCAGTTTACCACTCGCTGGGAAGGCAGCACGGTGCGAACGTCCGGTTTCTGGTTGCGCAACGGGCAGGCGCTGACGCTGGATGATGCGTCTGTTATCGGCCTTGAATACACGTTACCCAATAACTGGAAGCAGTTGTGGATGGACGCATTGCCGGAGTGGCTCAACAGTGTGACCCTGAAGAAATTCACCGCCAGCCGCAATCTGGTTATCGATATCGACCCGGCTTTCCCGTGGCAGATTACGGCACTGGAAGGCAGCGCCACCAATCTACAGCTGGTGAAAAATCGCCTGTGGGGCGTATGGGGCGGAAATGTGCAACTCAACGCGGCAGCGGCGACGTTTAATCGCGTAGACGTCAATCGTCCGAGCCTCGCGCTGTCGGCAAACGCCTCGACGGTGAATATCAGCGAACTTGCAGCATACACAGAGAAAGGCAAGCTCAACGCCACCGCCACGGTTTCTCAGTTGCCGCAACGGCAGGTGAACGTCAGCCTCGACGCTCGCGGCGTGCCGCTGAATACGTTGCAGGCCTGGGGATGGCCAGCGCTGCCCATCAGCGGCGACGGTAACCTTCAGCTCACCGCCACCGGGGCAGTGCAGGCAGACGCACCGCTCAAGCCCACGGTAAACGGGCAACTGAGCGCGGTGAATATGGCGAAGGAGCAGGTGACGCAGACGATGCGGGGTGGGGTGGTTTCACCCTCACCCCAGCCCTCTCCCTGTACAGTCCGGGGACATAGTGAACACTTGTTCGGAGACATGGTAGACACTTACA